>NZ_JAWWCF010000070.1:0-13523 GCF_033720595.1 Lishizhenia sp. | reverse complement strand
TGATGCAATCAACGCGGCAGAAAAAGAAATAAAATCAGCTTACGGATCAGAATATTCTAACCCGAAGCGTTATAAGAATAAAAACTCTGGAGCACAAGAGGCCCACGAAGCAATTCGTCCAACAAGCTTTGCGACGCACAGCGTTAGCATGGGTTCAGACGAGACGCGTTTGTACGATTTAATTTGGAAGCGTTCTATTGCTTCGCAAATGACCAATGCAAAATTGGAGCGTACGACTATTAAGATTGGCGCCGAAGGTGTAGCAGATATTTTCCAAGCAAAAGGTGAGGTGATCAAGTTCGACGGGTTCTTGAAAGTGTATTTGGAGTCTAACTTAGACGAAGATGAAGACGATGGAACAGTGGATGGATTATTACCAGCAGTAAGCGTTGGAGATAAAGTAGCTGCAAATGTTATTACAGCAACACAAAGGTTTACGCGTTCTGCTCCACGTTATGTAGAAGCTTCATTGGTGAAGAAATTAGAAGAGTTAGGAATTGGTAGACCATCTACTTATGCACCAACAATTTCTACGATCCAAAAAAGAGGTTACGTTGAGAAAATAGAGCACGAAGGAAAAGAAAGAAAATACGATGTTTACACCCTAGAAGGAACTGATCTTTCTAAAGAAGTGAAAACAGAAATTACAGGTAGAGATAAGAACAAGCTAACACCTACCGATATAGGAATTGTGGTTACCGACTTCTTGGTAGAGCATTTTGGAAGAATTTTAGACTATAACTTTACAGCAAAAGTAGAGGAGCAGTTTGATGAGATTGCCAAAGGTTTACAAGAGTGGACGCAAATGATCAAAGAGTTTTACGATCCTTTCCACAACAACGTAGAAGATACTTTAGAGAATTCTGATAGAGCTTCTGGTGAGCGTCATTTAGGAGAAGACCCAAAAACAGGGGAGAAGGTAATTGTGCGTATTGGACGTTTTGGACCTATGGTACAGATTGGTGATACAGAAGGAGAGGAGAAGCCTCGTTTTGCTTCTTTAAGAGCAAATCAATCTATCACAACAATTACTTTTGAAGAAGCTATGGATCTCTTTAAATTACCTAGAACTTTGGGTGAATTTGAAGGGAAGATAGTGAAGGCTAATGTTGGACGTTTTGGACCTTATATACAGCACGATGGTAAATTCGTTTCTTTGAAAGAAGACGATCCAATGGAGGTGCAATTAGATAAGGCGATAGAATTGATTCAATTAAAGCGTGAAGAAGATGCTAAGAAGTTGATCAAAACTTTTGAGGAAGATGATACCATGCAGTTGTTAAACGGTCGTTGGGGGCCTTACCTTAAAATAGGGAAGAAGAACTACAAATTGCCGAAAGATGTTGAGCCAGAAACTTTGACCTACGAACAGTGTATTGAGATTTCTGAAAATCAACCAAAGAAAACAACGCGTAAAACGGCTGCCAAGAAAAAGGCGCCTGCTAAAAAGACAACCGCAAAAAAGAAAACAACTGCTAAGAAAAAGTAGATTGTTGTAAACGTATAAATGAAGTCGTGCCTCTCGTAAGGTGCGACTTTTTTATTTTCCTTAAATCCTTGAGTGTTTGAGTGTTTGAGTGTTTGAGTGTTTGAGTGTTTGAATTGTTGAATATTTGAATTCTTGAATCCTTCAACTGTCCAAGTTTTCCGCCCCGGATAGTAGCGGCAGCTTGCCGGGCTAAAAGGTGTAGTAGTTGGCGGGGAAGCTTACGACCACCGGAAGTATGCTTAGCAGCGTTTACTACTTACATTTTTGCACGGTAACTACAGCGGACAGCCGTGAATGGCGACCTGATAAATAGAGGCTAAGAGGTTACTAACATTGAACCTTTGATTTTTACTTTTTATGGTGCGTTAAGTTAGTGGAAGTCTTGTGTAGTTTTGTACAAAGCACAGTTATGAAAGATATTTCAATTTATTTTCAGGGGATAGCCGTTGATGGATTTGTAGAAGAAGAAGCCAACCTATTAAATAATGTTGAGATACATACGCCCGATAATTTTCCTGAATTAAAGGAGAAAGGTGTAGCCTTAATTTATTGTCCAGAATACAGAAGTGTAAGCGAAGTGATGCCGAAAGGTACGGATGCTTTTAGAAAAGAATTGTACAAGTTGTTTCCAGCTGCCTCATGGAATTTTAAAATGTACGACCTTGGAAATCTGTTACCTGGAGAGAAGTATACAGATACTTTTTTTGCATTGTCTAGTGCTGTGCAAGAGTTGATTAAGAAAGATATTGTGCCCATTGTTATAGGTGGATCTCAAGATTTGACTTATGCCTTGTACAAGGCGTACGAAGACTTGGAGCAATTTGTGAATTTAACAACCATAGATGCGAAGTTGGACCTGGGTACAGGAGAGGGTGCAATTGATAAAAATGGTTGGTTGAGTCATATTGTATTGCATCAGCCCAATTACCTTTTTAACTTTAGCAATTTAGGGTGTCAGGCCCATTATAACCCCACCTCAACTTTTGATCTTTTTGAACAGTTGTTTTTTGATGTTCATAGGTTAGGTGTTTTGAATACAGATATCACTTTAGCTGAACCAGTATTGAGGAATACGGATATCTTGAGTTTGGATGTGGAAGGTTTGAGAGCGAGTGAGTTAAACTCTTCTTCTTATGTACATCCGAATGGCTTTTTCGCGAATGAAATGTGTAGACTTGCACGTTACGCGGGTGTGTCAGACAAGTTAAGTTCTTTCGGGATTTTTAATGTTTGGGGAGGAAAAGATAGTGCAGTTGCCGATGCATTATTGGCGCAAATCATCTGGTATTTTGTAGATGGTTATGCAGCTCGTTTTGGAGATTTCCCGATTGGAACAACCAAAAATTATTTCCGATTTAAAGTTTATTTAGAAGAAATCGATACAGAAATTAATTTCTTAAAAAGTGATAAGTCAGGCAGATGGTGGATGGAAGTGCCGTATCCGCAAACAAAAGGGAATAAGTATGTTAGGCACCACATGGTTCCTTGTTCGTATCAAACCTATCAAGATGCGATGCAAAATGAGATCCCCGATTTATGGTGGTCTACTTACCAGAAGCTTTCTTAAGTTGTAACTTTTATTGAGTTAACCCGTTAGTATTAACAACGATGTGTTGAAACCAACATGATTGTAGATTGAAATTTGTTAAAATTGGCTGTTTTTAGATAATTTTAATTATTTTAGTCGCCTATTGGTCCATTTTTTTAGATGAGCCATGGGAATAAATTGTGCTAACTATTTGATATTATGGATAAAAGATTACTTTTTGTAGCGTCATTGCTCCTGTGCCTAACGGGGACATCTTTCGCTCAGCAAGAAAAGTTGTTGACTCACTTTATTTTTGATAAAATGAGTTTAAACCCAGGTGCAACAGGGATAACAACAGAGAACACAGTTTGTGCTACATCGATTTATAGAAATCAGTGGGACAGAGTGAATGGAGCTCCAAACTCTGCCGTTCTCAATGTTGAAGCAAACCTTCAGCGTTTCTTCCCAAGTGCAGCGGGTATTTCTTTTTACCATGATGCGATTGGTTTTTACCGTCAAAACAACGTAGTGTTGAATTACGCGTATCACCAGCCGCTGTCAAATGGAGATTTATTAGGAATTGGTTTAGGTATTGGTATTTCAAGTATGAGTAATACTCCTACATGGGTAACACCACAAACACAATTCCCAGCAGGTATAGACCCTTTGTTATATACTACTGGTTATTCTCAGACGAATGTGGATATGAACTTTGGAGTTTACTACCATTCGGACAAGAATTTTTATGCAGGTGTTTCAGGGGTTCACTTGAATGCAGCACAATTCGATACAGCAATTGGACTTTCAATGTCTCGTCACTTCTATTTAATGGGAGGTAAGTATTTTGAGGATTTAATTGCACAAGATATCGACTTAGAGGCAAATGTTTTAGTACGAACAGATTTAGTGAAAACGAGTGCAGATGTGAATGTGCGCGCGTTGTATCAAGATAGATTTTACGGTGGGTTAACGTTTAGAGCAAACGACGCAGTTGCTATTATGTTAGGGATGATTGATGTGATTCCTAACTTAAACGTAGGTTACTCTTACGATGCTACTGTAAATAAATTGAGAACAAATTCTTGGGGGTCTCACGAATTAATGGTGAAATACTGTTACATGATTCCACCACCACCAAGAGAGGTTACAATTAACCCTAGATGGTTGTAGAAATAAAGATTATTTAGAAATTGTTGTAACCATATATACATTGTTTCCGTTATAATCATCCCAATTGATCCTGTAGAAAGTTGATGAGATTCGGAAAATAAAATGAGGTAGAATGAAAAAACTGTTGTTATTAGGTTTTGTTAGCGCGATTTTAATATCGTGTAACACGAGGACAGGTCACTTAACTGGTGTAATGAATCGTGGTGTGTATTATCCTGAAATTCCTTTAGGTATGGTATACATTCCATCTGGTTCTTATACTATGGGACAAAGTGATCAAGATGTACCATTTATGCACCAAACGGTAGCTAAGACAGTTTCCGTTCCTGCATTCTATATGGATCAGACGGAGATTACAAATAATGAGTACCGTCAGTTTGTATACTGGGTGCGTGACTCTATTGCTCGTGAAAAAATCTACGAGGGATTGAGTGATGATGAAGAAGCTGAGCAATTCATCAATTACCAAGATATGTACTTCGATGAAGGTGCGTTGGAGTGGGTAGATTATGACCCATCTGATCGTATTTTCTCTAGAGAGCAATTTGGATTAAACTGGGACAAAGAATTCAGTTACGAAAATCCAGATATCGTTCCTTTAGTAATTGATATGTATTACCCTCAGTCTGAGAGATACTACAAAAGAAAAGAAATCGATACGCGTAAATTGAGATTCAAGTACTACTGGATTGATATGCGTGAAGCTGCCAGAAGAGGTGAGGTTCACATCAAGCCTGATGGTAAGGATTACCAAGGTGCGGTATTGGATGAGGATCACAGAACTTTGAAAACTCCAGAACACCCATTTACGAAGGATCCACAAGGTAAAGACTTGGATTTAGGATACTTCAACAAAAAAGGGCAGGATAATGCAATTCGTGGACACGAAAACCGTCAACGTTTCATTATCGATGAGGAGATTCAAGTATACCCAGATACATTAGTATGGATTCGTGATTTCACGTACTCTTACAATGATGATCAATCAAAAATGTACTTCTGGCACGTAGCTTATGATAACTACCCTGTTGTTGGTATTACATGGACACAAGCAAAAGCGTTTAACGTATGGAGAACGCAATTGTTGAACTCATGGTTAGTATCTATGGGAGAAGTATTCGTATCTGATTTCAGATTGCCGAATGAGTCTGAGTGGGAAAGAGCTGCTAGAGGAGATTTGGATGGTTCTCCTTACCCATGGGGAGGTCCTTACATTAGAAATGAGTCAGGATGTTTCTTAGGTAACTTTAAGCCAATGCGTGGACGTTACTTCCAAGATGGAGGTTTCTACACGGTGAAAGCATACTCTTACAACCCGAATGGTTGGGGATTATACTGTATGGCGGGTAACGTTGCAGAGTGGTGTGAAACTGCTTACGACGAGTCTATGTACGAATTCTCTAATGATTTAAGTTCTGATTACAGATATGATGCAATGGATTGGGATCCACCATCACAAAAACGTAAAGTAATTAGAGGAGGTTCTTGGAAAGACATAGGTTACTACTTGCAAACAAGTACAAGAACTTATGAATACCAAGATACAGCGAAATCATACATCGGTACAAGATCAGTTCAAACTCACCTTGGTAGAGGTGGTAGAGATTTTGATGCTGAAGGAGGAGAAGAGTTAGATCAAGATCTTCAATTGAGATAAGCAAACAAATCAAAACAAATAATAATCCCTCTCTCTAAGGGTGGTTACGCGGAGAGAGTAAACTAAAAACAAAAGGAAAACTATGAAACCAGGAAGTAAAGCGTGGAAAGCCTTTATGGCGAAATTGTACGGATTCGGTGCGGCAGTGGTAATTGTTGGTGCATTATTTAAAATCATGCACTGGCCAGGTGCAGGTCCAATGTTGATCATTGGTTTGGGTACAGAGGCAATTATCTTCATATTCTCGGCATTTGAGCCAATACACGAAGATCCAAACTGGGAATTGGTATACCCAGAGTTAGCATTAGGTCATGAAGATGATTTTGATCACGATAACTTACCAGTAGCTGGAAGAAGCCGTGGTGGTGTTTCAGGAGGAACTGGTGTTACAGCTGAGTTAGACAAAATGTTAGAAGAAGCTAAAATCGACGGAGCGTTATTAGAGCGTTTAGGAGATGGAATGAGAGCTTTAGGAGATAACGCAGCACAATTAAAAGGAGTTACTTCAGCAGCAGCTGCTACAGATTCTTACGTAGATAGCTTAAAATCTGCTTCTGATAGAGTTGCTAAATTGTCTGAGTCTTACGAAAGAGCTTCAGCTTCAATCGCAGGTATGACTTCAACTCAAAAAGAAGGTGAGTCATTCGGTGAGCAAATGCAAAAAGTTTCTAAAAACTTAGCTGCATTGAACAATGTTTACGAATTGCAATTGAAAGGTTCTTCTTCTCACTTAGAAGCAACTGAGAAATTCCAAGCACAAGTAACTGAAATGATGCAAAACCTTTCAGATTCTGCTAAGGATACAAAATTATACAAAGAAAATATGGCAATGTTATCTAAGAACTTAACTGACTTAAACTCAGTTTACGGTAACATGTTAAAAGCTATGACGATCACTAAAGGTTAATATTTAGTAAATACGGTTGTTACTTATTTGTAACGGCGCATTAATTAATTAGAAACTATAAAAATTTAAACAGTCATGGCAGGAGGAAAAGAAACCCCAAGACAGAAGATGATCGGGATGATGTACTTAGTACTGACCGCACTTCTGGCGTTGAACGTGTCGAAGACCATTTTAGATGCCTTCGTTACTTTTGACAATAACATTAAAGACGGTACACTTACTATCGCTGGACAAGGAAATGAAGCTTATATCGGAATTCAAGATATGGCTACAAACACTGACGAACCAGGGAGAATGAAGGCCGCGAAGAAATACTTACCGGCAGCGGATTCAATCAAAGCGTTAACAAATCGTAAAATCGAGATGTTAAACGAGATGAGAGATGAAATGTTGACAAAAACTGGTGAGGATCTTTCAGCGATTAAGTCTATCGAGGATGAAGGAACAGTTTACGAAAGAACTGTTTACAACCTTGAGAAGGTGAATGGAAAAGATAACTATGATGTTCCTATGGAAGTTATGGTTGGACCAGAAATTAAATCTCCGGACCCAAAGCGTGAAGGAATGCGTTTGTGGAATGAGATGAATAACTACAGAGATGATTTAGTAAGAATTCTTGCTGAAGCTTCTTCTAACAAGAATCAGAAGTATACTTTTGATGCAAGTAGAGAAGAGAACGTATCATCTTTAGATTCAGCTCAAATTGATGAGAGAATTAAAAAGACTTACTTGGATGATAGAAATATCGTTAAGCAAATCTACTCTCAGCTAACAAAGGTAGAAAGAGCTGACGTTCACAACGGTGAGATCAAAAACATTCACTGGGTAGGTAGAACATTTGACCACGCTCCAATTGTAGCGGCATTGGCAACATTGTCTTCAATTGAGCAAGAGTTAAGAACAGCAGAAGCAATGGCAATGAAGCACTTGAGAACTAAAATTGGTTCTTCTGAGTACTCATTCAACAAAATTCAGCCGTTGGCAACAGCAGGTTCAAACTACTTCAACAATGGAGATAGCATCGAGTTACAAGTATTGATGGCTGCGTACGATGAGTACCAAGCACCAAAAGTACTTTGGACAACTGATTCTACACAAGAGCCAAAGGAAGTAAACGTTACTTACCGTGATGGTAAAGGTTACATCAAAGTGAAAGCGGATGGAGCTGGACCAAAACAATTGAGTGGTACGATTGCTATTAAGAAGAAAAATGGTACTGAAGCGGTTCAACCTTGGAAATTTGATTACGAAGTTGGAGCTCCTTCAGGAGAGATTTCTTTACCAGATATGCGTATCTTGTACATCGGTTACGATAACAAAGTAACAGGTGCGGCTTCAGGATTTAACTCGTTTAACTTGAAAGCTGGAAACAATGTTGGTCTTACTAAAAAAGGAGACCACTGGATTGCAAAACCAAGATCTAGAGGTAAAGCTTCTATTTCTATCGTTGGTATCTCAGGTGATAAGAGTGTAACTTTGAACACAGTTGAGTTTGAAGCTAGACCATTACCAAACCCAGAATTGAAGTTAGGATCAATCGAGTCTGGAGCTAAAGCATCTAAGAGTGCATTAAGAGCTGCAACAAGATTATTCGCTTCTTACGGACCAGATGTACCGTTAACAGGAGTTAAGTTTACGGTAAAATCTTGGGAAGTATCTGTAGCAGGTGCACCTCGTCCAGTTAAAGGTACGGGAGCTTCTATTACAGCTGCACAAAGCTTGTTGAAACAAGCACCTTCTGGAGCTATCGTTCAAATCAACACAAGAGTTGTTGGTCCAGACGGAGTTACAAGAAGAAGAAACATGAGTTTCACGATTCAATAAAATAAAGAATAAAGGATATGAAAGGTTTAATTGTTAGTGTTTTATCTGTACTGTGTTTAGTAGGTAGTGTAGCGGCGCAAGTTGATGCAGGACCCTTGCATACAAGACCAGAAACAGGTATCATCGATGGAGTTTATATCCAAACGAATATCCCAACTAAAAGACTTATTCCTTACGAATATGTTAGAGAGGCGGATGTTATTTGGAGTAAACGTGTGTGGAGAACGATAGATCTTCGCGAGAAGATGAACCATACCCTATACTACCCATTAGATGAATTTGATTCTGAAGGGAACTGGATTAGAAATGCTTCACGTTGGAGTTTATGGACAATCATTAGAACAGGGATTTTAGCAGGAAACTTAACGGTATACTCTCCTTACAATCCTTTATTGTACACCATGAGAGATGGTGATCAGTTCAAATACCCTATTCTTCCAGCTGATGGTAAAAACTACTATACAGATGCGAAGTACAGAGATGAAATAAATCTTTATTTAGCAACGCTTGGAGAGGAGTCAGATGTTCCTTTTACTGCAGTTGATGGATGGGATTCTGTGGATGCTCAAGGGAACTTGGTTTACCCAGATCGTGATACAAACTACTATATGTCTAAAGACATCGTTCAGTACAGACTGAAAGAGGATTGGTTCTTGGATAAAGAAAGATCTATTATGGATGTTAGAATTATTGGTATTGCTCCAGTAATTTTTGAAAAAGACAACAATGGTTTTATCACAGGTAAAAAAGAGTTGTTCTGGTTATATTTCCCAGAGTGTAGATATGTATTCAATAACTATTTCGTATACAATGAGCATAATGATGCGCGTTGGATGAGTTTTGATGATTTATTCTGGAAGCGTAGATTCTCTTCTACTATAGATAAGAGAAGTAACGCTTACGATAGAGACATTGAAAAATACAGAGTAGGTGTTGATGCCTTATTAGAATCACAAAAGATTACAGAAGAAATTAGAAATATTGAACACGATGTTTGGTCGTTCTAAGGAATTCTAAATATTTGAAAAAGGGGAAGTTTTTAACTTCCCCTTTTTTGTGTCTATACATTTCGTGTAACGGAGTAAGAGGATTGGGTTATAGAAATAAGTCAAAGTATTATTTTAAAAAATAGAATATGAAAAATTTCATCCAACTCGCAATCGGAACCTTACTCTTGTGTTCTAGTTTACCTCTTCAAGCTCAAGTAGGTCCAGTGAATGTAAACAATGGTATTATCGATGGTCCATTTATGAGAACCACCATTCCAACAAAGGCTATAGTTCCCTATGATTATAATAGAGAGGCTGATATTGTATGGAGTAAACGTGTTTGGAGAAGCATTGATTTAAGACAGAAAATGAATCTCGGTTTGTATTATCCACTAGATAGCTACGATAGTGAAGGTAATTGGATAAGACATAATACGCATTGGAGTTTGTGGACGGTAATCAAAACAGAAATCCTTGCGGGAAATATTACTGTGTACAGCCCTTACAATCCGGTAGCCTATACATTTACTGATGGGGATCAATTCAAATATCCAATTTTACCCAAAGAGGGTGGGAATTATGACTCAGATGCTGTTTACAGAGAGAATTTATCGTATTACTTGTATATGTTTGGAGAAGAATCAGACATTCCTTATAAGGACATGTATGGTTATGATTCGTTAAACGAAAAAGGAGAATTGGTTTACCCTCCGAGAGAAATGATACCTTACACTTCTAAAGATATAGTATCCTATAAGTTAAAGGAGGATTGGTTTTTTAATAAGGAAACATCTGTGATGGATGTAAGAATCATAGGTATCGCACCAGAAATATATATTAGGGATGCCGGTGGAACAGTAACGGGTAAAAAAGAATTGTTCTGGCTGTATTTTCCAGAATGTAGGTATGCCTTCAACAATTATTTAGCGTATAATCCTAAAAATGATGCGCAATGGATGAGCTACGATGATTTATTTTGGAAACGAAGATTTGCTTCAACTATAGTGAAACAAAGTAATGTTTACGATAGAGGTATTGAAACCTATAGATCAGGGGTTGATGCTTTACAGGAAGCAGCACAAATTACTGCACAAATAAGAAAGATAGAACATGATGTTTGGTCATTTTAATATTTTGTTGACATAATTGACTTCTATCAAAGAATAATACAGAGCTTTCATTAATTTTGTGATACAATTAATGAAAATGGCTGATACAATTACAATCACAATTATTGATAGAGAAGGAGTGGCTCATGAGTTAGAAGCTCCTACGGATATGAACATGAATGTCATGGAAGTATGTAAGTCATACGAATTGCCAGTAGAAGGTACCTGTGGAGGTATGGCAATGTGTGCTTCATGTCAGTGTTATTTGGAAAGCGATCACGAATTACCCGAACAATCGGATGATGAATTGGATATGTTAGATCAAGCATTCCACGTAGAAGACAACAGTAGATTGGGTTGTCAATTACATATAAACGATGATTTAGACGGTGTAGTTTTAAGACTTGCACCGGAAGCATAAAAGACAAAGGAGTTCATATCGAACTCCTTTTTTTATGGATTATAATCTTATGTGATTTTTTAAATTATATTTGTTTTAAGTTCTTAAACATAAACTTATTAAGAAAGGAGGAGGGAATGGCCCGATGATACCTTAGCAACCTTTCGATTTCAAATCGATTTCGGTGCTAATTCCAGTCTATTTTAATAGATGAAAATAAGTATTGATTCAATATTATTTCTGGTTATTAGTGGGGTTGCATAGACTAAATTTAGACTATGAAGAAAATTGATATTACCCAACTTTCCTTATCAAACGCAGATAAAGAAAGAATTACATCGACAAGTACCTTAATTAAAAACTTGTTGCAAGAGCGCTTACTCGTATTAGACGGTGCGATGGGTACGATGATACAAAGGCATAAACTAACGGAGGATGACTTCAGAACCAATTGGTTTGAGGAACATTCATCTGCATTGAAGGGAAATAATGATTTACTTTCTTTAACGCGACCAGATATCATTAAAGAAATTCATGAGCTTTACTTTCAAGCTGGAGCTGATATCTGTGAAACCAACACTTTTTCAGGAACCACTATTGCTCAGGCTGATTATCATTTGGAAAACTTTGTAGATGATATCAATTACTATTCTGCAAAATTAGCACGTGAAGTAGCAGATGAATTCACCACGAAAGAACCAAATAAACCAAGGTTTGTTGCAGGTTCTATTGGTCCAACCAACAGAACTGCAAGCATTTCTCCAGATGTAAACGATCCGGGATATAGAGCAATAACTTTTGATCAATTGGTGGTCGCCTACAAACAACAAACACTAGGTTTAATTTATGGCGGAGTGGATGTATTGTTGGTAGAAACTGTTTTTGACACCTTGAACGCAAAAGCTGCCTTGTTTGCCATCGATGAAGTTTTTGAGGAGTTGGCTGTAGAATTGCCTATCATGGTATCTGGTACAATTACAGATGCCTCAGGAAGAACACTTACCGGACAAACGACAGAAAGCTTCCTAATTTCAATGTCGCACATGCCTCTAATAAGCATAGGCTTGAACTGTGCCTTAGGAGCTTCAGACTTACGTCAATATTTGCAAGTGTTAGATAAAAAAGCACCCTTTTACGTGAGTGCTCACCCCAATGCGGGTTTACCGAATGAATTTGGAGCTTACGATGAAACGCCAGAAATCATGGGAGAGCAAATCAAAGAATATTTAGAAGAAGGTTTGGTGAATATCATCGGAGGATGTTGTGGAACTACGCCAGAACACATAAAAGTAATTGCAGATCTAGCAAAAGAGTATAACCCTAGAAGAATCAAAGCCAATGTCTAAAACGAATAATTTACCTCCTTTAAAATTATCGGGATTAGAACCGTTAATCGTTAATGAGGCTGCCAACTTTATAAATATTGGTGAGCGTACAAATGTTACGGGGTCTCGTAAATTTTTAAGACTCATACAAGAAGATAATTACGAGGAAGCATTGTCCGTTGCCCTTGAACAGGTAGAAGGTGGTGCGCAAATTATTGATGTAAATATGGATGAAGGAATGTTGGATGGTGTTGAAGCCATGACTAAGTTCCTCAATTTAATCGCTTCGGAACCTGATATTGCTCGCGTTCCAATCATGGTAGATTCTTCCAAATGGGAAATTATTGTGGCTGGATTAAAATGTATTCAAGGTAAGGGAGTGGTGAACTCTATTTCGCTCAAAGAAGGAGAGGCCAATTTTATTCATCAAGCGAAAACGATTAAAAGGTTTGGTGCTGCAGTTATTGTGATGGCCTTTGATGAAGAAGGTCAGGCTGATAGCTATGCGCGTAGGGTGGAAATTTGTAAGAGGTCTTACGATATTTTAGTGAATGAAGTAAATTTCCCACCGCAAGACATCATTTTTGATCCTAATATTTTTCCTGTCGCTACAGGAATGGAAGAACATAATAACAATGCTTTAGATTTCTTTAGAGCTACCAAGTGGATACGAGAAAACCTCCCAGGAGCTCATGTTTCGGGAGGGGTTTCCAATGTTTCTTTCTCTTTTAGGGGGAATAATACCGTACGTGAAGCCATGCACTCAGCATTCTTATACCATGGAATACAACATGGAATGGATATGGGAATAGTGAACCCTTCTATGCTAGAAGTTTATGACGATATAGATAAAGAACTTCTTACCTATGTAGAAGATGTTTTACTCAACAGAAGAGCCGATGCAACAGAGCGTTTATTAGAGTACGCAGATACAGTTAAAGGGGATGGGAAAAAGAAGGAGAAGGATTTATCTTGGAGAGAAACTACTGTTGAAAAGAGACTTGAACATGCACTAGTAAAAGGAATTGTAGAATTCATTGAAGTAGATACGGAAGAATGCCGACAAAAGTTTGATCGCCCAATTCAAGTAATAGAGGGACCGTTGATGGATGGAATGAACGTGGT
>NZ_JAWWCF010000069.1:0-13757 GCF_033720595.1 Lishizhenia sp. | reverse complement strand
TGGTTGTAAACAAACGGTAAGAACCGCCATATAAATCGTTGGTTGATATTACCTCATCTCCAGGTTGAAGCATTTTGATTAAACAATCAATTGCTGCAACTCCAGAACCAAAACAAGCTCCAAATCTTGCATTTTCTAAAGCTGCGATATTCTGCTCTAAAGCATGTCTGGTAGGATTTTGAGATCGTGAATAGGCATAGCCTTTATGCTTCCCTACCGCTTCTTGAACATAGGTACTGGTCTGATAAATCGGTGTCATAATTGCACCGGTTGCCTCATCTGGTTCCAGTCCTGCATGAATAGCCTTTGTTCCGAATTTCATATCCCTTTTTCCAATTGACTCCCTAAGTAGGGTTTGATTGCTAAATGTATGGCTACAAATGTAAGTCAATGCCTAGAGATTATCAATCAAAGGATGACAATTTAGTCGTAATAGAACTCAACAATTGAAGGATTTATGGAATTACCAAGGTTTTGAATTTTGAAACTTGACTATACACCAGATTAGCATGTCGGGTAGACTTTTGAATCTCCAATTTCAAATTTACCCACAAACAGTGACAGCAATGACAGTCCACAAAAGAAAAAAGTCCGATACGCAGTGTACAGGACTTTAATATATAGACTTTTACTTCTTTTATTTCTTAGGATTGGCAAAAGTGGTAATATCCTCTGCAGAGATTTCGTCTCCGCATAAAATAATCAACCTTTCGGTGATGTTTCTCAACTCTCTAATGTTCCCGGTCCAGTTCACCTCTTGCAAGGCTTTGAGCGCTGCATCAGAAAACTTCTTTCTTGGAATACCATGTTCTGCACACACCATAGTCATAAAGTGCTCTGCCAACAATGGAATATCATCTTTGCGCTCATTTAAAGAAGGAACGTGCATTAATATTACACTCAACCTATGGTATAAATCTTCTCTAAAATTACCAGCTTCAATTTCTTTTCTCAAATCTTTATTGGTTGCCGCCAAGACTCTACAATTCACTTTGATGTTTTTCTCACCCCCCACGCGTTGTATAGTATTTTCTTGCAAAGCA
The DNA here is from genome assembly GCF_033720595.1 of Lishizhenia sp. Classification (GTDB taxonomy): domain Bacteria; phylum Bacteroidota; class Bacteroidia; order Flavobacteriales_D; family Crocinitomicaceae; genus Lishizhenia. The sequence continues at coordinate 12,714 of NZ_JAWWCF010000069.1, read as the reverse complement.
CGCAAAACTTTGGCCTGAGCCGAAGCACTCATGTCTCCAATTTCATCTAAAAACAAGGTACCTTTTGAAGCCAACTCAAACTTCCCTTTCTTCTGCTTTACTGCCGAAGTAAAGGATCCTTTCTCATGTCCGAACAATTCACTCTCTATCAATTCAGAAGGAATGGCTGCACAGTTCACTTCTATGAAAGTCTCCTCTTTTCTAGAACTGTTGTCGTGTAAAGAACGCGCTACCAATTCTTTTCCCGTTCCATTTTCACCTGTAATCAAAACACGCGCATCTGAAGGTCCCACCTTCTCTATCATTTCTTTGATCGTTAAAATCTCAGGCGTCTCACCAATGATAGATGAACCTTTGAATTTACGCACCGTTTTCTTTAACACTTCCTTTTCTTCTACCAAAGAGCTCTTGTCTTTCGCATTTCTAATGGTTACCAAAATACGGTTCAAATCCAAGGGCTTTTCAATGAAATCGAAGGCACCATTTTTAATTGCTTCTACAGCTGTCTCTATGTTTCCATGTCCAGAAATCATAATCACAGGACTCAATACTTTCTCCTTTCTAAAAGCTTCCAATACTTCCATTCCATCCATCAAGGGCATCTTGATATCGCAGAAAATGATGTCATAGTATTGTTGCGTCGCCAACTTCACTCCTTCTTTTCCATTTTCGGCTTCATCCACCTCAAAATCTTCAAATTCTAGAATTTCGCGTAGCGCTCGTCTTATGCTTTTTTCGTCGTCTATGATCAGTATTTTACTCATGTTTTTTCTTTTGTAGAATCTTGGGACACCTAAAATAATAAAAAGTCCTTAGGGCGCGAGAAGGCTATGAGGTTTGGACTGTTAAATATTTGCTAAAGGTTTTTTAGATTCGGTAAACTTCATGCTATTTGGCAATAGTTCCACTCTGTTTTAATTACGACTCCTCGACTCCGCTCGGAAACCTAGGAGGCATTATACATAATGTATTTAGCTTATCCAGAAGGAGGCATGCTAAACGATTTTTTCAGTGGAGGTAGTCTTTCAATTTTTTAAATGATAACACCTAGCATCTATAACTTAAGCTCCAACCTCTGTTACTTAAAACCATGTGCTGAGTTAAGAATTCTCGAGCGCTTAATTCACTCGACTTTTTCACATCCACACAAAGTTCACTTTCCGAAACTTGTTCCAAATGTTGCGGGAGCATCAATTCGTCTTTGTCCTTATGTGCTTCAAGATAGCTCATCAATTTGCGCAAAGTTTCAACACCTGTATTTGCACTCAACTTCATGTCTTGCGCCTTAAAGGATCTAAAACAAGTAATGCGTTCTTGTGCGCGTGTCATCAATACATTCAAACGTTTTTCTCCACCCACCTTATTTAGAGGACCAAAACGCATGGCAAACTCACCCTCTTTGTTCGGTGCATAGGTTGTTGATATAATCAGGTGCCTGCATTCATCTCCCTGTACTTTTTCCAAGGTTTTGATAAAGCAATTGTTCTGGTCATCTTCCAAGTACATCATTTGCTCAGGAGAAAGGGTCTTGCTCAACAATTTCACTTGTTTATCATTAAAACATACAATACCCAAATCTTTTTGTCCTGCCGCTAGGAGTTCTCCAATATAGTCAGCCACAGCTTGAGCTTCTACTTTGTTTCCTTTCTCCAACATAACACCGGGTACATCCTTCACCTCCAAAACAGGTGCTTGCGTTGCAGGACCTGGAAAAACTTGTAAACTGCTCTGGTAAAAATTACGGTTAGAAAAATCTATCAATGCATTATGCTTAGATCTATAATGATGTTGCAAATGCAAATTCTTCAACTGAAAACTTGCTTGGTGGAGAATATCCCCTTCCTCTGTATCCCTTTCAAAGTACAAACTTGGCGACATCTGCTGAGAATCTCCTGTTATCAGACATCTTTTGGCCCTGTGAACACTTCCCAGCGCATGAGTCATAGGTATTTGTGAAGCCTCATCCAAAATCAATAGGTCTAACAGATTTTGCTCCAAAGGCAAAGTATCTGCAACTTGAAAGGTATTGAGTAAAAACAGTGGTTGAATTGCCCTTAACCAATGTTTGGCTTCGCTGGTCATGAGCTCCAATAAACTCTTGTGACTTCTGGATTTCCCAAACTCATTGATTAGGATTTTCTTACCTATTCGCAGTTCTTTTTTCAGGGCTTTTTTGGCTTCATCTAACTTCGCTGCCGGCGTTGCTAACAAGGTATTATAGCTTTCGAACTTTTCTTTTTGCTTGTCTTTAAGTACTGCTGAAAAAGTATTTTGCTCTTCTGCAATGTGTTTTGCGATTCTTTCAATACCATAATTCAACGCTTCTCCGTCAAAAGTAGACAAGTCAGGGTTGAGGTGTTTAAACTTTAACCAAGCTGTTTTGACTACCGCCATTTCTATCTCTTCTATATCCGAATAGTTGACATAAGCATAGCGTGCTGCCTTATCTAGATTTTGAATTCTTGGTAAAACTGCTTTACAAAAAGGAAGCGCATTCAAAATTTCATTACAATGTTCTGTACAGTTAGCATCTGCTGAAATTTCTTGAAAGTAAATCTTAAAAAACTGCCTTAGCGCATTGTATTCTTTTGCTTTTTGATATAAATCAATACGTTCAGCATCAGACATCGCAGCTATTACTTTTACAATATTCACATCTGCACTTCTACTTCTGTCTATCGTATTTTTATAACTGTTTAAATGCTTGATGTCTTCGGGCAAGTGCTGCTTTCTTAGTTTGGCTTTAAGCTCTACGAGTTTAGCCTCAACTTCTTCTAAACGTTTTAGGTTCTGGAGTCCACCAGGAATTGCTTCATAGTGTAACTCGGTGAGTCGTTTTAGTTTATTCTTTACCCTAAAATGCGAAAATCTAAATCCTTTTTCACTTTCAAAAAAATCAAGAAAGCCTTGTATCTCACTAAGACTTATGTTCTTATTCCAATTCTCTCTTTCCTTTAGCAAGAGCTCTTTTTCATCCAACAATTTATGGTAAGCAGTATAACTTCTATAAAATGCTTTCTGCTGTGTACTCTCTTTTTCTAAGAGTTCTTTTGGGATCAACTGTTCATCATAAAAGAAGAGGTGAATGAAATCACTGTAGCGGATACGTTCTTGTACTTCGGCAACACTTAAATCTGTTCCAAACAACGCTTCAACCTGAAGATTCATTTCTGTTAATTCTTTAGTAAAAGCTGATAACTGCTCTTCGCTTTCAAAAATCAAAGAGGGCAGCTGTGCCCATGACTTATGCGTTTTGAAATATTCATCTTTTAAGAAAAATGAGAGCTCCTCTTTACACGCTTGCCAATCTTTAAGATCAGGTAATTGATCATTAACCTCAACTTTGTCGAGATCCCTACCCTCCCATAACGATTTGAATTCCCATAAACTAATACCGCCTATGGCTGTTGGACTTTTTAGTCGGTCTAATCGGTTATCTAATTGCTGAATTTCTAATTCACTAATGTTCAACAAAGTTGCCTTTGAAGGAATATGATTTTCTAAAAACAACCATGCCTCCTTGAGCTGTTGTATAAATTCCTTCTTGTATTGTTTCCCTTTGTAAAAACACAAAAAATGATGAAGATCTGCTTTTTTGAATTTCTCGTAGATGACTTCCAACGCTACCGATTTTTCAGAAGATAGCAAAGCAGAGTAACCTTCTGATAAGGCTTTTGCCAATACATTGCTTATGGTTTGCGATTTCCCCGTACCCGGAGGTCCTTGCAAGACTACATCTTCTTGACACAAGGTTTGAAAAACTTCAATTTGATCTGTATCAGCATACGTTAACAAACCATCACCAAAAGGTAAGCTATCTGTAGGATTCTTTGCATACCCCAGCATTTGAGTAAGGGATGAGGCCGCAATATCTTGTTCTGCTAATTCTTGTAACTCCCTTAGAATATTGAAACGATAAGGATGCACATTGGCCAAAGTATTGACCTTTTCAATTTTATAAGCAACTTGCTCTTGTTGAAAAGCAGCTTCTATATCTTCAAGACTTGCTTCTTCTTTTAATTGAAAAACACTTTGAAGAAAAGGATTAAGAAAAGTACTTTCTAGCAAAGGTTTAAAAACAATACACTTCCCTAATTCAACTTTTTTATAACCTACATGGGTAAGGTAAATGGGCGTTCTAATTTCTTCTTCTTTCCAATTCCAGGTAATTAACTCCTGCACCAAGCAAAGCGTTTCTATACCGCTATTCTTTCTGTAATCTTCTGCTTCTGTATACAGTTTTCGTGCGCTACCTTTAAACGCATAACTTTCATCATCACGAAAACTCAATGGATTTTTAGCGCATACGAAATTCACCAAAGGATCTTTGGTTGATTGGGTTATTTTCAATTGGGCCCAATTCTGGATTTCTTTTTGCACTGTCATCACAACGAAAATAAGCTTTATCCTTTATTAGATTTGAATTATTTGAGAAACAGTATCACTGGAAAAAGGATAATACCTTAAATTTTTAAATAACCGACACGAGTCGGTACTTAAATCATTTAATTTTCAAATCCCTCAAATCATCAAATTCCTTGACTACCCGAAATCCTATCCCAGGCTTTCTTTGTGGGCTGCGATAATTTCGTCCATCACCTCTACTAATTTTCCGGTAAGGGCTTTGCGTTCGTAATCTTTAGGATCTGAAGAATATTTTAGTGTATCAAAATCTTGATTGAAGAAAGCATCGAAGTTCTCTTCTTCAAATCCGAAGACCTCACCATAATTTTGATCGATGATCTTTGCCGCATCTCCAGCTTTTGGACCTATCATTAGAATAGGTCGTTCTGCAGCCATGTATTCGAACATTTTCCCGGTTAAAATACCCAGTGCATTTGGCGTATTGTTAACTACCAAGAGTAAAACTTTACTTCGCTTTTGCTCTGCTACGACTTCGCTGTGTGCGAGGTAATCTATTTTATTGAGGTAAGTATTTAAACCTTCTTTCTCTATAGACTCTAAAACGGCAATATCTACTTTACCGATTAGTCTAACCTCTAGTTTTTTCGCAAACTCAGCATCTGTTTGTACGCGTTTTCCAAGGTATTTCCACAAGTTCTCGGGGTTCCTATCCCTGTTCATAGAACCGATGTGTACAATGCTGATTTTCTCATCTACCGTTACAGGGTCTGTTACAAAGTCATCTTGGTCATAACCATTGGTAATGACTTTTACATCTTTGGCACCAAGTGCCTCAAGTTCTTTAGCCAGGGTTGGTCCAACTGTAATGACTTTATCAGATTTCGTCAATACACCTTTTTCTAAACGCTTGTGCTTTTTATCGGCCCAATTGCTGAGTTTAAGGTCTTTGTAGAAATCTATATTGGTCCAAGGATCTCTAAAATCTGCTATCCAAGGAATTTCGAGTTTATGCTTTAATTCTTGAGCGATCAAGTGCATACTGTGCGGTGGACCACTCGAGATAACAATATCTACAGGTCTACTGCGCAAGTAATTCATCAGGTATTTAATGGAAGGTTTGATCCAAAACTTTCTGGCATCAGGAATAAACAGATTTCCCCTTAACCAAACAGCAATATCTTGAAGTTTACTTGATTTTTTATTTTCGGAAATGAATCCGGCATTTACCTTCTCTTCCTTCTTTTGACCAATGAACTTTTTGTACAAATCATAGGGCTCCCAAATTGGAGTTTTGATGATTTCTAGTCCTTCCGGAACATCTTTAAAAAGTCCGTAGTCTTCAGAAGGGTACTCCCCATCCTCTACAGTGTAGACAACAGGATCGTACCCTAAATCTGGTAAATGTTTTACGAATTTCAACCAGCGCTGTACTCCGGCTCCCCCACTGGGTGGCCAATAATAGGTAAGTATCAGTACGCGTGGTCTTCTCTTCATCTTATGCTAATTTCTCTTTGATCAATGCTATAGCATCATCCAATCCTGCAGGGTTTTTACCTCCTGCTGTTGCAAAGGCAGCTTGACCACCTCCACCACCTTGGATGAATTTAGAAGCTTCTCTTACCAATTGTCCAGCATTCAAATTTTTCGCTTTCGCTAGGTCATCGTTAATGATGATAGACAAAGTACATTTTCCGTCTGCTTCACCACCGATAACGGCAAATAAGTTTTCTACTTCACCTTTCAATTGGAACAAGATATCTTTAATTGAACCACCGTCTAATCCAGCCTTAGTACCGATAAAGTTAAACCCATCCATCTCCTCTACTTTAGATTTGATTTCAGATTTCATCATCGTTGCTTTCTCTTTTTGGAAGGCTTCTATTTGCTTACTCAATTGCTTGTTCTTCTCTATTAAGTCTTCTACTGATTTGGCCAAATTCTTTGGGTTCTTCAATAAACTAGCTACTTCGGCTACTGTGTTTGCTTTCTCTTTGTAAAAGTTCTCTGCCTCCGCATTCGTGATGGCTTCAATTCTTCTTACACCTGCAGCAACCGCTCCTTCAGAAGTAATTTTAAACAATCCTATTTCTCCTGTGTTTCCAACGTGTGTACCTCCACAAAGCTCAACAGAATCTCCAAATTTGATGACCCTTACTTTATCTCCATACTTCTCACCAAACAAGGCCATAGCTCCCATGTTTTGTGCTTCTTCCATAGCTACAGCACGCTTTTCATCTAGTGCAATATTGGCTCTAATTTGTTGCGTTACCATGGCTTCAATTTTCTCTATTTCCTCATCCGTTACCTTAGAGAAATGAGAGAAGTCGAAACGCAAGTACTTATCGTTTACCAAAGATCCTTTTTGCTCTACGTGATCTCCCAACACTTCTCTTAATGCATGGTGCAATAAGTGCGTAGCTGAGTGATTACTTGCCGATAAATTTCTTTTTGTTTCATTTACCACAGCTTTAAAAGTTGCTTCTACATCTTTCGGCAATTCTGTGCTTAAATGAACGATAAGGTTGTTTTCTTTTTTCGTATCGAAAATCGCCACTTTTCCGTCGCCATTTTCTATATATCCTTTATCTCCAACTTGTCCACCACCCTCTGCATAGAACGGAGTTTGGTTAAACACCAATTGGTAGAATGATTTTTTCTTTTGGGTTACCTTACGGTATTTTGTGATTTTAACATCTGCCTCTAAATTGTCGTAACCGATAAAATCTACGTCGTCTCCACCAGCAACTGAAATCCAGTCTTCTGTTTCAACTGAAGTTGCAGCTCTAGATCTCTCTTTTTGCTCATTCAAGCAAGCTTCAAAACCTTTTTCGTCTACTGTTAACTTGTTTTCTTTGGCAATTAACAAAGTTAAATCGAATGGGAAACCAAAAGTATCGTACAATTCAAAGGCTGCATCACCATTCACTACATCAGAACCTGCGGCTCTTGTAGCATCCATGATAGCATCCATACGTTTAATACCTTGCTCCAAAGTTCTAAAGAAGCTATTTTCTTCTTCTCTAATTACTTTTTCAACCAGTTCTTTCTGACTCTCCAATTGCGGGAAAGCTTCACCCATTTCTTGTACCAACACCTTGCTCAAATCAGCCATGAAAGACTCATTTAAGTTCAATACAGAGTAACCATATCTCACCGCTCTTCTTAAGATACGACGAATAACATACCCTGCTCCAGTGTTCGATGGCAACTGACCATCACAAATAGAGAACGCAATTGCACGAACGTGATCTGCAATTACACGTAAGGCTATGTCTGTTTCTTCCTTTTTACCGTAATCCACCTTCGCCACTTTAGCGATGTGTTGAATAAGACTTTGGAATAAATCTGTATCGTAGTTCGATTGTTTACCTTGAAGCACCATTGCCAAACGTTCTAAGCCCATCCCTGTGTCGATGTGCGTTTCTGGCAATTTCTCCAGGCTTCCGTTTGCTTTCCTTTGGTATTGAATGAACACTAAGTTCCACACCTCAATTACATGAGGGTGATCCATATTCACCAAAGATTTACCATCAACCTTCGCTCTTTCTTCATCAGAACGAATATCAACGTGAATTTCAGAAGCTGGACCACAAGGACCAACATCTCCCATCTCCCAGAAGTTATCTTTTTTGTCAGACAAAATAATTCTGTCCTCTGCTACGTGCTCTTTCCAAAGTTCAAAAGCTTCGTTATCTACATCTAAACCATCCTCTTTGTCTCCTTCGAAAACAGTTATGTATAAACGCGACTTATCAATTTTGTATACCTCCGTAAGTAATTCCCAAGCCCAGTCAATTGCTTCTTTTTTGAAGTAATCTCCGAAGGACCAGTTTCCTAACATCTCGAACATGGTGTGGTGGTAAGTATCTACACCAACCTCTTCTAAGTCGTTATGCTTTCCTGAAACACGTAAACACTTTTGTGTATCACATACTCTCCTGTCGGCAGGTACGCTATGACCTAAGAAATAATCTTTAAACTGATTCATTCCGGCATTGGTAAACATCAATGTTGGATCATTTTTAATTACCATTGGTGCCGATTCCACGATTTTGTGGTTTTTAGACTCAAAAAACGCTAAAAATTGGCTTCTAATTTCTTGTATTGTCATCGCTAAATAACTTATTTTCAATAAATAAACCCCTGTTAAGGTATGTTAACACTTGGGCAAAGTTAGATTATTTGTATAATTTTGTATCGTTTTTTAAAGAAATTTAATGGGAAAAACAAAGTATAAATACAATCCTAAAACCCTCGCTTACGAGGAAGTACAGATTAGTTTTGGACAAAAACTTCTCAAAGGATTGATCATAGTTGCACCTAGTGTAATTATAGGATTGGGTTTGGCGTTTGTTTTTGAGACGAGTGTTGAGACTCCCAAGGAAAAAGAATTGAAAGCCCAACTCGAGCAGAAGGATTATGCTTTGAATAAATTAAATGCGATAGCTAAAGCGAATTTAAAGGTACTCAAAGACATAGAAGAGAAAGAAAGACAGCTTTATAGAGTAGCCTTATACGCCGAAGAATTTCCAGAAGATTTGAGAAGAATGGGAATTGGAGGTTCAAATAAGTACAAGGAATACGAAGACATGTCAAACTCCAAGTTGTTAATTGAAACAGCTAAAACGATAGACAGTGTTAAGAGTAAGCTTTATGCGCAGAGTCTTTCTTTTAAAGAACTTTTACAGCTCGCCAAGGAAAGAGAAAACAGACTATCTTCTTTACCCGCAATTCAACCCGTAAGTAACGATGATTTAAAGCGTACAGCTTCTGGGTATGGTTGGAGAATCGACCCTATTTACAAAACTCGTAAAATGCACTGGGGAATGGATTTCACTGCAGATGTTGGAGCTGAAGTTTATTCTACAGGAGATGGAGTTATTGTAGAAGTGGTAACCAACTCATGGGGATACGGAAAAGAAATTGTTATTGATCATGGTTTTGGATATAGAACAAGATATGCTCACTTGAGCAAGTTCGAAGTTAAAAAAGGTGATAAAGTAAAACGTGGAGATTTAATCGGCTTAGTGGGATCAACAGGTAAAAGTACTGGACCTCACTTGCACTACGAAGTAGAAAAGGATGGTCATAAGGTTAACCCAGTTAATTTCTACCATTCTGACTTAACACCAGAAGAATACGAGAAGTTAATTGAACTGAGTCAGAACTATTACCAGTCATTTGATTAATCATATAAATACTCAAAAAAGAAAGGATGCAGCTATTTTGCATCCTTTTTTGTTTCTTATAAAAAAAGCGTCCTGTACTACTACAGAACGCTTAAACCATGAAATGTAATTACTGACAATGTTTTTAACGGTTGTCTATTGTTGCTTTTGCTGTGTAAGATAATACAAATAATCGGGATTGACAAAAGGCCTAAAGGTTTTAGACCTGTAAACTTTTAAGGAAAATGGAGATGTATTATCTGCCTTACTTTTGGAAGAAATAGGTTTTATCGTGTTTTCTAAACAAATACCTACTCGGTAAGTACGAGGCGATTACACCCAAAACAATGGCTGAAACAATAATCATAAGTCCATCCATCCACTTTAAAGCAATAGGGAAAAACTCACCGTTTGAGTTAGGCATTTTAACGAAGCCAAAATTAATCTGTAGAATACAAATGGTATACCCTAAAATTATCCCTAAAAATATCCCTCTAATACTGATCAATAAACCTTCGTAAAAGAACACCTTAAACATCGCCTCTTTATCAATCCCCATACTGTAGAGTGTTTTGATATTATCTCTTTTCTCCACGTAAAGCATGGTTATAGAAGCAATCAAGTTAAAGCTTGAGAGGATAAAAATGAAGATGAGGATGAAAATAACGATGATGCGTTCCGACTTCGAAGTTTTAAAGATCAGCTCGTTTTTTTCAAAATTTGTTTTCACCACGAAGCCTTTCGGTAAAACCTCATACAGTGCTTGTTTCACCTCCTCATTATCATAGGCAGGATCTACACTTAAATAAACGGCAGAGATATCCCCTTTGTATTTTAATAGGTCATTTGCAAGTTCAAAAGGCAGTACAACTTGTTCGTCGTTCACTTCTTTATTGAAGTTCATACTCCCACCTATATAAATGTGCTTAGTACTTAAAGGATTTTTACCTGGTCTAAACTTACCTTCCCTTAACGGAACATTAAACAAGACACTGTTTTCATTTGCAAAACGCGGAACATACGTGTCTAATTTCTGAAGAAGCCCAACCCCAAAAAGCGCCACAGGCAAGCCCTCAAAATCAAATATAGCATCCCCTTCATAGAGGTGACTACTCATTTTAGACATACGGAGAAAACTTGTGTCTACCCCTGTCATACGGGCTTTCACCCATTTATTTCCTTTTCTTAAAATTACTATTTCCTCTAGGGCCCGGGAGAGTCCATCTACTCCTTCAAAATTTCGAAGGGTATCAAGGTCTAAAAAGGATTGGTTAAAGGTTTTCCCTTTTTCACTTCTAATCGTGAGGTCAGTGTCAAAATCGGTATAGAGACCCACCACAATTTTTTCAATACCATTAAAAGCGGAAAGAACCACAATGAGCGCCATCGTTGAAACCATAATCCCCACCACACTTATTTTAGAAATAAGGTTGATGATATTTGTTGATTTCTTCGATTTAAAATATCGGCGCGCTATGTGAAAAGATATGTTCAAATAAGGGAGTTTATTTCTTTAACAATTCGTCAATCTTCATTGCGTAATCTAACGAATCATCAATATCAAAAATAAGGTCTGGCATTTTCTTCATATTCTTCAAACGCTTCCCTAGTTCTGCTTTGATTTTCCCTTTATTCTCTCTTATACTCTCTAAGACTTCTTCTTTTGAAGGTCCTGCAAAAATACTTAAGTACACACGAGCCAACGATAAATCTGGAGTTACCCTAACTACCGTTACACTTGCCATTGCACCTAAACAATACTCTCTGGCATTTCTTTGAAAAACACCTGATAATTCTTGTTGTATAACTTGCTCTATTCTATTTTGACGTACAGTTCCCATACCGCAAAATTAAGAATTGTTTGTATAGTGTTCACCTAGAAAAACAAAAACCTATCTTTGCATGAGATTATGAAGCAGTTATTCAAAATATACAAGGCCACTTTTAAGTACAAAGCCCTTGCATTAATCACGATATTTTCCAACTTATTATACGTCATCTTCAACTTAGTTTCTTTGGTGCTTTTTGTACCTTTTCTCCAATTGATCTTCCCCAAAGGAGACGAGGAAATTGAACGTGTTGCCGATCCAGTATTATCATCATACAACCCTGCTGCCATCATAGAGTATGCAAAAGACGCCTATAAGTTTTTTATGCAAAGTATGGTTGATAGAGGACCCAAAGAGGCCCTTTTCTTTGTATGTTGCTCGGTTTTGGCCGCCTTTTTTCTTAAAAACTTATTTCGCTATATCGCTATTTACAACCAATCACAATTGCGTATGGCAGTAGTAAGAGATTACAGAGACGCCCTTTTCAATAAATCGATGCGTTTGCCTATGTCTTACTTTACTGAAGAGAAAAAAGGAGATTTAATGTCGCGCATGAATGCAGACGTTAATGAAATTGAAATCGCTGTTGTGGCCATGTTGGAGCTTTTATTTAGAGATCCTATATCTATCATTATTACCGTTTCTGTATTGATCTATTGGAGTCCGAGTTTAACGTTGTTCTCTTTTATTCTGTTACCGCTATCGGCATTAGTAATTTCTAGAATTGCCAAAAGTTTAAAACGTACAGCCAAACAGGGACAAGAACAAATGGGCGTTCTCTTTTCTTTCTTAGATGAATATTTAGGAGGAATAAGAATCGTAAAAGGATTTAATGCAACAGGTAAAGCCGTTGAAAAATTTGCGGCTATCAACTTACGCCACCAGAAACTCATTACCAAAACATTTAGAAAGAAAGACCTGAGTTCTCCTTTAAATGAATTTTTAGGAGCTACTGTAATGATAGGGATTGTTTGGTTCGGTGGAAATATGATTTTGGACGGAACCGATCAAGATGGATTTACTGGAGAAGAATTCATGGGATTCATAATTGTGTTCTCGCAATTGCTAGTTCCTATACAGGCCGTTGCCAAAAACATTGGAAACATGAATAAAGCCAAAGCTTCTCAAGACAGAATAGATGAAACTTTGTTTACCAATGAAAAAATATTAGACCCTACTTCTCCTCAAAAAATGGAAGGGTTGAAAGAGAAAATTCGCTTTAACAATATTTCTTTCGCCTACAAAGATGAGAAGGTGATTAAAAACGTTTCTTTCGATATCGAAAAAGGAAGAACTGTTGCTTTAGTAGGAGAGTCTGGAAGTGGAAAATCTACTTTGGCCGATTTACTTCC
>NZ_JAWWCF010000068.1:0-13993 GCF_033720595.1 Lishizhenia sp. | reverse complement strand
GTAGGATTACGTTATTCTACAGATCTATATGCTGATTTCGAAATGGAAGAAATCATCATTAACAAACCTATTGTCTTAAACAACATTTACTATGATTTCGACAAATGGAACATACGTGCAGATGCGACTCCAGTTCTAGATAGTTTGGCTAAAATCTTAAAAGATAATCCAAACATTGAAATTCAATTGGGATCACATACGGATGTGCGTGGTAAAAGATATTACAACCAATACCTATCTAATAGAAGAGCCAAGTCTGTTGTAGACTACCTCATCAGTAAAGGTATTGATCCAGATAGATTAACTTGGAAAGGCTACGGTGAGAGTGAACCGATTAACAAATGTGTCGAAGGTGTGTATTGTTCAGACATCGAACACGAAGAAAATAGAAGGACAGAATTTAGGGTCGTCAAACAGTAGGTTTAGCGTTTGATGAACTGTTCTTCCATTAAATGGCTCACTTAAAAAAAGCCCTGTGTATGCGCGCAGGGCTTTATCTTTTCTTTAAAAATCCTATTAAACAGAGCCTATAATGATGGTTGAATTCACAAGTGCCTTCTGACGCGTAAGTGAACCTCCCCCCTCTTCATCATCTCCAAATACTTTTTCTATTTCCATCCCTGAATTAGGATCAACTGCTCTAAACCAAACCGTACCATCTTTCCTATTCTCTATTTTCACATTAATCGGGTAATTCGCCTGATTGGAGGGCAATGGACCTATTACTAAGTTTCCAAGGCTTTGTTCCTCTTCCCCCTTTTTTAGGTACTGAATAATTTCCAATCGCATACGCTTTTGATCTTCACTTGTCGTGTAATACGTTTTCTCCTTTATAGAAGGCAACGGCATATTTTTCTTTACCAAGTTATCAATTACTACTCTTCCTGTTTTTGGATTCATAGCACGAACTCCTAAGTTATAACCTGTTACCCCTCTTAATTCAGGTGGTATTTCATAATCAACTTTCTTCCCAGAAAGCTGAACAGCATGTAAAGCTGCCCCAAATGTCACAGCCTTCATAGGTTCGTGAGCATGTATCTCTTGATGTTCTCCATTAAACAAGGCTTTCAGACGTTTTTTAATAAAGGGAATCATAGAAGACCCTCCTACTAAAATAACCGTATCAACATCTACATTATCTATCCCAACACTTTTAATACAACGCTGTACAACTTCCTCAGTTTGTTCAATTAGGGAGGTAATAGCTTTTTCAAAACCTTTACGAGAAATGTGCACTTCCATGGAATGCTTCCCAAGCACACATACTTTCTCCACGAACGTTGTTCCGGGTACAGAGAGCTCTACTTTAATTTCCTCAGAAATTCTTCTTAAATGAAGCAGCCCTCTAGCATCAAGAACGAGGTCATAACCAAGCTCCTCTTTAAACTGCTCAAGAATTATTTGACCAATAGCCTCATCAAACTCTTTTCCTCCAAGTTCTGTTAAACCATCCTTACCCATTACAAAAATTCCTTCTGCATTCATGGTCAAAACAGAAACGTCAAATGTACCTCCACCTAAATCATAAACGAGTATGGTCTTGTCGTATTTCTTATTCATTATCCCATAGTGCATAGCCGCAGCAATAGGCTCTTCCAAAAGTGCTAACACCTTTAAATTAATCAAAGATGCAGCATTCAATACACATTTACGTTGCTTATCATTAAAATGGGCGGGCACAGTAATTACAGCACCTTCAACGGGTTGAGAAGTATAGGTTTCCGCATCAATCATTAATTTCTTTAAGATCAATGCTGCCAAACTTTCGGGATACCAAGGCGTTTGATCACTATCGATATACAACGGTTTTTTTTCACCAAAACTTCTCTTAAAAAACCGAATTACGGGTAAACCTGGATTCTGCTCTAATCGGGCTTCAATTACATTACCGATGTAGGCAGTGTCTCCATCAATATGGACAGCCGAAGGAGTGTGAAATAAGTTCTTGTTGGAATTATCAGGAAGTAATATTGGCTCCCCGTTACGACCTACTGTCGCTGCCAATGAAAAGGTTGTACCCAGGTCAATTCCTATTAACATATATTAAAGTTCAAGTTTTAAAAAGTTCTGTTTGAGTTCTGTTCCCAAGCTACTTAAATCTGTTGTTATTTTCGCTTTTTGACGTTGCGATTCTTTTAATTTTTTATCGAAAGTTTCCAAGGTTTGAATCTTACGTTGTGTCAGATTAGTTTCTTCGGAAATACTTTCAGATCTATCTTGTTGATAATTCTTTAAGTCTATTTCTAACTGACGTAAAATCTCAGAAAATTGATTTTTAGCATGTGAAAAATACTTTGACTTCCAATCCTTTTCTATTGTTGAGAAAATTCTTTTATATTCAGCTTTCAGCCACTGCGAAACCTTTTTCAACTCTTCAGCTTCTGTTTCTTGTTTCTTTTTCTGTGCACCTTTAATGGCAAAATATAATCCTCCTGCAAGCGCTAAAATAATAATAGCAATAAACCACCATTGCTGCCAAAGATTCATATCAGGTATTACTCTACCTAAGATCCCGACCATCATGATAATTATCATATACGGCTGTCTCACCGCACTAAAGAAACTCATAAAACCTTTCTTCAGAGGTTTGGCTTCATGTTGTTTATCAAACCTAAATTGATCATTCAACATTAATTGAACATCGGCCTTACTCAGCTTTTGTACCGCAACATTAAAATTGCTTAAATCATTTTCATCAAAGGAGTGATTAACCTCGTCTATGGTTATATCAAGATAATCGTTCAGAGAAGCTACATCATGCTGTAAATGCTCTTCAAATCCTGCCCTCGCTTGTGTTTCCAATTCAACCAAAGTAGCGCTGGGCAACATGTATTTCGTTTCTCCTCCCGCAGTTACCTCTTCTAACTGATGGATACCATCTATTTGATCGACGATAAATGCATAAAGCGAACCGGGTTGGTTTTTAGTAAGCTCCCCAAAACGCTCGTTAATACCATTTTCAAACTCCGAAAAACTTCTTTGTAAATTAGATTTTAAACTCGAGAATAAATTTTGCCCAACACGCTGAGCACCCATTTTCTTGAGCTTCATGTGATCATTTTGAACGGATATCTTTCTGGCGCTTAAATCTTTATATTCATTTTCTATAGTAGACTCTATTGCACTAAGTATTTTACGGGTACCCAAATTCATTGCAATAAGGTTAACCAAATCAGCTTCCTCAATAAATTTAGCAAGGTGCTCGGCAAGGTTTTGATCCTCATCCACAAGATTTACCCTCCACGTCATACGAACGATTTGGGATTTCGCCCAACGTTGAAACTCCTTACTTCCTCCCGCTACGAAAGTTAAAGATGATTCTTTCGCAAAGCGTTGAAAATAATAGCTTAAATCCTCTTTGTCTTGACCTTCTGGATTACATAAAATCACTTTCAATAAGTACGGTAAAGACTTCGTACTCTTTGCAGGAAAATGCTCTTCGTCATGTAATCTGTAATTAATCTCACCTCGATCTATCTCTATTTTTCCCTTTTCCTTAAGCTCTTCCAGCTCAGCAGATGAAAAATCTGAAATTAATCGTTGAACTAAAGCTATCTCTTTTTCTTTGTCAACAATCAACACATCTATTCTTAACTTACTTTCCTCCGAAGTGCGCCAAAGATCTTCAATGGGTTGAAATAAATAATTAGCATTATTTTGGATAGAGATATCCTCAATTAACTTTTTTATTTCCTTATGAATATTTCGTAGTTTTGTTAATGACGAGGTTGCCTTCATAGCGAGTCTTTTACACAAAAATAACAATACATCTGAATATGGCTACTACTAGAACCAATACGGGTACTGCATCTATTTTAGAAATGAAGCAGAACGGATACTCAGTGAGTGATCTTAAAGATATTTACACTGTTGAGGAGTTAAGAAATCACTATTCTTTCACAGAATTACGAACCGCGTATTCGCTGGATGAACTAAAACCATCTTTTGATGCTAGCGAGATACATGGGGAAGTTGACGGTACTGAGGTTAAAGGCGTTTATTCTCCAGAAGAACTCCATGGTACTTATTCTGTTGAAGAATTACGTACAAGTCATAGTGCAGCTGAACTTAAAGATGTATACAGTGTAGAAGATCTAGCCCAAGCCTACAGTGTAGAGGAATTACACAGCGTTTTCGAAGCCAGTGAATTAAAAGGCAGTCTATCTGTAGCCGAAATGCATGGTGTTTTCTCTGCAAGCGAATTACATGGGGTGTACAAAGCTGAAGAATTACACGGTATTTACAGCGCACAAGAACTGCATGGTGTTTATTCCGCAGATGAGATTCACAGAGCATATAGTCCGGAAGAAATTCATGGGGTTTACACACCTGAGGAAATCCATGGGGTTTATAAAGCGGATAGTTTACACGGCATATTCTCAGCCGAAGAACTGCATGGAGTATACTCACCAGAAGAAATATACAGATCATTTAGCCCTCAAGAAATTCATGGGGTATACACCCCTGAGGAAATTCATGGGGTTTACTCCGCCGAAGATATCCAAGGGGTATACACCGCTGAAGAGATTCACGGGGTATACTCTGCCGAAGAAATTCACAAAGCATATAGTCCAGAAGAAATACATGGAATATACACTCCTGAGGAAATTCATGGGATCTATCAAGCCGATGAGATACACGGGATTTACGCCGCAGATGAAATTCACGGGGTTTACACTGCTGAAGAAATTCACCGTTCGTATTCAGCAAGTGATATTCATGGAGTTTATACCGCAGATGAAATTCATGGCATTTACTCTTCCGAGGATATACATGGAGTTTATACACCAGAGGAAATACATGGAGTTTATTCGGCTGACGAAATTCACAGAGAATATTCTCCTGCAGAAATTCACGGAGTTTATACCGCTGAGGATATACACGGGGTATACTCTGCTAAAGAAATATACGGCATCTATTCTGCCGAGGATATACATGGATTCTATCCAGCGGCTGAAATTCATAGAGTTTACACCGCCGAAGACATACACGGAGTATACTCAGCCGAGGATATTCATGGGGTCTATTCTCCAGAAGAAATTCACGGAGTTTATACGGCAGAGGATATTCACGGAGTTTTTAGTGCCGAAGAAATATATAGATACTATTCTCCCGCAGAGATTCATGGAGTGTATACAGCTGAAGACATTCATGGAACTTACTCTGCTGAAGACATTTATGGGGTGTACTCAGCTGAGGATATCTACCCGATATATCGCTCTGAAGAAATTCATGGAGTATACAGAGCTCACGATATACACGGAGTTTACGAAGCAAGAGATATTCATGGGGTGTACGAAGCCCATGAAATTGTTGGAGTGTATACTGCTGAAGATATACATGGAGTTTACACCCCAAAAGAAATTTACGAGGGAGGCTATTCTGCCGATATGATTCATGGCGTCTATTCACCAGCTGAAATTTATGGCGTCTATAAAGCAGAAGATATTTATGGAGTCTATACCCCAGAGGAAATTCACGGGGTATACTCAGCTGCAGATATTCACGGAGTTTACTCTGGAGAAGATATCCATGGCGTTTATCCTGCCGATGAAATATACGGATACTACACCGCAGATGAGATTTACGGTCATTATTCAGCAAATGAAATATACGGAGTCTACAAGGCTGAAGATATTCATGGGGTGTATTTTGCCCAAGACATTCATGGAGTTTATCAAGCTATGGATATTCACGGGGTGTATATGGCACATGAAATACACGGAGTATACTCACCTGCAGAAATACATGGGGTTTACTCCGCTGAAGACATACACGGGTCTTATACTGCTGAAGAAATTCACGGGGTTTACACTGCTGAAGACATTTATTCATTAAACGGACCAATCTATACTCCTGAGGAAATTCACGGCGTATATAGTGCTCAAGATATTCACGGAGTATTTAGAGCCGTAGACATTTACGGAGTTTATACTGCCGAAGATATTCATGGAGTCTACACCGCCGAAGATATTTATCCCGGAGGACCGCAAGGATACGGTTATAAGGCGGAAGATATTCACGGAGTATATACCGCAGATGAATTACATGGCGTATATACCGCCATAGATTTACACGGTGTTTACACTGCAGATGAAATGAAAGGTGCCTACAGTGTTGAAGAACTTTATTTAGGTTCAGGTGGGCAAGGCGGACCTTTAGACATGTCTGGTTTAGGAGGCGAAGCTCCTGTTTATACCGCTGAGGAAATGCATGGTACCTTTAGCGCTGAAGAATTACACGGAGTATACAATTCCGTGGATTTAAAAGATGTTTACAGCGTTGAAGAGATGCACGGTGTATACGAAGCCCAAGAAATGTATGATGGAAGTGGAGGAACCGATACCGCATTTTCATCAACTGTTGGTCAGCAAGTATTTACTGCTGACGAGATTCATGGCGTATACACAGCTGAGGAAATACATGGCGTATACAGTGCTGATGAAATTCACGGGGTTTATACTGCCGAAGAAATTCATGGGTATTACACTGCCGAAGAAATTCACGGGACATACACACCGGATGAAATTCACGGATATTACACGGCTGAGGACATTCACGGACAATACGAGCCTAGTGAGATTCATGGAACTTATACGGCCGAAGATATTCATGGAGTATACACAGCTGAAGAAATTCATGGGGTTTACGATGGTTCGGAGATACACGGACATTATGAAGCCAATGAAATTCATGATATTTATGCAGCAGATGAGATTCATGGTTCTTATGAAGCAAGAGAACTACATGGGATTTATAACGCAGATGAGTTGAATGGAAGTTATTCGGCATCAGAATGTAAAGAGGGAGGTTATGATGCCTCTGAATTGAAAGAGGGTTACTACAGTTGTGACGAATTAGTAGATGCAGGCTTTGATTGTGGTGAATTGGTAAATGCAGGCTTTGAATTGTACGAATTACAAGACCATTTTAACCTTGAAGAATTGGCCAATCACTTTACAGTTTCTGAATTAGAAAGCTACTATAGTGATGATGAATTAATCGCTGCCGGTTTGAAGGAAGCACCTGCTGAAGACGACTTTGGTGGATTTGGTGATACAATGTGGTAAAATATGATACAGAAATTAATTCTCCTCGTTCTGCCATTGTTTTTGGCCTTCAACCTTTTTGCGCAAGGTTCAGTAAGTGACGTGCTCGATTTAACAAACGAAGCACAAACACTGTACGAGCAAAAGCAATACAAAAAAGCATTCGTTAAGATAAACAATGCTATATCCATTCTGGAAGGACTTGAAATGGATGCTCCCTCACGTGTACTCGATCTAAAAGAGAAGATCAAAACTGAGCTGGACAAACAAAAATCTACAACGGTACAAAGCGATAAACGTGAGCCTACAGCTATTAAAACAAGCCCGAAGAAAAACACATCATACACAGATTCTGCACAGCTTATTATAGACAAATATATAGATGCAACCGGCGGTACTGCTGCCTGGAATAATATTTATGGATTGAACAGGAAGTGGAAGTCAGAATCTAACGGTATAATCGTAATTCTCGAAATGACTCACCTCAAAAATGGTAATTACATTATTACTTCTGAGACAAGTTCTGGAGATTATGATTTTAAATACACCTTCGCTTATGATGGATATAAATCATGGTACAAGATGAGCTCCGTTGACGGAATTAAATACTCTGAAGAAGATGAACAAAAAAACCAAAAAATAAGATCGAAAGATGGACTTAACCCTTACGTTGACTACAAGGAGAAAGGTACAAAAATAACTTATGTAGGTACTGAATATTTCAACAATCAGGAGTGTTACAAACTAAAGGTAAAAAGAGACTCTTTGTACAGTAAAGGAAAACGCATCCCTAACGAAACCCAAATTTGGATCAACAAACAAACTAATTTATTAGTGGGGGAAGAATATCAAATGACGAGCGCTAAAAATGAAGTTTACACCTATACTTATTCAGATTATCGCTGGGTAGGAAACGTTCGAATCCCATTTGTTACAGCCAATAATATAAAAGATAATGACATCCTTACGACGTACGAAGAAATAACCGTACTTACCCCCTCTGAGGTCACTATAAATTTTTCACCGCATTAACTACACTCCAAAATGCCCAAGACTTTTTTCTTACTACTACTTTCCTTAATTCTCGTTTTTCAGGTTCAGGCACAATCTAATTTATTAAAGGCTGTGGAACTCAAAAACCAAGCGCAAACTGAATATAATAATGGCAATTACAGATCTGCGCAAACCAAAATAAACAATGCCATTTCTCTCATAAAAAAAGAAGGAATGGATATACCTGGAGAAATGATTTCACTCCGCAGTAAAATTAACGCTGCAATAGACCAAGAAGCCAAAGACAAAGCAGCTGCAGCCGCTCGAAAAAAAGAACTTGCTGACAAAAAGCAACAACAACTTGAAAGAGCTGCTTTACAAAAAGAAGCTGCAGCCAAACTGGCCAAGGAAAAAGAAATGGAGCGTTACGAACCCGCCATTAGAAGTACACTTGCAAAACTGGGTAAACTGAAAGAAGGAAGAGTGTATATCATTGAAAGGGCTAAGCTCACCACAAGTAGTTCAGAAAAAAGCTACTTTGTTTACTATGGAAATAAATACATGATATTCACTATTCCGAGTGAATATGTTGTCAACAAAATTGATAAATCCACCATCTCCTTTAACTCACAAAACGCCCAACAATTTAATAGTTATGTTACGAATGTTAGGGTGAAAAATAGTTATGGCAAACAAAGTCTATCTTTTCGTAAAGGAATTCATTACAGCAATGTATTCTTAGGTGGTAATGGAGACGAATTGCTATGGCATGGTACACAGTATACAAATTACGATGAAAACGTCCACTATTACTATTATACGACCTTGCTGCATGCAGATATAGAAATGGAACAAAGTTTTGAAAAAGAATATTTTCAACCGTATATCCAAACTGGAACATTAAGCCGTTTGGTGGATTACAATTTTGTTGTAAAAGACTCTCTCACCAATGAATTGAGAGCGAATAGCTTTACACAAAGTAGCCTTAATGGAACGAACAAAGTAAAACTTTCTTTAAAATCTACCAGCTTTACGAATATGCTTTTCGTAACAAAGGAAATCAACTATCAACTCATAGACAACACTGTGGAAGGAAGCTACAGTGGAGGCGGGTACAATTACACCAAAGGTTTTTTATACTACCAACCGAAAAAAAGAACCTCCTACTATGCTTTTGTTCAATTCCCTAATGTTCCATACAGCACCGATGATGTTTTAGGAAAACTTAAAAAATTAGAAGAAGAACTGATCATACCAAAAAGCACTTTCGATAGCTTTTACGATAGTTTTGGCACCTATAGTAGTTCAGATTCTCAATACCGCTATTTCTCTAATAGTGCTTATACTTTACCCTACAACGTACTTAAAGCTATTAGTGACTTAAACCAGAGCAAGGCTTATTATTTATAATAACCTAGTAAGGAATAATAATTCTCAATGTTGAAAAAAGATTAAAAACCGCTCCTTTATAATCTAAGGTTTCTCCATCTCCGTAATCGATGAATTCTTCTCGGTTAAAGATTTCGAATTGACCTGTTACATCCCACACTACAGTCTCAGAAAAATTAGCAGTAAACCCTGTTGTTATGGTAGCCGTCCAAGGTTGAAAACCGTCCTCGTCTCTATATTGATAGTTTCTCCCCATTAACCCCAATCTAAACATCTTATAATATTCATACCCCATAGAAAGCGTTAACATATTATCGAAACTATTACTATTTGGAGCAACCATATGTCCCATTGGACCTTGTTTATAGACTGTAAAATCATTGGAGTAATCTACATAACTCATATCTAAACACCACAGGTTGTCTGTCAAACGAAAAGCCAATCCACTAGTAATTCTAGCCGGCTCCGTTGTAAAAACGGTCATCTCACCCTGTAGGTCATTGGTATACATTGTTTGACGTTGATGCGGGAAAGTCAATGTAAATCCGAAATCAACACCTTCACCGTAGTCTTCGTATAAATCAAACTCACTGTCTGAGGCGTCTTGTGTTGAGGCCCTAAAACCGAATGAATAATATGCACCGCTATACATATAAGCCTCAGTAAATTCATCTTCACTACTTTCGAATCCATATTCAAACTTTTGATTCATGTAATAATCTAACTCTCCACCGTAAACATTATATGTAAAACCAAGCCCTATATTTTCACCAATTCCAAACCCCAAACCGAAAGAAGTTTCTTTTCTTCCTCCACCTTGCACAAATTGTATCGTCTCCGTGGCTGTCGTAAAATTATCATCCTGTCTTTCAATAGTCCATAGTTCCTCAAAAGCACCCACATTTGCTGATTCTCTTCTGGAAAAACTCGGAACAACGTAGAAGTCAGAATAAGTATCAAAAGGAATAGGAACGGCCACAGAAAATTCGTTGAATCCAAATTTCATCTTCGATTCAACCGTAGCATCTTCAAACCCATACACAGAACCGTAGCTAGTTTCAGATAAAGAAGTTAAATTCTTACCCATCCAACCTGAAATATTAATGGAAGAATAACGCAACATTCCCAAAGCACCAGGGTTCCAATACATTGCCGAAGCATCATTTACCACAGCTGTATAAGCATTTCCTAAGCCCGCTGCACGCGCACTAATAGGTCTGCGCATAAGGTCGTTTCCAAAAGTTGTTTGAGCCGTTACACCCAGACTTAAAGCCATAGATGCAAGTAGTAGTTTTATTTTCATCTGTGCCATAATTAAAGGGAAATATTATAAGTTAATCGTGCTCTAATAAGATGTTGAGAGAAGCTATGCACCTCCTTGTTAACAAAACCGTCTCCTCTAAATTCTCCTCTCACCACTGGGTTTTCATACCTCAATCCAAAACTAAAGTCACTGTTGATCCTGTAGGCCATTTGGACTCCTAAATTTCTAGAAAAAGCATTAGGACTAAACATCCCTAAACCTGCAGTACTTCCATCAAACATCACGTTATTCGTTAAGCTTTTGTTGAAGTTTTTATTCCAATTTTCCCAGAATGCAGAGAAGGTAAAATAACTCGTAGTATATTCTAGTTTCACCCCTAACCCTACACCAAATTGACCAACTTGTACCTCTTCTTCTGAACATTCTAAACAAGGTAAACCTGGCTGTACATTGAGCGCAAGCTTTTGAAAAGGAACATATACCGTAAGAAAATCTAATAGAGTTACTCCTAATTTCCCTGAAAACTGTGTAAACTTGGTTCCATTTCTATACAGTCCAAAATAAAGCGTATCTCTATCCACTATTGTTTCACCGGTAGGTTCATAAACATCTCCTTCATTATAAATCTCATAGTCTTGAACTGCTTCAATTTGGTTAAGGTTAAACACAGAGTAAGAAGTGAAATTAAGACCTGCATAAACTCTTAATGGAGGTACAGAGGGAATACGTATTGGAGTATTCAAATCCACACCAAAAGATATAGGTGTAAACACAGATGTTTTAGAATGTTTGGTATAACCCATTCCAGTATCACCGATATAGTTTGTTGACCCAATTTCATCTTCCACTAAGTAGCTGAAGTTGTATAGATCGTAAGTGGTTAAAGAAGTAGCTGCAAAACCAAGTGGTAAATCAAAGTTGAAATCCAGCTCTGTGCCACCTCCAGCACGTTCCCATCTTTGTGTCTGTGCTATTTTTTTATTGATTTCTGCATATTTTTCGGCACTTGCATATTTTTGAGCTGCTCTATAGTAACTAATCGCTCTTTCATAATTGTGCGATTTCCTATTCGATTCACCCACACTAAAATTAAACACATACAATGCGCGTTTAGCTTCTGCAACATACCTTCCATTCGGATAAAGATTTAAATAACGCTGGTAGTCTTTCGAAGCCCAGACTATATCTTCTAGCTTTTCATAAATTTTTCGCTTTAATTCTCTCCCTTCACTGTCCAGACTTTTAATGTTTTCTGCCTTTTCAATAGCCGTTCGTGCCGCTTCCATGTTATCATTATCAAACTCGTAACGCGCTGATTCAATGAATTTCTGATAACGGGCATTATTAATTTTGTTTTTGATTTCGGAACTCTTCGATGAAGGAGCATAAATACTTGCAGTTTCAAATTCTTTTTCCGCAGCAGCGTAGTTGTAATCGCGCATGTAACTTTCCCCTTTTTCCAGGTGGAGTTTGTAGTTAGACCTATCTCTTAAATCAACATCATCCCTCTCTAAAGTCATGTATCGCTTTGCTCTATTTAAGGCCTCTAAAGCTCTTTGATAATTACCCTCGAAATAATGATTTTCAGCTTCCTTTGTTAACCTATCGTAGTTTTCTATATCGTTTTCTATCTCTTGGATAGTATATCGAGAAACACCATTGCTATTCAATCGTTTTGCCTGCTCATACAACCTTAAAGCTTCACGCTTATCACCATCATTTAATGCTTGCTCTGCCTTACTTACTAAGGATGAAGCCTCATTTCTGTTTTTTATTTCGTCTAGTTCGTTCAGTAAACGTTTAGCTTCATATCCGCTCGAATAGGCATCCAACGCACTATTTAAATAACTTCTCGCCTGATCATAATTTTGATTAGAAATACTGGATTTGGCTCTACGGAGGTAATCATCGTATTCCTGCTTTTTCTTCTTTATTTCTGCAGCTTTTTCTTGATTACTTATCGCAGTATTAATCTTTCCTTTTAAATCCGTCATCGCTTTCGGGGCAGGCTTGTTGATACTCTGCAGCTTCCCTATAGCTTGATTGATGTAAGACAGTGCAGTTCTGTAGTCGCCCGATTGATACGCATTATCAGCTTTTGACTTCAGCGACACCGCCTCTTTAATTATCTCTGTTTCAGATTGTGCGATTCCCCAACTCAGTGTAAATCCAAATAATAGTAGTAATAGATATTTCATAGTACGTTATTTCAATGCATTTAACTTATCCTTAGCTTCTTGAATGTTTGGACATTCATTAAGAATATCCTGGTACATTTTCTTTGCATTTTCATATTCCGACTCTCCCGGAGCATATAACATCACAATGGCGTCAGCTTCTGCCATCTTTTTGTAACAACCTTTATAGGCTATTCTCATATTTTTTATTTCCTTTCTCAAAGGAGTAACCTCAGCAGAACCTGGATAAATAGATTTGGCTTTTTGCAGGTAACTCTCTGCTTGATCAAAAGCAGCAATACTAATTTCCTTTTTGGCAGAGTCAATAGCAGATTGAAAAGCCAATTTCATTTCATCCAAATTACCTTTCACTTTTAACCACTCTACGTACAACTCATTATCATTCTTAATCATAGGAACGATTTCATTGTACTGGTTAAAGTAATGTTCAGCTTCAATTAATTCACCTCTATTTTTATGCTCAATGAATTTGTTTTTGAAGTCTTCGACCTCATCCTTTTTCATTGTTTTAACAATATTGAGATACATTTGTGCTTCTTCGTCTACAGAGCTCTCCAGTAGTTCGGTTAAAACTGGTTCTGCCGCACGCCAATCACGACTATCTTCTATCAAAGATTTCGCTTTTTGTAATTCCTTTTGATCATCGTTGGCAAATATTCCACTTGACATTAAGAAATAACCTCCTCCAAGTACAAGAATTCCAATAAATGCATACACCCAAACGATAGGTTTAATACCTCCTCCTGAGCTCGACTTATTGGATTTCGCCGTTTTATGTTTTGTTCCGTAAATTTCAGGTTTCAATTCTTGTTCACTCACATCCTTTACCAAAACCTTAACGGCTTTTTCAAGTGCAACCAGCTCTTCCTTAGCAACTTCAGCAATGTTTCCCGACTTAGAATTAACCAAGTCTATCATTTCCATTTTATGCTGTTGATACTCAGCCACCACCTTATCTCTTGGAGTTTGTAGACTAACCTTCAAAACATTTAACGCTCGCTTAATGGCCTCCTTTTCACTCTCTTCCTGTGAAGGAACAGCTTTCACCTGTGATTCATCAATAGACATACTCGGTAAATCGCCGTCAGAATCACCTTCTC
>NZ_JAWWCF010000067.1:0-14049 GCF_033720595.1 Lishizhenia sp. | reverse complement strand
GACACAAGAACAAGCTACAGAAACCGCAGTTGAACCTGCAGGACCACTCAGTTATTCAGAATTTGAAATTAAAGATATTCCCGCTGAAAGCTTTGATTTTCTTAATGAAAATGGTGCAGAAATTACGCTTGAAAACGGTGGTCGAATCCGCATCTCTCCAAATAGTCTCGTGAATGAGCAAGGAGAAGTAATCAAAGGAGAGGTTCAATTGAGTTTTAAAGAGTACCATTCTTTAGTAGATATTTTAGTATCTGGTTTGCCGATGAAATATGATAGCGCAGGAGTGAGTTATGACTTTCAGTCTGCAGGTATGTTTACAATTGGTGCAACTCAAAATAATAATGAACTAAACATTAAAGAGGGAGCAGAAATAGAGGTGGATTTGGCCAACTATCAAGATACGAAATGCTATAATTTCTATGCTTTAAATGAAGAGACCGAAAATTGGGAATACCTAAAAAGTGATAGCTCAAAAGCGCAACCCAAGGAAGACAATCTAGTGTTGGATGTTGGATTAGAAATGGAGTATAGTCATATAGAGAGTTTGAACAATCAACTCGTTATCGCTTGGAAGGTGTTGGATGAAATTAATCCCTTAGAAGCGGAATTGATTCGACCAAAATATGTGGAGGAAGAAGCAGGGGATTATTATA
Organism: Lishizhenia sp.; assembly: GCF_033720595.1. Classification (GTDB taxonomy): domain Bacteria; phylum Bacteroidota; class Bacteroidia; order Flavobacteriales_D; family Crocinitomicaceae; genus Lishizhenia. Next base: position 13,396 of record NZ_JAWWCF010000067.1, on the reverse strand, counting down.
TTCACACCAACCATCCTAAATATAAGAAAGTGAAGGTAGCCCCAGTATTTCTTTCGGAAATGGAGGCAGAAGAAGGTGTGAATACGAATCTTTTGTATGCGTATAAAACCAAGAGTAAAACCTTTAGAGGTGCGAGTATCAATAGATTTGGAACTTACAATTGGGATAAAATTATAAAAGTACCGGAGTATTTTGCGAGCGTATCTACTTTGGCCTTTCCTCAATATGCTCCACAAGACTATCGTGTGAAATTATTGGTTTACGATCGCAATGCAGTATTCGAAAGACAAGCTTCGAATAAAACGAGTTTGCCGCTGTATTTAGATTCGAAAATGCTGTTAATGGCAATTTCAAAATATGGGGATGTAAGTATTATCGGAGCTAAGGATTTAGCTGCTTTTAGAAAGGGTGAAATCAGTGAATTACCTGCGTTTACATCATTAAAAGGTAAGTTTAAAAGCAATAGAGACTTGGAGAAAATCATGCAAGATTACATTTAAATGAGATTGATTTTTTTATCCATATTGTTACTTAGTGGTTTGGCATTCGGTCAATTTCCAATTTTGAAAAATGGAAGATGGGGAGTGATTAATGCCAAAGGCGAAATTGTTGTGGCTCCGCAATATCGAGGATTGTCTGTATTTAAATATGGCATGGCCGTAGCGAAAGGAGAGGGAGATTTATGCGCTTTGGTAAACCTTAAAAACCAAGAATTACTTCCACCGATTTATGATAAGATTGAAATCCTTGGTAAGGATGTAGTTCGCTTGTTTAAACAGGGAGAAGAATCTTTATATCAACTGTCTAATCAACAAATACTATTTGCAGGTATAGAGCAGTCTTCTGTAATTGGAGAGAATTGGTTTGTATTTAGAAGTAAGAACCAAACTCTTCTGTTCAATACCCAAACGCTTTTGTATAAAGAGCTATCTGTAGTACCAACCGTAAAAAAAGTGTTGCCGAACTTCATCGTTTTTGCCTTCGGGGATAAGGGCTATAACCTATACTTTGACGCCTATCTCAATAGATTTTTACAAAAGGAGATGGATTATAATACATCCGAAGTTTTTGATCTAGAAATCTTGAGGTTTGAAGATAGTGTTACCTATGTAAAACATACAAATGATAGTATATGGCAGTTGGTGGATGATATATCTTTTCATAAAAGTAATTATGTCCTGGTAAAGGATGGAAAGATGAACATTACTGATGGGGTGAGAACGATAAGCGAATTAGAGGGGGATGGATTTTTCCCGATGAGAGGTGGTTTTATCTTAATTAGAAATAAAGCTTTTTACGGAGTTGTAGATAGTTTATATAGACCTGTTTTGACCACTCGTTATGAAGGTGTAACTTATTTAGAAGAGCATGAATTATTTCAGACTTTTTTGCAGGGTAGGGTGCGTTTGTATACGAAATATGGAAAAGATTTACTTGGGAAATCCTTTGAGGAATTTAAAATTAATCTACCACTCATTAAGGCGTACTCAGGTAAGGGGATGACGCAATATTATGTGCAGGATAATAAAATAATAGGTTCTAAAACGTTTGAAAATGTAGTAAGGGTTTACGGTTATGGTTCCAATCAACGTGAAATGGATATTAGTTTTAAACCACAACTAGAAATTCCACCTTTGTGGTTTAGTGATACAGTTTTTAAACCGCTAGATTCATCCTTAATTACCGCTACAGATAGTGTATATATACATAGTGTGAAATGGGGAGTGAAACAACAAGATTCGATTTTGGTAGCTCCGCAGTTTGCACAACCACGAGCTTACGATAGTTTGCCTTTTTCTTATTCTAAAAATAAAAGAGTCAGTATCATTATTAATCATGAAGATTATAAAGGGTTCGTTTTTAATGCCAACACTACACGGATTTATAGGGATAAGAAGGAACAGTTTTTACGTATCAATACACCTGAGAACTATAGCATTATCAAAAGCGATAATGGTCAGGATTATTTTTCCATATTACAATCAGATGCTCCATATAGGTTAGGGGTGAAAATGACGGATCCTGAAGGTGTTTTATTGAATGCCTTTAATGGTGATAGTAGATTCTGGAGGTACTATACCTGTGGTTATGGTTTTACAGATCGATTAAGTGACTTGATCAAAGATGTTGCGTTTATGGAACGCAGAAACCATGTTGAGGTGAAGAAAAACTTCAATTTCTACAATGCCCAAGGTGATGCTGTTTTTTCAGACCCCTTTACATATGCTCAACCGTTTACAAAGGGAAAAGCTATTGTTGCGCGTAACGGCAATTACGGAATCATTCAGAAAGACTCTATTATAACGCCTTTGGAATATTCTAATATTTCGCGCATGAAGGAGTTTGGAGATACCATGTTTAAAGTCTATCAATTTTTAAAAGAAAGTGTAGTTTACGATGCAAAGCTTACTCAACTGCCCTATGTCAATTTTACACCGAGTAAGTTTAATCCTAACTATTTATTGATGAATAGTGGTAGAAATAAAATTTTGATCAATCAGCAAGGGAAGGTGTTGTATGAAGGAACCAAGTATTTGAAGTTTACACCTTACGATGAATATTATTTCCGTAAGAGAAGACGCATGTACCTATACACGAGTAATGGTGAAGAGCTAGCCATTGAAATGCCAGAGCCAGAATCTTGGCTAAGTGAAAGTTATTACTTAACCAAGAAAGGGAGTAAAATGGCGGTGATACATATAGATGGTGATACTTTAACCCCCTTTAATGTAAGAGAAGTACAGCGTAATGCTCGTTATTTTTTAATTGAAACGGGGATGGAGCAAATGTTATATTCTAAGGATTTTGAACTCCTGGAAAGTTATCCTTTACATAAAAAGGTGAAATTGGATCAAGCTGGAGATGGTTTTATAGTGACGAAGGGAGAGAGATCTGTTTACTACGAGAGTCATGCATCGAAGAAAAAGTCAAAATTCAAAGCAGGTCGTATAGCGCTTAGTGGCGGTTTGATTTTTCTGTGGGAAATGGACAGTGTTCAAATTTTTAAGGGTGATGAATTGATTGAAGTTGTAGAGGCGTTTGATTACATTGAAGAGGAAAAGGATGGAGTCCGTTTGCTTATGCAAAGGGGGATGAGGGAATGTATTGCAATGATCAGTAAGGAGAATGAAATTGTAATCATGGAGGAGAATTACTCATGTGAATACTTGGGCAATGGGTTTTTGAAGATGAGGGTGAGAAAGCAAGATTATAAGGTAAATGTTTATAATCCATTTGAAGACCTATCTTTTTTGTGTGATGACGTGGAAGGAAACTTCTGTTCTTTGGGCTTTTTGTTGATTGTAAAAGATCAAGCTTATTTTTACATAGATACCGAATTAAAGAAACAGTTCTATTACTTGTTTGAGGAGGCCAAGCCTTTTGTGAATGGCTACGCAGCGGTGAAACTAGAGGGGGGATGGACGCTTATTGACAAGAGTGGAGAACTACAGTCTTTTCCGGGGTACAGAGAGTTGAGCAATTGTGGCGGAAAGTATTTCCAAACTTTAGAGCGTGCAAAAGTAGGTATGGTGAATGCTCAGGGCGTAGAAGTTATACCTCCGATATACGATTTAATTACCAAGGTGAGTGATGAGGTAGTACAAGTTGTAAAAGACGGAAAGGTAGGTTATCTGCATATCAATGGAGATGTTATCTACCTTCCCGAAAAATAATTATTTGTTCTTAACAAGGATTTTTGCTTCTAAGTAATCGTGCATGGCATAAGCCACACCCTCTCTACCAAAACCAGATTCTTTTATACCTCCATAAGGCATGTTATCTACCCTAAAGGTTGTGGCTTCGTTATGGATTACTCCTCCAACTTCGAGGTCATTAAATGCTTGATTTAAATTTGAAATAGAATCTGTAAAAATTGCAGCTTGAAGTCCCCATTTACTATCATTAACTTCTTCAATTGCTGCACTTAATTCTTGAAAGGATTCGATGCATACAACAGGACCAAAAACCTCTTCGTCTCTTACTTTCATACCTTTCGCAGTAGAAGAGAGTAGTGTAGGTAAAAGAATATTGTCTTCCACTTTTCCTCCAAATTCTAGTTGAGCACCTTTGTTCTCTGCTTCTTCTATCCAAGATAATACGCGTTGTGTATTACTGTCATCTATCATGCAAGCAAAGTTGGTTTTGTCATCAGCAGGATTTCCCATGATTAATTTTTGGGTTTCTGTTTTAAAATGTTCCAAGAATTTCTCGTGAATTTCTTCTGCCACATATATGCGCTGCGTGTGGATACAAACCTGACCTGCATAGGCCCAAGCTCCCACTAAAAGTTTGTTCACAGCTTGTTCTATATCGGCATCTTTGCAAACTATAGCTGCTGCATTTCCTCCTAATTCAAGCACAACTTTTTTCTTTCCAGCTTGTTGTTTCATTTTCCAACCTACCGCCGGAGAGCCTGTAAATGAAAGCACGGCAATGCGATCATCGGCCACTAATTCATTTCCTTTTTCGCGAGAACAATGTACCAATTGCACACTGTGTTTAGGCAGTTTACTCGCGTTAATAACTTCTAATAAAAGTTCTGCCGTTAAAGGAGTTTTTGAAGATGGTTTTAAGAGTATTGGGGATCCCGTAGCAATTGCAGGAGCTACTTTGTGTACTGCTAGGTTTAAAGGGAAATTAAAGGGGGAGATTCCAAATACAACTCCAGAAGAAAAGTAGCGAATTTCACCAATTTTACGAGCTGTTTTAAGAGATCGCCCCAATTCCATTAATTCCTGGGGTGGGCGTAGAGCTTCCTCTGCTGCAATGGTGAAGGTTTGGATGGCTCTTTCAACTTCTCCGGCGGCATAGATTCGAGGTTTCCCTGCCTCTTGAATTATAAGTTCGGTAAACGCATCTTTTCTCTTTTCGATTTCCTGAGCAATAAAATGGAGCGCTTGCGAACGTTCAAAGGGGGTAAAAGCCTTCAATGCCGATTTTACCTTTTGAGCTTGTAAGATTTTTTGTTCTACCTCTGCGTCTGTGTGCAGGGCGAGTGTTTTTATTTTTTCTTTCGTGTATGGATTTATCACCTCAATCATGAGATGAATGTAGAAAGATTAGTGGAGAAAGGAAAGAATTGTTTGATTAAATTCCCTCTGTTGTTTAGAAGAATAAATGGTGCAAAATTTCCGTAAGATTAGGGAGGGAGATATTTTTGGTTTTTACTTTTAAAATACTGCTTTCCTCTTCCTCTCCTTCGAAATCTTCTGAAGTGTTCGTCTGCGATTCTTCCTCTTCTTTAACTTTTGCTTTGAAATCTGAGCTTTCTATATCTTCAATTGCAGAGATTAAATCACTAGCAGAGATAGAACTGTCATCATATTGTATCGTGGCAGTATTTGCTTTGCGGCCCTCTAAAAAGTCGAAGCTTACACTTTTTACCGCTTGTGTTGCATAAAGGTGTTTTCTAATTTCAGAACCACATCCCATTACACACATCATACCCTCTACCTCAACATCAATGCTGGCGTTGGCATTTACAAGAGATGGGTCATGAACTTTTTCCTCTTCAATTACTTCAGAATTAACGGAAGTTTCGGCCTCAGGACTTGTTTCGTTACAAGCACTTAAGGAGAATATTCCGAGTAAAGCGATGATAGTGAAGGGTTTCATTTTTGTTTTATTTTCAACAAATATACAAATGATTTGTTATTTAAACTAGTTTGTTTCTGTGGGATTTCTATTTCGAAAAATTAAAATGTGAGAATATTTTGTAGCAATCCTAGAAGTGATAGAAAAGCTTTTCTTCTATCTAGATAGTTGGACTATCTTTGCGCCATGCAAAAAGAAACAAAAAACTGGTTAACTCTTTTATTTCTGGCTTGCGTTTGGGGTTCATCCTTTATTCTTATGAAAAGAGGAATGATAGACAAAGCATCCGGTGATGAGATTTTTTCCAATACACAGGTAGGAGCACTTCGCATGGCTCTGGCAGGACTTGCTTTAGGTCCGTTTGCAATTCAACATTTATCGAAGATAAAGAATTTAAAAACCGTACTAAGCATTATGATAGTAGGGTTTTTAGGGAACTTTATTCCAGCATTTATGTTTACGTATGCAGAAACGGAACTTTCATCAGGTTACGCAGGGATGTTGAATAGTTTTACTCCAATTTTCACCTTATTGATAGGTATGATAGTATTCCAACAACGTTTAAACCGACTTCAAGTGGTTGGAGTTGTAATTGGAGCCATTGGGATTGTTTGGTTAATGATGGCGGGAGCCGATTTAAGTAGTTCCGGATCTTGGTGGCACATTATGGCTATCGTTTTAGCGACTTTGTGTTATGCTACCTCGGTAAACACAATTAAAAACAATCTACAGGGAATGAAGCCATTTGCCATTACCAGTATGGCATTCTTATTTACTTTGTTACCAGCCTTGATTTTAGGGTGGTATTATGGTGTTCAAGATACAATAATTAATAACCCTCATGCTTTAAGTGGATTAGGATATATTTCGATATTATCTTTGGTTGGAACAGCCTTGGCAGTAATTATTTTTAACCAATTGATAGCCAACTCCACAGCTTTGTTTGCAAGTAGTGTAACTTACTTTATTCCAATGGTAGCGGTGTTGTTTGGTATGCTTGATGGAGAAAGAATTACCATTTATCAAGTCTTGGCTATGACAGTTATTTTAACAGGTGTCTATATAGCCAATAAAATTGCTGTAAAAAGAGTTTGATGGTTGAATTTAAATTCCTATCTTTGCAGCTCGATTTTTGAAATTAATTTAATAATTAAGCTATGTACGCAATTGTAGAGATAGCAGGGCAGCAGTTTAAGGTGCAAAAAGACCAAAAGGTTTATGTTCACCGTTTGCAAGCAGAAGAAGGTTCAACTGTAGAGTTTGACAGAGTTTTGTTAACAGACGACAAAGGAACTGTAAACATTGGCGCCCCAGCTATAGAAGGTGCAAAAGTTTCAGCGAAAGTTGAAGAGCACTTGAAAGGAGATAAAGTAATCGTCTTCAAAAAGAAAAGAAGAAAAGGTTACAAAAAGAAAAATGGTCATCGTCAGTATTTAACTGCGATCACTATTACAGATATTAAAGCTTAGTAAGAAATAAATTCCGCAGGTCGGAAATAAAAACTTAAAAAGATGGCACATAAAAAAGGAGTCGGTAGTTCGAAGAACGGTAGAGAATCAGAATCGAAACGATTAGGAGTTAAGATTTTTGGAGGACAAGCAGCAATCGCTGGTAACATCATCGTTCGTCAAAGAGGAACAGCGCACCACCCTGGTAACAACGTAGGTATTGGTAAAGACCATACATTATACGCGTTAGTTGACGGTGTAGTTGAATTTAGAAAAAAGAAAAACAATAGATCTTACGTATCTATAGTTCCATTTGAAGGAGCTGAGGCTTAATCAAGTCTTTGTTGAAAATATTAAAGTCCGTATGCTTTTAGTGTACGGACTTTTTTGTACTTGGGATTTTGAGTAGGTGAATGTTGTGGTACTATTGATTAGTCGCATGTTTGCCAAAGCTATAATCTCTTTGTTTGTAGGTGTTGTGGATAGGTTTCTAATGTATGAGACTTGGATTTTGTAGGTCTTTTTCGATGGATTGGATATTTGTTAGGTAAAATAGTAGGGAGATTAAGGTGGTTTTTTTTCAGAAAGCCTTTTGTAGCGCTTAGTTTACTTATTGGCAAACATGCGACTAATCAAAGTATGAATCAGAAAAAAAAGAGTCAAACTCCTTCAACTCTTCCTATTCCTTCTCTATCGTTAATCGTTCAATGAGATAGGTCTTCTGTGAATTCAATTTGAATTGAAGGGTGATTCTGTAGCTGCTTTTATCTGAGACATAGGTGCCGATAGCATAAGAGCTGTTGCCGTGCTTCTTGCCCTTGAAAATAAACTTGAATGATTTTGCAGGGTGCGCCTTAAAGAAATTGTTGAGTACGAGTTCGCCTTGTTGGTGACTATATACTCCAGTCTTTCCATTTACGGTTATGGCAATTTTTTCTTTCCCTAATTTTATGATTTCACCGGCTTGTTGAGAGCTAAAATTTTTCGCAAGAACATCATAGGGGATATCTCCCGTAATGCCTGCACTTAAAATAATTGTGGTTAATACAGTAAGTAATAACTTCATTCTCTCCGTCTCGTTTTATTGCAGAATTGCAATAATTATGCCCATAGTAATAAGGTCGTAAAGTTTTTCAAAGATGTTACTTTTGTTCAATAAATACAAAGTTCGATGAAAATAAAATTAATCTGTGTAGGTAAAACTTCAAAGTCGTTTTTAGTAGAGGGAGAAAACGAATATTTAAAACGTTTGAAACATTATCTACCTGTTGAGCGCATTGAGTTGCCGGATGTAAAAAATGCAAAGAAACTTACAGAAGATCAGATTAAGCAGGCCGAAGGGGAGATGATCCTTTCCAAAATCAATCCGGGCGAAACAATTTTCTTGTTGGATGAAGGAGGTAAAACTTTTAGCTCAGAACAATATGCAGATTTCTTGCAGCAGAAATTTAATCAAGGTGGACACGGTTTAGTTTTTGTAATAGGTGGGCCTTATGGTTTTTCATCAGATATGTATGCCAAAGCAAATGGTAAAATCTCCTTGAGTAAAATGACTTTTTCACACCAAATGGTGCGCATGTTCTTTTTGGAGCAGGTCTACAGGGCTATGACTATCTTGAGGAATGAACCTTATCACCATAGATAGAAGCTATCATGATATTTCAATTAAGGTTTTAGTACTTTTTCGTTTTTAAAAAGAGAGCGTGGATTGTTGAAAACTGTCTTTTCCTGTTCATATTCACTCAAAATTTGAACGGCTATTTTCACTATTTTTAAACCGGATTTACGCCGATTTATATCCCCAAATTCTTGGTGGATGGGCAATAGCTTAATACAGAAAGAGATGCAGCAATATCACGATTTACTTCAGCATATTTTAGAAAACGGAACCGATAAAGGAGATAGAACTGGAACCGGAACACGTTCAGTTTTTGGTTACCAAATGAGATTTGATTTATCAGAAGGTTTCCCATGTGTAACTACGAAGAAATTACACCTTCGTTCTATTATTCATGAATTGTTGTGGTTTATTTCAGGTGATACAAATATCAAATACCTGAAAGACAATGGTGTATCTATTTGGGATGAATGGGCGGATGAAAATGGTGATTTAGGTCCGGTATACGGTCATCAATGGAGGTCTTGGCCAGGAAAGAATGGTGAGACAATAGATCAAATCACACAATTGGTCGATCAAATTAAAAACAATCCTAACTCTAGACGTTTATTGGTAAGTGCATGGAATGTAGCTGATGTTGAAAACATGGCTTTACCTCCTTGTCATTGTTTGTTCCAATTTTATGTAGCAGATGGTAAATTGAGCTGTCAGTTGTATCAACGTTCTGCAGATGTATTTTTAGGAGTACCTTTTAATATTGCGAGTTATGCCTTGTTTACAATGATGTTAGCACAAGTTTGTGGGTTAGAAGCAGGAGAGTTTATTCACACTTTTGGTGATGCTCACTTGTATTCAAATCACTTCGAGCAAACGGAGTTGCAATTGTCAAGAGACTTTAGGCCTTTACCGACAATGAAAATAAATCCTGATGTGAAAGACATTTTCTCTTTCAAATTCGAAGATTTTGAATTGTTAAATTACGAACCACATCCACACATTAAAGCTCCTGTAGCAGTATAATACCTGATTTATGAAGATAGCACTTATCGTAGCGATGGGCGAAAACAGAGAAATTGGAAAAGACAATGATCTGATTTGGCACCTTCCCAAAGACATGCAGTTTTTTAAAGATTCAACCAAAGGTCAAGTAGTTTTGATGGGTAGAAAGAACTGGGATTCAATACCTGAAAAATATCGTCCTTTACCCGGTAGAGAAAATGCTGTTTTGACCCGTACAAAAGGATTAGAACTTGAAGGAGCAACGGTTTTTAATACTTTGGAAGATGCTATTGCACATTACAAAGCATTGAATGACGATAGGGTTTTCTTTGTTATAGGTGGAGCTGAAATTTATAAGTTGGCCTTAGAAAAAGATGTGGTAGATGAAATGTACATCACCAACATCGCTGAAAGTTTTGATGCTCATGCTTTCTTTCCAGAAGTAGATTATTCTCAATGGAAGGATGAAGTAATCATGACCCATCAAAAAGATGAGAAAGATATTTACGATTTTGTAGTTAGAAAATATACCAAAGCCTAAGCTTAACGTACTCTATGAAAGTTTGCATAGCGGAGAAACCTAGTGTAGCAAAAGATATAGCCGAAATTTTAGGCGCTAAAAAGCGTAATGACGGTTATTACGAAGGAAATGGTTATCAAGTAACCTGGACCTTTGGGCATTTGTGTACGCTAAAAGAACCGCGCGACTATGTAGAGCGTTGGCGTTGGTGGAACATCATGGATTTACCCATGGTTCCATCTCGTTTTGGTATCAAAGTGATGGAAGATAGTGGAGTAAAGAAACAATTCTCCATAATCTCGAGACTCGTACAAAATTGTGATGAAGTTATAAACTGTGGTGATGCCGGCCAGGAGGGAGAGGTGATACAACGTTGGGTATTGCATTTAGCAAAATGTAAGGTTCCCGTAAAGCGTTTGTGGATTTCTTCTTTGACCGAAGAGGCGATTAAAGAAGGTTTTGAGAAGTTAAAAGACGCTAATGATTACAACAATCTGTATGCTGCAGGTTCTTCACGAGCAATAGGAGATTGGTTGTTGGGTATTAATTCTACGCGTTTGTTCACGTTGAAATACGGTCAACAAAAACAAGTGTTGTCTATTGGTAGGGTGCAAACCCCAACTTTGGCAATGATTGTAGATCGCACACTAGAGATACAAAATTTTAAACCGCAAGACTACTGGGAATTAAGAACAGTATATAGAGATACGGAGTTCAACAGTGTTTTGGGTAAAATACAAAAGGTAGAAAAGGCCAATTATGCTTTAGAAAAGATTAAAGAAGCCGAATTTACCATAACAAGTTTCGAACAAAAGGAAGGAAAAGAATCTCCGCCCAAATTGTTTGACTTAACAGCTCTGCAGGTAGAAGCCAACAAAAAGTTTGGTTATTCTGCAGATCTAACGCTGAAATATATTCAAGGACTTTACGAAAAGAAGTTTGTAACCTATCCAAGGGTTGATACAACTTACCTTTCTGAAGATATACATCCTAAAGTTCCGGGGATACTGCAGAAAATGGAGTATTACTCAAAACTAACAGGGCCTTTATTGGAAAAACCGATTCCAAAATCGAAGAATGTTTTTAACGATAAGAAAGTAACAGATCACCACGCTATTATTCCTACTGGAGTGGTGCCAAGTGGTGTGTCGCCCGAAGAAGGAAAAATATACGATTTGGTAGCTAAACGCTTTATTAGCGTGTTCTATCCTGACTGTATTGTGAGTAACACTACAGTGTTGGGAGAAGTGTTAAAACTGGAGTTTAAAACAACGGGTAAACAGATTCTTAAACCGGGTTGGAGAGTAGTCTATGCTGGCGATAAAGCCAAGAAAAAGGATGATGAGAACCTAATGCCAGTTTTTGAGGAAGGTGAAAGTGGTCCGCATGAACCTAGGGTTGATCAAAAGCAAACCTCACCGCCCAAGTACTATACGGAAGCAACCTTACTGCGTTCTATGGAAACGGCAGGTAAGAATGTAGACGATGAAGAGGCCCGAGAACTGATGAAGGACAATGGTATAGGTAGACCATCTACACGTGCCAACATTATAGAAACACTTTTTAGAAGAAGATACATTGCGCGTCAGCGAAAGAATATTGTAGCCACGCAAACAGGGATAGACCTGATCAATACCATACACAATGAAACTTTAAAATCTCCTGAACTTACCGGTGACTGGGAGAAGAAATTGCGTTTGATTGAGAAAGGAGAATACAGTTCTGAAGACTTTAAAAAGGAGTTGATTGAAATGGTTGTGGGGATTACCAATGAGGTAATGTTTAGAAAAGCTGATCAGGCCATAACCATACTTACAGATGAAGAGTTGGCAGCACAAAAGAAGAAGTCTAAGAAAAAAGCTGCTCCAAAGAAAAAGGTAAGTATAGAAGAATTGAAATGCCCAAAGTGTAATAAGGGAAGCATACTTACGGGTAAAAAAGCCTATGGTTGTGCTGAATTTAAGGCAGGGTGTAAATTTGTTTTGCCATTCCAATTCTTAAATAAGAAGTTGACCAATAAACAGGTGGTGGATTTGATTCAGAAAGGAAAGACAACAAAAATTAAAGGTTTACAAAAACCGGGAAGTGAAGAAAAAATTGATGGTAAATTGGCCTTCACTCCAGACTTCAATATCGAAATCATAGACTGATGAAATTTCTTAAGTATATACTTTTGCTTCCTGTTGCTTTATTGGCGTTTTACAGTGAGGCTATTTCCGCGTATCTGTTAGATTCTAATTGGTCATGGACTTTGAGTAAGTGGTGGATTTATATTTTATTATGGATTTTACCCATTTACTATATAACGGATATGCGCAGAACTCAGAAAAAAGGAGAGCGATTTGTTTTCCCCGTTTTGTTTTTTCTGTTGTCTACTACAGCGGCCGTTTTCCATTTTATTAGCTATCCTATTTATGACGGAGATATTTCCGGTGCTGGTGTAGAAATGCAAAAAGAAAAAACAATAGATGGTTTTCAAAATGGGTTATTGATGATATCCATTCCAGGTTGTCCGTACTGTTTTGAAGCAACAAGTACCTTGAAACAGCTAAAAGAAAGGACTCCAGAATTAGCTATAAGACAAGTTGTGTTGTCTGATGATATTGCAGATTTAGAGTTGTACCGAGAAGCTGCAGAGGGAATGTACACCGTGGATACAACATCGGCTTATTCATTTTATAGTCGAATAACCTCTAGCTACCCTACATTTGTGTTAGTAAAAGATGGGGAGATGCACAAGCAATGGAGAAACTCGGGATTTGGTGTAGTTGCAAAAGATGAGATTGAAGGCTTGGTGGAGTAAGTTAGAGTGAGTTGGAGTTAGAGCACGAGTAGGGAGTGTTTTCAAACAGGGGGTGGAGTGATAGCTTTGCGTGGCAGAAATGTAGTTTTTAAGCTGTGTTTTTAGCGACTAAAGAAGCTAAAAGAAGAAGCCTTTAAAAACACCTTTGTGCACGTAAACTTTAGCGGAAGACCCGGCCATTTGCCTACTAAAATTCAAAAAAAGATGATTCTGGAAATCTAGACCTATAGGTGTATAAAGAAAAAGGACCATCTTTTCAGACAGTCCTTCCAATATGATTATAAAATTAGCTTAGGCTACTTTGAGCTTGGCCATTTTAGATTTTGCAAATTGTTTTTGCGCGTAATCAAGCGTTACTTTAAACTCAGATTCATTCTTCGATGGAAGATCGAACATCGCTTCAGTTAAGATGG
>NZ_JAWWCF010000066.1:0-14285 GCF_033720595.1 Lishizhenia sp. | reverse complement strand
CCCAAACACCGTTTGGGGGCAAGCTATCCACTTTAGTTCACCTTATTCATCCTTTTCATACCATCAACAATTAAGCTTCACAAGGTCGCTTTCTTGTCTGCCGTATTCAATAGTCTTCAAACAGGTAAAGCTATCGCTCCTATCTTTCACGGAAATTTCTACCAAAGTCCAGGTCAAAAAAAAGTGCAAACCTCTCGATTTACACTCTTCTATTTTCATTAATATTCTATTACTCTCTTTGTAGCTCTCCTGCTTTCCAAGCTTTAATAAAATTGCTCCATGCTACAGGGTTCAACAAGTTATTCGGTTGGGCCATCCCCATATCTCTATACAATCTTGTTTGCTGTGCTTGCTGCTCTATGTTATAACTCAAACCTGCATCCGTGGGTAATTTAGCAGCTACAAATGCCAAAGCTTCACCAGATAATTGTCGCTGTGCTTTTTTCAAGGCATCATCATAAGGATCCATTTCTACAAAAGCACGGGCAAAATCTTCACGGGAAGGCCAAGGATAAATATCAACTTGTTCAAACTCTAAGGTATCTGGATGCATAATATGTATCATATTATAGTTCTCCATTTTTAAGGTATCCGGAACAATGTAAGCGGATGTTTTAAAACCGTATACGGAGAACAATAAAGTATCCCCGGGTCTCGAAACCATACTAAAATATCCATAGTAATCAGAGATTACTCCTCTATCTGTGGTTTTATTATAAACTGCCGCGTAGGCTATGTTTTCCAAACTATCCCATGAAACAACAATACCAGAAAGTTGTACCAAATGTTCTGTACTATCTTTTGCTGTAGACTCAGTTTGCGTAGTATCACTTTCAGTTTGTCCCCAAACCGTTAATCCTACAACTAAGCTAAAAATAAGTGTTAAATATCGCATGTTATAAAGATACGGAATTATTCATTCTTCCTTGAAGACCTAACTCCTTTTTAACACAAAAAAACATTTAGAAGTTCGCTTGTAATTCGTCCTTGAGGTATTTAATGGTAATATCTGTTGGCAACTCTCCTATCTCAGCAACCAATTCTAAAATCTTCGCACTTAAATCCATTCCTGTAGCTGTTTCAGGAAGGTTTTGTCCTGCTATATTAATAATCTTAATACATTCTTCCTTGCTATCCTTCACCATCTCCCAGGCTTTGGTAGTAATAAAAATTTGTTGCGCCACGTTATGATCAAACTCTTCGCGTACAGATTCTAAAAACTTGCTTTGCAATGCCTTAGCAGGCAACCCAGGATTATGCAAACGCATCACTAAATTATTAGGAGAAATACGCTCTAATAACAATACAGCACGTTGATAGGCTTCTATTTTAGAAGGCAAGAAATGTTCTTGTCTTTCCTTTTTCAATTCAAGATTCAACAATCTAATTTCTCGTTCACCAGATTTCTTTAAAAAGAGGTACACCACTACAACCATTCCAGCGGCTGCTAAAAGGGCAATTAAAAAAGGGATAAAAGCTTCCATATATTGTTTTAGATAATAACTGTAATTTCTGCTAAAGTAACAGAAGATTTTATTTTTTTCCAGTTCCTGTTAAAAATGCCTTAAATCACCTTCATTTTAACCAAGATTACACCCCTAGAAAGTGAGATTTATAGCTTTTTTACCTTAGGGTACAAAACTATACTCTTCTAATACTTTTTTACAACACTTATTTTTTAGATTTGCATTTTTAAAATACATCGAAATGATAAATTTATCGGATAGACTATTAGCTATGGAAGAATCTGCAACCATCGCTATGTCACGTAAAAGTAGAGAATTAAAGGCCGAAGGTAAGGATGTGATTTCACTGAGCTTAGGTGAACCAGACTTCAACACGCCTGATTTCATTAAAGCTGCCGCCGTTGAAGGTATGGAGCAAAACTACACAAAGTATACTCCGGTACCAGGTTACGATGATTTATTACAAGCGATTTGCGATAAATTCAAGCGCGACAATGGATTATCATTCGAAAAGAACCAAATAGTAGTTTCTACAGGAGCTAAACAATCTATCGCCAATGTAATTATGGCCTTGATTAATCCTGGAGACGAAGTTGTTATCCCCGCTCCTTACTGGGTTTCTTATGTAGAAATCGTAAAAGTTGCAGGTGGTGTTCCAGTAATCGTAAGTGCAGATATCGATGCTGATTTTAAAATCACTGGAAAACAATTGGAAGAGCACATCACTTCAAAAACAAAATTGATGATGTTCTCTACACCCTGTAACCCAACAGGTTCTGTTTACAGTAAAGAAGAATTGAAAGATATCGCCGATACCTTGGCGAAATACCCAAATATCGCTGCTATTAGTGATGAAATTTACGAACACATCAATTTCGTAGGTAAACACGAAAGTTTAGCGCAATTCGAAAATGTAAAAGACCAAGTAATCACGATTAACGGTGTTTCTAAAGCTTGGGCTATGACAGGTTGGAGAATTGGATATATTGCAGCACCTGTTCACATTGCTGCAGCTTGTACAAAAGTTCAAGGTCAATTTACAAGTGGTACAAACAGTATTGCACAACGCGCAGCTATCGCAGCTTTAAAGGCAGATGTGGCAGTACTTGACGATATGAAAGCTGCATTTAAAGGAAGACGTAAATTAGTCTTAGAAGCTTTAACAGCAATGCCGGGTGTTAAGGTAAATGAACCAGAAGGGGCATTTTACTTCTTCCCAGACATCTCTTCTTTCTTTGGAAAGAGCTATGGAAACTACACCATTAATACAGCAAGTGATTTAAGTTTATACCTTTTAGAAGAAGCTTTAGTAGCTTTGGTAACGGGTGAAGCATTTGGAGACCCTAATTGTATTCGTATCTCATACGCTACTTCAGAAGAAGTATTAACAGAGGCTATGAACAGAATCGCTAACGCATTAGAAAAATTGGCATAAATGGAAGTAGATAGTTTACTACAATCTTTTACAGAAAAAAGAATACTGGTTATTGGAGACATGATGATTGATGCCTACCTGAAAGGTAGCGTTACGCGTGTTAGTCCTGAAGCACCAGTTCCAATAGTAAATTTCCAAGCCAAAGAGGATAGACTAGGTGGAGCAGCCAATGTGGCGCTTAACCTAAGAGCTTTAGGAGCTAAAGCTATTTTATGTGCCGTTATTGGTACAGATGAAAACAGTGTTCGCATGACGCAAATCATGGATGAACACGAACTTTCTACAGAAGGTATTATTCGTTCTGAAAATAGAATGACAACCGTAAAAACAAGAGTAATTGGTAACAACCAACAACTCTTGCGTATAGACAGTGAAGATAGCTCTGACATTAATCAAGCGCAAGAGGATGCGTTGATTGAACGTATAAAAGACCTCTTAACTACCCAAACTGTTGATGCCATTATTTTGGAAGACTACAACAAAGGAGTTTTAACAGAAAAAGTGATACGCAAAACGGTTGAATTAGCCAATGCTAAAAATATACCAACCACTGTAGATCCAAAGAAAAAGAACTTTTTCGCTTTTGAAAACGTTAGCCTATTCAAACCCAATTTAAAAGAATTGAAAGAAGGACTAGATGTTCAGTTCAATTTTGAAGAAAAGGATAAGTT
The DNA here is from genome assembly GCF_033720595.1 of Lishizhenia sp. GTDB lineage: Bacteria > Bacteroidota > Bacteroidia > Flavobacteriales_D > Crocinitomicaceae > Lishizhenia. Next base: position 10,713 of record NZ_JAWWCF010000066.1, on the reverse strand, counting down.
TGAACAAGCTGTAAATGACTTAAGGACAAAGTTAAACTGTAACAAAACCTTCATTACCTTATCGGAAAATGGAGTTTTTATACAAGAAGAGGAAGAAAAAAACTACGTTGCCGCCCACAAAAGAAACATTACAGATGTTAGTGGTGCTGGAGATACTGTAATCAGTGTTGCTACCCTTTGTTTAGCTTCTGGTTGCACCAACAAACAGATAGCAGAAATCGCAAATTTAGCTGGAGGTTTGGTTTGCGAGCACATCGGTGTAGTTTCTATTGACAAAGAAAGACTGCGTCAAGAGCTTACAAAATTGTATTGAGATGTTTAGAAAACTAAGAGAGAAAATTAATTTATACCTCTACGATTCACGCGCAATCGTATTGTCAATTTTCTCTTCCATTCACGTATTAGTATCTATCACCATGATTGGTGTATTGATCTACTATTACGGTTTTCCTCATACTGAAGCGAGTAAATCGCATCTCATCAACTTTATTGAATATAGCTTTGCCTTCTACATCTTGCGTTATATCGTTAAGATAGTATACGACTATAACCCCATTGATTTTATAAAAAAAACATGGTTCGAGGCCTCCTTGGTTATCTTACTTCTGGTGGAAGGGATATCTTTAAATGGCTTTGGACAATTATTGATCCCCACCATATTCGAAAGTTTTGGTTTTGAAGGCTTTGCAGATGTATCCAACATTTTCATCCAGCTCTTCTTTATGCTCTATGTGGTCAATGAGATATTTAAAAACCGAAACTTTAGACCCTGGTTAAAGGTGCACCCTGGACTGCTCTTTACCATTTCCATTTTGATGATAATGTTCATGGGAGCTGGAATGTTAATGCTTCCGGAAATGAGTAAAATACCTGGTGGTATGTCCTTTACTGACGCCTTATTCATGTCTACATCATCCACTTCGGTTACGGGACTATCAACCATTGACATCTCGTCAATGCTTACATTTAAAGGACAAATCGTTGTACTCTTTATCATTAAAATTGGAGGATTAAACACGATTGCTTTTGCAGCCTTATACATATTAATTGCCAAGTTCGGAGTTGGATTAAAACAGCACGAGGTAATTGAAGATTTTGTAAACAAAGACTCTTTACTAAACACCAATTCCATGTTTGGTAAAATTGTTCTTTGGAGTACGGTGATAGAAATCATTGGTACTTTCTTAATTTTTATCTTATTAGAACCGATTGGAATGTTTGCCGATACAGGTGACAGACTGTTCCACAGTGTATTCCATGCCGTATCAGGTTTCAATAATGCGGGGTTAACTATTATCCCCGGAGGTTTAATGAACCCTTTAACGGCTGATAACTTTTTATTACACGGTGTTATCATGCTATTGTTCTTCCTTGGAGGATTTGGTATGATTTACTTGTTCGACTTATTCGAAATTAAGCGTTTGAGAGAGCGAATGAAAATGCCTTGGAAAACCATCAATTTTGGAACGAAAATCAGTTTGTATTTCACCCTTGGTTTAATCGTTGCAGGTGCATTTGTTTTCTTAATTTTCGAATACAACAACACCTTAGGCGAAACCAACTTCTTTGGATCTTTTGTTACGGCACTTTTTGAATCTTTAACCACTCGAAATGCCGGTTTCAATACTGTAGCAACAGAAGCGCTCTCCTTACCTGTAACCATCTTTTTTCTCTTCCTTATGTTTGTCGGAGCCAGTTCAGGGTCAGCCGGAGGGGGTATTCGTACTTCTACCTTTGCGGTAATCTGTGCCTCTGTAGTTTCGACCATAAAAGGAAAACCAAATACAGAACTTTTTAAACGTAGTATAAATAACGATGTGGTATTAAAAGCCTACTCCATTTTTGTTTTCTTCGTTTTAGGAAATATAGTTGGTACATTTGCACTTGCAATTACAGAGCAAGATGCACTGGCGGCAGGTAAGTTCACCTTTTTAGACATCGTTTTCGAACATGTTTCTGCAGCAAGTACCGTTGGTTTATCACGCGGAATCACTGCAGATTTGAGTATCGGTGGAAAATATGTATTAATTGTCGCCATGTTTATAGGAAGGGTTGGAACATTAACCCTTGCTTATTTGTTTGGAAAAGAGGTATTGAGTAAGAAATATAAATATCCATCAGGTCATACGATGGTAGGTTAAGTTATGAGCGAAAAGAAAGTGGTTAAACCTTACAACGAGGGAAATAAATCAAAGAAGGAAGAAGTAGCAGAAATGTTTAACAACATCTCAGCGAAGTACGATTTTTTAAATCACTTCTTATCTCTTGGTATTGATAAGCTTTGGAGAAAAAAGGCAATCAAAAAACTAGGAACAATTCAGCCTAAACGCATATTAGACCTTGCTACGGGTACGGGAGATTTTGCTATCGCTGCATTAAAATTGAACCCAGAAAAAGTAGTAGGTGTTGATCTTTCTCCAGGTATGCTGGAAGTTGGGAAGCAAAAAATGAAAAAGAAAGGTGTAGACCACATCATTTCTATGGAACAAGGAGATTCTGAAAACCTTCCTTTCGACGACAATTACTTTGACGGTTTAACTGTCGGGTTTGGAGTAAGAAATTACGAGAATTTAGAAAAGGGATTGTCTGAAATGTTGCGAGTTATTCGCAAAGATGGAATGGCTGTTATTTTGGAGTTTAGTAAACCTAAAAAGTTTCCAGTAAAACAATCCTTCAACTTCTATTCAAAAAATATAATTCCTTTACTAGGAAAATCTATCTCTAAAGATAGTAGCGCTTACACTTATTTACCAGAGTCTGTTGCTGCTTTCCCAGAAGGTCAAGATTTTATAGATATCTTAGAAAAGGTAGGATACAAAGATGTTACCGCAACCTTAGTAAGTGGTGGTATTGCTACAATTTATGTAGGTAGAAAATAATTTTTTCATCCTACTATCGTTTGTAAACTATGATGAATTTGAGAAATACAGTATTAACGCTACTCTGCTTGGTTAGCTTGGGTGCTTTTGCCCAGCGTAATGAAAAGCCAAAGAACTACAGGAAGTTTGATGAAAAACAACTTCACTTTGGTTTTATGTTAGGGGTGAATACTGCTGATTTTTCAATGACTCCGAAAACGAACCTATTGCAAGATTACGATCTACTTTATGTACAAAATCGTAAACAACCAGGCTTCCAACTCGGAATCATTACAAGTTTGAAATTAGGTCACCCTACCTTAAGGCTGAGGTTTATTCCTTCCCTTTCTTTTCAGGAAAGATTACTCACCTATAAATTTAGGGATCCAGCAGATAGCACTTTATTTCTACCGGAAGAAACAGAACGTGTGGAATCTACCAATTTAGATTTCCCACTTCTATTGAAATACAGAACCTTACGCTACAACAATTTTGCAGCGTACTTAGTGGGTGGTGCCCAGTATACACTTGACCTACAAACGAAAGCCAACTCTTCACAAAGTATAAAAGACCCATTTATTAAAATCAATCAACATGATTTTCAAGGACAAATTGGTGCAGGAGTTGACTTCTTCTTACCTTACTTTAAGTTTGGACTTGAGTTAAAAATGAGTCACAGCTTTGGAAATGTGCTTATCCAAGACAATACTTACATCTCGGATCCAATAGACAGATTGCAGAACCGCGTTTGGTGGTTTAGTATTACCTTTGAAGGATAATGAATACACTTGTTCAAATTACAGTACTTCCGCATCAGCAGGAAGATGAAGCCCTTATTTTACGCTTAGCGAAAGAAAAAGCTAAAATTAAAGCCAAAGACTTTGAGGGTTGGCGTATACGTAAACGCTCCATTGACGCGCGAAGAAAACCTGTAAAAATAAACCTTCAGGTAGAGTTTTGGACGGAAGGAAATGCTCCTACTTTGGTGAATCATTTCACTCCAGCCAAAGAAAAAATAAACAAAGAAATTCATATCATTGGCGCTGGACCTGCAGGTTTATACGCTGCATTAAGAGCCATTGAAGCAGGTGCCAAACCTATCCTTTTTGAACGTGGAAAAGACGTGAGAGCAAGAAGAAGAGACTTGGCCAAAATAAACAAAGAACAAGTTGTAAATCCAGAATCCAACTACTGTTTTGGAGAAGGTGGCGCAGGAACTTATTCTGACGGTAAACTTTACACGCGTTCAAAGAAAAGAGGAAACGTTCTTAAAGGAATGGAATGGTTGGTCAATTTTGGTGCGGATGAAAACATCCTTATTGATGCACATCCACACATAGGAACCAATAAACTTCCTCAAATCATAACTGCCATACGTGAATGTATCATAGAGAATGGCGGTGAAGTTCACTTTGAATCGAAATTAACAGATATAGCGGTTGAAAACTACACGCTAAAGTCTATTACAATTAACAATCAGGATGTATATCCTTGTGAAAATTTAGTACTTGCTACCGGTCATTCTGCGCGTGATATTTTTGAATTACTTCATAAACGTCATATTAAAATAGAGGCTAAACCTTTTGCGTTAGGTGTCCGCATCGAGCACCAACAAGAGTTAATTGACGAAATTCAATATCATGGAGAAAAAACCAACGACAACCTCCCCCCTGCTTCTTACAGTCTAGTAGAGCAAGTGGATGGTATGGGGGTATACTCTTTCTGTATGTGTCCGGGTGGAATTATAGCTCCATGTGCGACCGATAAAGAAGAAGTTGTCACAAACGGATGGAGTCCAAGTAAGCGTAACAACCCCTACTCCAACTCCGGTATAGTGGTAAGTGTTTCTCCAGAAGATTTACCCAACTACACTCCCGAAAATCCCTTCGTGGCTTTAGACTTTCAGAAAAAAGTAGAAAGAGATTGTTGGATTGCTGCAGGAAAAACACAACGTGTTCCCGCTCAACGTATGATAGACTTTGTGGAAGGTAAAGTATCTGAAGACTTCCCTAAAACATCTTACCAACCGGGTATTGTAAGTGTTGACCTCAATAAAGTTTTACCCGGAATTATTGCCAACCGTTTGCGCGAAGCATTTATAGAGTTTGGAAAAAAGATGAAGGGGTACTATACCAATGAAGCTGTATTGCACGCTCCAGAATCAAGAACCTCATCTCCTGTTTCTATTCCAAGAGACCCCATAACCTTGGAACACGTGGAGGTAAAGGGACTTTACCCTTGCGGCGAAGGTGCAGGATATGCTGGTGGAATTATGTCAGCAGCTATAGATGGAATTAATTGTGTAGATAAAATTATAGAGAAGTTTGTCTAGCAAATTCTGATAACAACACGGCACTCGCAATAGATACATTTAAAGATTCTCCTTCTCCTAGTTTCGGTATGGTTATCGGGTGCGTAATGCAAGAAATAATTTCAGGTGTTATACCCTTACCTTCATTTCCCATGATTAGAATCCCTTCTGCGTTCAGTTGAGTGGTGTACACGTTTTCACCTTCTAAAAGTGCGCCATATTTAGGCAAAGGAGAGTTTGTTAAATAATCCTTTAAATCAACATAGCTAATTGCTACCCTAAAAACCGATCCCATGGCTGCTTGCACAACTTTAGGATTGTAAACATCTACGGTTTCCTTTGAACAAACAATCTCCTTAACACCAAACCACTCAGCAGAACGTATAATAGTCCCCAAATTACCTGGATCCTGAATATTATCCAACACCAAGGTTAATCCTTTGGCTTTCGCTTTCACTTCCAAGAAATTCGCAACGGCTAAAACACCCTGTGGATTTTTCAAATTAGAGATTCCTTTCAGGTCCTTTTCATTTACCTCCAGCAATTCAACATGTGCAGGTACTCTATTCCTATCTAGGTTTGCTTGTGCAGTGACATAAACTTTTTCAACTTTTTGGGGGGCGTGAATTAACAATTCTTCAACAGGTTTTACACCTTCCACAACAAATTGAGCCTCGCTTTGTCGAAACTTTTTTATAGCCAAAGCGTTAACAGCCTTTTTCTCTGCTTTTGAAATTGAATGCATAGAGCAAAAATAGTAGAAGTTCCAAGAAGTAAATTGAGTTCGAAACAAATTTTAATCCTTCATCAAGATAAACCCCTTACGTATTTCTATTTATATTATTTTCGTTAAACATTTAGAGCATCAATGATTGGACGTATTTTTCTTTCTTTTACCCTACTCTTGAGTTTTGTCTACGGCTTAAATTCATGCAGACAAAGCAAGCACGTTCCTGAGGGCTCTTATCTCTTAAAGAAAAACAAGGTAATTGCCAGTACCGATAGCATAGACATTTATGATATTGAAGAGGTAATTAAACAAAAGCCCAACCATAAATCACTTGCTTTTTTCAAGCTAAAACTTCAGGTATACAATGCAATAGACTCTGCCAAAGTTGCGAACAAACGTGCAAAGAAGAATCAAAAGATTCGCGAGAAGAACAAGGAAAGAAAAGCCAAAAACATTCGCATCAACAAAGCTAGAATGCGCAAAGCTATAGAGAGAGGAGATTCTTTGTACAAACCCAAAAAACTCACCCTAAAAGATACACTTGAACCTCGTAAATTCTTTCGAGAATGGTTGAAATATGAGATTGGAGAGGCTCCTGTAATTTTCGATTCTACCTTGATGCATAGATCGGTTGATCAGATTGAAAAATATTTACACGCTCGTGGTTATTACGATGCACAAGTGAGTGATTCTACGAAATTAAAATGGGGACGTAAAATTAAAGTCATCTATGAAATTGAAGCAGGACAACCCTACATTGTAGACAGTGTATACGTTGTAGGAGATAATCTTTCTGTTTTATCTACCTATGAACGCTTTAAAAAAGACCCTTCTTTTCAATTAGAAGCTCCTTTTATTTTTGACACGGATCTCTTGGACGACCAAAGAGAGCTCATTGCTAAAGACCAACGAGATGATGCGAAATATGGATTTTTCAAATCTCACATCACCTTCGAAGCCGATACTACTGTGGGGGATCACAAAGTTCATTTGGGCATCGTTTTCAATGAAAGGTACGTGAAGGACCCCGAGGACGAAGAAAAGACAAAAATGAAAAAATTTGGAACCAACTATGTCTCTAAAGTTGTTTTCCACATTATAGATACTACCTACTTAGACAAACCTTATAAATATTACACAGACCTTTACGGGGTGGGAGAAAAAAAAGAGGGTTACCTACAAACCTTTGATACTTTGCACTTTAATCAATACCATCCAATAGAAAAAGAAAGTGATAGTATTTTTAGAATTGCGGAGTTCTATTACAACGGAAAACTGATCGTTGAACCTGAACTCATAGAGTACTGTAACTTTCTTGAAAACGAAAATTACTACAAAGAATACTACCTCACACGCAGCTATTCTCGCCTTGTAGAAATGGGAATATTTCAAAGTATTAAACCCAAATTAATCGAAGTGCCGGGTAAAAATCAGGTAGAAGTGCACTACTACTTAGTACCTGCTCTTAAACAATCCTTCGGGTACGAAACCAAAGCTACCAACTCCAATGGTTTCTTAGGATTAGCCGCATCCGTAAACTACAAAAACAAAAATCTCTTTGGAGGAGGAGAGCGCTTCACGCTTAGTTTTGGAGGAGGATTAGAGTCACAACCTATAGTTTTTGCGAACTCCACAGATGGTTCAGATCAAAATAACGGCAGAAGTTTGAACACCTTTGAATTTGGTCCGACAGCAAAAATAGAAATACCCGGAATTCGTCCCTTTGTGCACTACAGAAAGCTTTCCAAAAGACATTACCCACAAACTATTATTTCAACGGCTTACAGCATTCAGCAGAGAGAGGATTTCAACAGACAGTTACTTCAGTTAAACTATGGTTTCAAATTCAATGTTCTGAAAAAACAAGTGGTACAATTAGGTTTCCCTTTGCTTTCTTCCATTCAATATGTGAACCTTGATAAAACAACAGAATTTCAGCAACGTTTAAACGATTTGAACGATTTGTTTTTGTTAAACACCTATAGCGATCAGTTCATCTGGAAAGATATTAGAGCTACTTATGAATTGACAAACAAAGCTGTTACCAAAGGAAACTTCATTTATTACTACGATGCAGAATTTGACATTGCAGGTATGGTATTAAGAGCTTTAACACAAAATGCACCCTTGAATGCAGACGGTTACAAAGAATTTATTGGTGTACGTTATTCTGAATTTATCCGCTTAGACAATGAATTAAAGCTCTACCAAAATTTTAAAAATAAGAGAAGCATCAATTTCAAAATGAATTTGGGCGCTGGTCTTCCTTTAAGAAATAACGGTACATCCCTCCCTTTTGACTACAGTTTCTTTGGCGGTGGAGCCAATGACAACAGAGGTTGGAGAGCTAGATCTTTAGGGCCAGGAACATACAAAGCCTACCTAGATTCAACCGGTACAGCGACGCAAGCAGGTGACATACGTATAGGAGGAAGTATGGAATATAGATTCCCACTTGGCAGCTCTTTAAGAGGTGCATTATTCTGCGATGCAGGTAACATATGGACCATCAATGAAGACCCCAACCGTGTGGGGAGTAAGTTTTCTGCTGACTGGTATAAGCAATTGGGGATTGCTGGCGGTTTCGGACTTCGTTTTGACCTAGACTTCTTCGTAATCCGTTTTGACATAGGTATCCCTTTACGTAACCCTGCACTTCCTGCAAACGCTCGATGGGTATGGCAAAGTAGAGCTCCAATAAATGATGAGCTGCTCAATTATTACGGTCAAGATTACGACACAAAAAACATCGCTCCATTTGAACCGCGATTCCATTTAGGTATAGGTTATCCCTTCTAGTTAAAAACTTTAAAAAGCCTTCTAGAATCTAAGGAGTTTAATTATCTTTAACCCCTTAGGCAAACAAGTATAATTTTAGTTTAAAACTTGCGTTAGTTCTTCGAGTTCGTCAAAAGAATTTCGAGCCTTTAGAAGTGAAACACTTCGTTAAACAAACTTGCAATGAAGAAAATACAAATGGTTGATCTCGTTACACAATACGAGAACATAAAGGAAGAAGTACAAACTTCAATCAACAGCATATTAGAAAAAGCCCAATTTATTAACGGACCAGACGTTCATGCTTTCAAAGAAGAGTTAGAAAACTACTTAGGAGCAAAACATGTTATTCCATGTGCCAATGGAACGGACGCTTTACAAATTGCCATGATGGCATTGGACTTGAAGCCTGGTGATGAAGTAATCACTCCATCTTACACATATATTGCAACAACAGAGGTTATGGGCTTATTGCGCTTAAAACCTGTATTTGTTGATTGTGACCCCAAAACTTTTAATATAGATCCTGAGGCTATTCGCAAAGCAATTACGCCAAATACGAAAGCTATTGTTCCTGTGCACCTGTATGGTCAGGCTTGTAACATGGAAGAGATCAAGGCAATCGCTGAAGAACACAATTTGTACATCATAGAAGATAATGCACAAGCCATAGGTAGTGATTACACTTTCTCTGATGGAAAGAAGGTAAAAACAGGTACCATAGGTGATATTGGTTGTACCTCTTTCTTCCCTTCGAAAAACTTAGGATGTTACGGAGATGGAGGAGCATTGTGTACGAACAACGATGAGTTAGCAGAAAAAATCAAAATGATTGCTAATCATGGACAAAGCAAGCGTTACTACCACGACAGAGTAGGTTGTAACAGTAGATTAGATACTATTCAAGCAGCCGTGTTGCGCATTAAATTGAGAAAATTAGATGATTACATTACAGCAAGAAGAAAAGCAGCTGCTTACTACGATAACTTCTTTGCAGATTTTAACAATGTAACTACTCCTCATAGAGACGAAAAAACAAACCACGTATTTCACCAATACACCTTACAATTAGAAGGCATTGATAGAGATGGATTAGTTGAACATTTGGCAGCAAAAGATATTCCTGCCATGATTTATTACCCTGTTCCAGCTCACCGCCAGAAAATGTTTGCCGAACTAGAAACAGAATGTGGTGATTTAACCACCACAGATTGGTTAACTTCTAGAGTTATCTCTCTTCCAATGCACACAGAATTAGAAGAAGAACAATTGGCTTTCATCTGTAACAGTGTTAAAGAATTTATTAAGTAATGAAAAAGATTGCAGTAATTGGAACAGGTTATGTTGGTCTTGTAACGGGAACATGTTTTGCCGAAACAGGAAACAATGTAACGTGTGTAGATATAGATGAAAATAAGGTAGAACAAATGAGAAAAGGTGTGGTTCCGATTTACGAACCACATTTAGATGTTATTTTCGAGCGTAACATCAAAGCCAACAGAATTAATTTCACTACCAACTTAGAGGAAGCTGTTGAAGAGGCTGAAATTATCTTTTTAGCACTCCCTACACCTCCAGGTGAAGATGGAAGCGCAGATTTAAGTTATGTGTTAGGTGTTGCTGAATCTCTCGGTAAAATCATTAAAGAATATAAAGTAATTGTAGATAAATCAACCGTTCCTGTTGGAACTGCAGAATTGGTTGCTGAAGCCGTTGCAAAGCATACAGATATTCCATTCGCTGTAGTTTCAAACCCAGAATTTTTAAGAGAAGGTTTTGCCGTTGACGATTTCTTAAATCCTGACAGAGTTGTTATTGGAACTGAAGATGAAAAAGCGAAGCAAATTATGTCTGAGCTCTACAAGCCTTTCATCAGAGATGGACATCCCTTAATTATTATGGATGAAAAATCTGCGGAGCTTACGAAATATGCGGCCAATTCTTTCTTGGCAACAAAAATTACCTTTATGAATGAAATTTCTAATTTCTGTGAAAAGGTAGGAGCGGATGTTGACATGGTGAGAAAAGGAATAGGT
>NZ_JAWWCF010000065.1:0-14656 GCF_033720595.1 Lishizhenia sp. | reverse complement strand
TTGCAGTTCATTCACCCCTATTTTACGCGTTGGAGTTACCGCGAATTCTTTGTCTAACACACCCAAATCTACTGGAACTCCATCTGCCAAAGCCCACAATTGGTACTGTTTACCTTCAGTTGGAGCAGGTAAGGCATCGTTTTTCACAATAACGGCCTGCGTTTCTTTGTGCCAGTATACTCTAACTTTTGCCTCTGGGTGATTTTCCGTTCCAGCTAAAACAACCTCTTCTGTACCTTCGTTCAATACAAAATCTTGTAATTCTTTACTGGCTGCAACTTCTTTCTCCAGATTTTCTAAACTGGCTAAATATTCGTTTTGCTTTTGTTCGGTTTGAGAATTTAAGGCTTTCAACTCATTATTCAACCTTGCATTTTCTTGTGACTTCATCACAAACATGGCACTCACACCAACAACAATTGCAATAGAAGCTACCAAACTCAACTTGGCGTAAGTCGGCATTTGAACAACCTTCGTTTCTTTCTCAAGCTTAGGTTCTTCTACCTTCTTCATTACTTTCTCTTGCGGAACATCTTTAATCTTGGCTAATATAGCTTCCTTGGTTCCTGCAGGAGGAGTAACCGCTATGGATTGCACATAGTCTTCTAAAGTTTGTTGAATCCTATTCAACTCCTCCTTAATTTCTGGATAAATAGAAGACAAGCAGTGTACCTCTCGCTGTTCTTGTTCAGAAGCGGTACCCATCACATAACTTTCCAGTATGCCAGATGCTATATATTCTTTTGTATCCAAATCAATAAAACTATTACAAAACTATCTTTCAATGCCTTAATTGCCATTCGAGAACGCGATTTAACGGTTCCCAATGGTATATTTAACTCATCCGAAGTTTCTTGCTGTGTATAACCTTTAAAATAGAGGTACTCCACGATTAACTTTTGATCATCTGGCAATTCATCAACAATATCTTTTAACCCAATTGTATCGATGTTGCGCTCTATACCTTGCTTCTTGTAATCGGTTGCATGACCAATTTCATCTTTCCCCTTTCGGTGTCTATCTACCTTACGTAATTCATCTATAGATTTATTTCTACAAACGTTTAACATCCAGGTAAAGAATGAGCCTTTAGAAGCATCATAAGTTTGTGCCTTTTGCCAAATCTTAACAAAACAATCTTGTAGAATATCCTGTGCTAATCCGTCGTCTTTTACAATTTTTAAAATTAAACCGTAAAGCGCATCAGAGTACATGTCGTAAATAGTCGCCAACGCCTGTTCCTCACCATTTTGGAGGTCTTGTACGAGGTTTTCTATATTTACTTTTACTGACATGCTTTGAACGAAAATAAACAATTAATCCGAAAGTTAACTACTTTCTTTATGAAGGAATTACATTTCCTTGAGCTAAAGAAAACATATATGTTCATATAAAGTTCATTCTCAACTATTTTTTTCTTTTTCATCCATTTTCATCACCTATTTTAACAAGCAGATACATTTACTTCTCGAAGAAAGGAACCTAAAGCAGTCGTTAACAATTAATAAAAAGGTAGTCCGTTTTCCCTTATTGCTTGTTTTAAACCTCCACACTTCCCTTTATACTATTGATAAAAATCAACGCCTCTACTGTAACCTTTGTTACCCTGAATAAGCTTATATTGAGTAACTTGACAGCATCATGAAAAATATTTTTGGACTCCTACTTTTTTCCTTCATCCTAGGAATAAATACGATAAATGCTCAAATACCATTTAACATTTATATTGAAACCATTAGTACGAATAACATAGGTGGTTTACAATCCTACGCTTTTGGTCAACACAATGGTAAATGGCTTTTAATAGGTGGCCGTTTAGACGGGCTGCACCGACGACAACCTTGGGCTTCTTTTGACATTGCTGGACATAACAATCAACTCATTGTCTTTGATCCTGTAAGCTTACAAAAATGGACAGCCCCATTGAGTAGTTTACCACAAGGTATTCAAGAACAACTTAGTTCTACCAACATGAATTTCAAGCAAGAAGGGGATATGTTATATGTCCTTGGAGGATATGGGTACAGCGCAACAGCTGGAGATCACACTACTTTCCCCTACCTTACAGCAATAGATGTTCCGGAAGTAATTAATGCCGTTATGAATAACACGGGGTTCAATACTTATTTTAGACAAATTACAGATTCACAATTTCAAGTAACCGGAGGCCGCTTACAAAAAGTTTACGATACCTATTATTTACTGGGTGGTCAAAAATTTATTGGTAAGTACAACCCTATGGGACCGAATAACGGTCCTGGTTTCATACAAGAATACACCAATGCAATACGTAGATTTAAAATTAATGATGACGGAGTGAATTTAACAGTCACCCATCTTACTCCATACATTGATGCTGCGAATTTACACAGAAGAGATTACAATGCCGAAGCCCAAGTATTACCTAACGGAGCACAAGGTGTAAGTATGTTTTCCGGAGTTTTTCAACCCACGGTTAATTTACCTTTTCTAAGCAGCGTAACCGTAGATACAAATGGTTATACACTCGAGGCCAATTTCCAACAGTACTATAACCATTATCATTGTCCGGTGGTTCCTTTATACAATGTGAACACCAACGAAATGCATACGCTTTTTTTCGGAGGAATAGCGCAGTATTATGATTCTTCAGGTGTATTAGTCCAAGACGACAATGTACCCTTTGTAAAGACTATAGCTCGCGTAACAAGAGATGCTAACGGTGTTATGACTGAATACAAGCTCCCTATAGAACTTCCTGCATTAATGGGAGCGGGTGCTGAATTCATACCTAATGATACACTTCCGCAGTATAGTAATCATGTATTTCAACTTGCTAACCTAAATGCTGACACTACGTTTTTAGGATACATATATGGAGGTATTGAAAGCTCTGCACCCAATATCTTTTTCATCAATGATGGAAGTCAAAGTTTAGCAAGCAACCAAATCTTCAAAGTATACATCGTCCAAGGAGAAGATTTAGAAGTACACACCCCTAACCCACAAAGTAATTCTGACTTACAAATGCGAGTGTATCCAAATCCGAATCAAGGATTATTAACTATTGATATTCATACTACTACTGAGGAGGATCTCGAATTCACGCTTCTTAGTCTTGATGGCAAAATCATCCATCAACAGGCATTGAAGAACACCCCCGGTGGAGTATCTCAATTCACCCTAAAACTGAATGAGCATATGAGTGAGGGAATGTATGTGGTACGTTTGAGTTCGAATAGCAAGAGCATCACCCAAAAATTAGTCCTAAAGTATTAAACACAACCTAAATCATCCCTTTCGACTTTAAGGATAAGTACTTATTAATGGTTTTCACATTTAATTCCTCTGGCTTGGTTAGTATGGTTTGAATACCATTTCTATTTAACTCCAGTGCAATTTTACGTTTCACATTTACGGTAGTTTCTGCTACTGCACCTACATAAATATCACGCATATTTTCCGGTGGTTTTACAATGCTTTCGCGCAACTGTGTATTTTCAAAAAACACCACAACCAATAAATGTTTTGCATTGAGTTTACGCAACAAAGGTAAGGCTCTGTGCATGGCTTGTTCGGTTTCAAAATTGGTATAAAGCATGAGTAAACTTCTCACTTTAACACTAGATCTTAAGCTTTGGTAAAGCAAAGGAAAGTTTGCTTCTTTAAACTGCGTACGTTGGTTGTAGAGAACTTCCATGATACGCTTTAAATGCGCTCTTCCACCCTCGGCGGCTAACTTTGTTCCTATTTTATCGGCGTAAGTAATCACTCCTTTTTTATCTCCTTTTCTCAAGGCGATGTTGGAAAATACCAAAGAAGAGTTGATTGCATAATCGAGTAAACTCATACCGTCAAAAGCCATCTCCATAGAGCGCGATTTATCAATCACCGAATAAACATGCTGTGCGCGTTGGTCTTGGTATTGGTTTACCATCAATTCATTTCTACGCGAAGTTGCCTTCCAGTTAATCGTTCTTATATCGTCTCCTTGCGTATAGCTCTTAATTTGTTCGAATTCGTTGTTGTGTCCTAAACTTCTAATCTTTTTAATTCCGCGAACCTGAGATTGATTAAAAACTTTTAGCTCATACAATTTCATTTGTTGAATCGAAGGATATACCTCCATGACATCATCTTGCACAACCACAACACGTCTTTTTACCAAACGCAGTACACTTTGTACAAAAATATGCGTATTCTCAAAGCGGTAATCTCCTCGACGCTTTGGAGTAAAAGAGTAATTAAAACTTTCTGATCTTTTGGGTAATAAAGAACTCGAAAATGCTTTTGATCGTTCTTGCAACTCCTCCGGAAAACCTTCATATATCGTCAACTTTAATACTTGTGCGCTCAAGTTAACCACACGTAAACTTACATGAGCTTCATCATTTAAATCTCCTCTACGAGGAAAAATACGCTGGAATTTTAGGATGGATTTATTGGCAAAAAGCACAAGAAAATCGAGCAAACTCAATGCTATTAAACTCAGCACTCCTACTTGGGCTACCAAGAATAAAAAACTCCAGGCATAGCTCAAGATAAAGAGTAACACCACTCCTGCCAAAAGCACGAAGAAAAAACGCGATATAAAAAGGTGTTTTATCATCTTATCTCGGCACCTCTATGTTTTTAACGATTTCAGTAATCACATCTTCCGTAGCATAACCTTCTATTTCTGCTTCAGGTGTTAAAATTAACCTATGATTAAGCACGTGAGGCGCCACAAACTGAATATCATCTGGAGTTACAAAATCTCTTCCCTTTATAGCAGCCATCGCTTTTGCACTCTTAAGAATTGCCAAAGAAGCCCTTGGTGAAGCTCCTAAATACACCTTGCCGTGATTTCTCGTTTTAACCGTGATGGCAGAAATGTATTCTAACAATTTATCCTCTACAATCACCTCTTTCACCAACTCTTGCACGCGACGCACATCTTCGGCGTTAATCACAGCCATAACCTCATCTAAACTCGGAGCTTTGATATTGGATTTATAGCGTTGCAATATCATGGTTTCATCTACTTGAGATGGATAATCTAATTTGATTTTGAACAAGAAACGGTCTAACTGAGCTTCCGGTAAATTATAGGTACCCTCTTGTTCAACAGGGTTTTGAGTGGCCACCACTAAGAATGGAAACTGCATGGCATACTCTACTCCATCGTAAGTTATCTGTCTTTCCTCCATCACCTCAAACAAGGCAGCTTGGGTTTTGGCTGGAGCTCTGTTAATCTCATCTATCAATACAATATTTGAGAAAATAGGACCTTTTTTAAAGTTGAACTTACTTTCGTTCATGTTAAAAATAGAAGTCCCAATCACATCACTCGGCATTAGGTCTGGCGTAAATTGTATACGCGAAAAATCTACATCTAATGCTTTGGCCAACACTTTAGAAGAGAGTGTTTTGGCTACTCCGGGAACACCTTCTAAAAGAATATGACCCGCTGAGAATATTCCAGCCATGAGTAATTCAACCATTTCTTGCTGACCAATAACGTACTTAGAAAATTGAATGCGAATATCGTTCACCTTTTGTGTAAGCCAAATCAAATCTTCGTTTTCTCTTTCAAATCCAAAAGCGTTAGAGGAAGTTTCGACACGTTCTACCTGCTGAGTTTCTTCTTGTTGTTGTGACTCAGGGTTCACAGCTTCATGTTCGTTCGGCTCTGTATTATTATCTTCTATCATTTCCTTTGTTATTTATCTGGAAAACTAAGTTTTCCAAAAGCTTAATATTTCTTTTATCTAAATTCAGTAAACTTATTTTAACCTCTTCTCTATCTATGATCTTCAACAGTAAATCTTTCCCCAAATTCTTGGCTTGATACACATCTTCAACCTTCAAGTGATAGGGTTTACCTAGAATAGGATAGACTATAATTTCATGAATATTATGTCGCAATATAGGTCTACTCATCATCCTGTTGGCGAAAACAAAAGATGCAATAGCAAGCGGCCACAGCAATATACCAACTCCTACAGAATAAGTCAACAACATAAATGAAGCTGCTATTAACAGCGCACCAAGTAACATCAATAGCGTTGGAGCGAAAAGACCTCTGTTAAAAGTGATGTAACTTTCTGCAATTTTAGTTTCTTCCTCTTCCTTCCAGATTTCAGATTTCAAATAGAATTTGCGCAGTTCTTTGTTAAGGATTTCTAAATCTTGAAAACTAATTTCTTTCTTGCTTTCTACTAAGGCCAATAAATGATCCACCTCTGAAAGAGACATGTTCGCTTTTTCGCTCAACAAAACATTGGCTTTTTCTTTTTCATTTTTAAGATCTAAATAAAAGTACTTCTGCACATTTAAATAGAAATTTGCCTTCATCATTTTGTAGGCATCTTCGGGTTGCTTTCTATCGAAATAAATCCCTGCAATAGTATCAACATAAGAAAGCGCCGAAAGCTGTTTTTCTTCTTGAATACGAATAACAGGTCGCTCCCTTTTACTTCTGAAAATAATAAATGCGATAAAACCAATAATGAAAGTGAACAAAGCCCATTTAAAACTTGGATACTTTAAGAGTGGTTTAAACAAGGAATCATTCTCTTCCTCGTCATTCCCGTCATATATTATCTCTGGATCGTAATTTGCAAATTCTAAAAGGTAAAGTTTCTTGGCTTTGAGTTTTCCGAAGGTAGCAGCATAATGTTTAAACCCATCTTCCCCTTTGAGTTGATAATTGAAAAATGCTTCAGGATTTAAATGTCCGTAAATTTTACCTACTCCATAATTAAGTTCTATACTGTATGGATATCCCTCCAAACTGAGCAAAGGCTTGTAATCATAAAATTTCGTAGTGTCGTATACATTCCATCTTCCAAAAATGGTATCACCTTCAAAACGTTTGGCTAAACGCAAAGTATCTCCATTGTGCGTAAGCTCTACTTCTTTATTGTAGACGAATTTGTAATCACTAAAACTCAGTAATTGACCATGCAGGTTGTAATCCATTACATTACAAGAGTAAAATAACTTGGACCCCTTACCCACACTAGCCATTAGGGCACTTATCTCATTACTTGTGAGGTAGAAATTCTCCCCGATAAATGCAAATGCCGCGCTATCTTCTTGTAGCAGAGAATCTAAAAGTAAATGATTTTTCACGTAATAGATATCCTCAAAGTTGCTACTCTTGTTCATTAATTCATTGAACAAATACAAACCATTGGGATGTAAATTATCCCAGCCATATCTGTGTTTCCAATTGTTAGAGTAATAACTTTTTCCATCCTTATCCTTTACATTCTCCTCCCCAGATGAAGAATTGAATAAAAGTACCAGTATCACCACAAATAGGATGAGTCCACCCGCTAACATTACCAATCTATTTCCCCTCATTTGCATCAATTTTTTGGTAGAGCGCTTTTAACTCGGGTTCTAAACTTTGGTAAATGCTGGCATTGATGTCATAATGACCATACCACACCAATTCATATAAACGTACAGCTTTAGAAAATTCAAGGTGCACAGGACGTTGCAACATCTCTATTTGGTAATGTGCATTGGTTTTATCTTGTTTGTATTTAATCCATCCTTTCTTAATTAAGGATTGTAAAATGAAGGTGTAGTACACGCGGACACATTGTCGATAATCTTCCTTAGCTAGTGCGTTTTCGAGCAAAATTTCTAATTCTGTCTTCGTTACCTCCTCTGGATTCCACTCCTCTAGATCAGGTACTATGTTTTGACTATCAACCTCAACACTTGCATTACGAATAAAGAAGTAATACAACAAAAACACTACGATAAAAAGTACGAGCAGTATAAGTATTACTTGCCATACATTTTCAGAAATCTCCCAACGATCTGGTGGATCCACGTCTAACGGTTCAACATCTGGAGTGTCGGGTATGTTTGGATCGTATTTAGGAGCTTCTCTTATGATAGACTCTCGATTGTTTTTCTTAATTCCACCATCACCTCTATATGGACCAAATTGACTCTCGCGGTTCGCCAGAATCTCATCCTCGCTCGTATTATCAGCAGGAGTTGTATACCCCACCTCATCATCAACATTTTCTTCTAATTTATCCGGATAAACCCTGTCATTATTCGGCTTAGATTTACGAGAGGCTTCGCCATATTCTACGCTTTTTTGTAGTTTATCCCATTCCTTTTTTAAATCCGTTTCTTGTCCCCAAGAAAGAAAGGCGAATAACAACAGTAGAGTACAGATTACTTTACTCATAATCTCCTTTCGTTTCAACGGTTCTACTTCTTTTTCCAAAACGCTCAAACTCTTTTCTAAGCGCTGGAGCTTCTTCCTCCTCTATTGATTTGTAACTCGACAAAGCCGAGGCGATGAGTACTAATGGAAATACTAGGAGTATAAAAATGAGGTAAACAAACACCCTTATACCGTTTACAATTTCTATGGTGTAAGGAGTTTCGTCCGCTAAAATCATGCGAATAAAATCAGTAAATACATCCAATAAATCTGGAATTTCATTGATATCCTCTGAGGCCATCACAAATGCAATAGGTTGTGCAAACAAAATGACCATGGCAGACAGGAATAGGACCAATACGAAATTAAACACCCAAGATTTAGCACCGTATTTCATAAACTTTCCTAAGCCAAGTCCTTTCTGATCATAAACTCCTAAAGACAATACATTGAAAAGAAAGGGAACAATAAAAATTCCTGCCCATATAAGATAAGAAGGTAATATAACCATGAAGGCATAAAAAATGGCGATACCTACAAAAACTTTAAACCCTTGTTTAGACAAGAAAGAAAAGTAATTCTTCCACACAAACTTTTCACTAGCGCTTGAAATTGCGTAATAAACTGCCGAAGCCAAAGATGTTAAGGGTAAGACCCATAAAAACAGAGCAAAAAAATCAGTTTCAATAAAGGTCTGCCCATAAGGGTTACCAAAAAGAATACTCAACAAATTGATCCAATCCTCCGGATATTCAAAGGCGAAATCATAACTATGCGTGATAAACTGAAAACCTGAAAGCAGCAACATTAAAGGCAAGGTGATGCTAAGGTTAATCTTCATAAAAACATAAAACTTCTGTCGGTATAACTGAAAAGTATCTGAAATAATATCCGTGAAATTTCTAATCTTATACAGACTCACCTCATGTGAAGGCAGCTGATTAACACTTTCATTTTCTTGTAGTAACTCTGGATGCTTACGCGCTAAATACTGTGGATAAATCACAAAATAAATCAACATCAAAGCAAAGGAGAAAATAATGATACACCACTTGGACCAATCAGGTAAACTGGCGTAATTACGCGTAACATAACTCTCAAGGAACCCCGCAATAATAAAGACAGGCACCAGTGCTATCATGATTCTCATAGATCTCTTCGCCCCCAACTGAAAGGATTGTAATCGCGAATAGGAACCTGGAAAAAGCAAACTATGCCCAAGCGTAAAACCTGCTCCCGCAGCCACAACTATGGCACTTATCTCAAAAGCTCCGTGAATCCAAATGGCTAAAAAGGAAGACAATCCAAGTCCCTTCAACACATAAAAATATTGGAAGGACCCTAACATCATTCCATTCTTAAAAACCAAATAATGCGTTCCAAAGGAGAATAATATCCCTCCCAAGAAACAGAGGAAAGCAACTTTAATATTATTCAATGTAATGGTGTAAAACATCTCAAAACTACCGGAGTCTCCATAAAAACCAAAGGGGTCATCTTGCCCAATAAAGCGTTCACCTCTGGCAATCATCCCTCTACCTGCAGCCATATCAACAAAGTCTGGAAAATAATGTGTTGTTATGGCTCCAATTACCACCCAAAGCATAAACATTACAAGGGCAAAGAGCAAATTCTTACGTGATTTATAGAGTTCTAAGGGAATGACGATGGACCAAGTTTTCCAATACTTTTTTAAAGAATCTCCTTTCTGCTTGTAGAGTCGCCCATAAACACCTTGTGCCGCTTGGTTCAAATAAGCTCTCACCGTTCGGCGCTCGTAAAATGTTTGTGCAAAGCTTAGATCTTCATTGACCTCCGTAAATAATTCTCCCAGTTCTTCAGGATCGGTATTATTGCCCTTACTGAGTTTCTCAAAGCGTTTCCACTTTTCTTTGTTTTTATTTATGAAGGTAGTTTCTTTCATTCTGTAGTATGCGGCGTAAGCTTTCTTACATCAGGCTAGCTAAAATAATATTTAGATTTAAGCTTTCAAGTAAAAGCACAATTAATTCATAGATACTTACAAAAGTAAATCAGATTGAATACCTAACTCCAAAAGCATTTTTCGGCAAATTCAATTATATTAGCAACACATGAAAACCATTTCCATTAAAACCGCACAGAATGTTCAAATTACCTTTGAGCTTGCAGGACTAGGTCAGCGCTTTACCGCGTACCTTTTAGATTTGGTAATTCTTGGTTTCTATATGTTCATCATCACCCTTACGATGGAAAACTCTGGTTTATCCACCAGAAACGAAGAAGCAAAACTTTATCTTACCCTTTACTTTTTACTTACCCTACCTGCTTTTTTCTATTCTCCAATGCTGGAATATATCACCAAGGGACAAACCTTAGGAAAAAAAGCATTAGGAATACGTGTAATGAAGGTAAACGGCGACAATGCAAGTTTAAACGAATATTTCTTACGCTGGTTATTCAAAGGATTGGCCTTTATTATTCTTCCTATAGAAGCTGTGGTAATACTTATCTCCAAAAGATCGCAACGATTAGCAGACATGATGGCAAATACTGTTGTGGTTAAACTTAACCCAACGTTTGATTATACCTTAAACCAAGTGCTCAACCTCAACAAGGAAAAAACGGAGATTGAATATCCGGAAGTAGAACAATTTACGGATGAAGACATGATGTTCATCAAAAAGGTAATACAACGCGTGGAGGAATACAACAACCCTGCAACACGAGAGATTGCCATTGAACTTGTCCATGAATTGGTAGAAAAACTTCAACTCCCGGAAGTACCCAAAAAGAAAATGACCTTTTTGAAAAAGGTATTGAAAGATTACGTGGCGCTTACGCGATAGATTTTCTATGAACTTCTCATTTAAGTCTCGTAAAAATAGACTTACCTTTGTTTGAAACACTATTTTATGAAAAGTACAATCTTTACAATGGCTTGTGCCCTTCTTGCGCTGTACTCTTGTAATTCTGAACAAGTGGACACAACACCTGAAGTACCATCAACAGATACATTAGCGGTAGATACAGTTGCCCAAGCAGCTGAAACAACTCCTTTATTAGGAGAAGCTGTAAACATCATGATAGGAACTAAGAATTACGAGGAAACCATTCAATTTTACCAAACATTAGGGTGGCACGTCGAAGACTCAAGCTCTACTCCTTGGAAATGGTCTGCAATGTATGATGGAAGTATGAGTTTGACCATTAACGAAGATACTATGAATTATATGGGACCTGCGTACCACTCAGAGGACGCAGTAAACGTTTACAAAACGCTTAAAGCCATAAATGTCAGTCCTCAAATGGAGTTAAAAAGAGAAAACGGAGACGCATGGTTTAATGTCTATTTCGCTCCAGATTCTTTAGGTTTCGTTGTAATTAATGAACCCAAAGCACCCAAAAAAGATATTCAGGTTGCGGATATTGTATTTAACCCCACCAAGAAATTCGATTTCCCGAATCCGAAAGCAGGTATCTTCCAAGAGTATGCTTTAGCAGTTGAAAACGTAGATAGTAGTTTAGTGTATTACACAGCACTTGGATTTGAAAGTCAAGGTATACACGAAGAAGGAGTTCCTTATAGATACACGATTGGTTACGACGGTCAACTGACCCTAGGCTTACACGAAACAAAAGGCATGTGGCACGGAGAGTTGTTTACTTATTCAGGACATGGAATCAACGAAAATGATTCTTTAGCAGCAGAGATGAGAGCCAACAACTATGCGGTTGAAGCTTTGGAGTTTGGTGGACAAGTATTGCCTGGGAATTACATGTTTACCGATCCTGCAGGGAATATTTTCTTCTTGACCACAGATTTTTCGGGGATGAAAAAATAAGAACTACGGAATCAAAAACTTAAAATATAAAGGGTGGAACTCCAAGAAATTTGGATTTCACCCTTTTTCTATGTTCTAATTCAATTCATATTTGTAGATCGTCAACACCCCATCCTTATAGCCTTTGGTCCAAACTTGATTTTCAGGAATAGAAGCACCTGTAAAAAAGAAATCACCTTTCAATGTAAACCTCCCATCGTACACCACCTTTTTCGTATTCCAATCTACCATACGTATGTACATTACCTTATCTGCTAAAATATCTTTTTGATTCAATTTTTGATCGCTCGGCGTTAAGCAAGAACCCTTAACCGGTTTTACCCTTTTCTTGGTGTTCTCTGCAGCAACAGAGGTAGTTGTATCCTCTGCACTTTTATAATAAACCCGACCAACAAGTTGAGAAGAATTAAAGGATAAGAAGGCGCCATAACCATAAGATTCTATCAACATTCCATGATAGCTTTCCTCAGTCAACACCTCTGTAACACGTGGCAATGCATCCAACTTTTGCGTAATGGAATCTCCTTTAAAATGATACTGCGAAGACATTAAATTATTCATTTTAAACACAGTTACTTGATGCGCCAAATCTTGTTCTAGAATCAATTCATCACCTAAACGTATAAAAGAATAATCAGCTTTATAGGGCAAATCACCTTGAGAATAAAGAGGGTCATAATTCGCAAAACTTTCTAAGCGCTTTCCTTCAAAATTATAAACACCTAACAAACTACTTTCCTGATAGAACTTACCAGGTTTTCTAGGTAGCTTAAAAAAGTATTTTGACTGCTTATTCGGTACCAAAACCGTATATATCAATTCATTTTCAAAATCTATTTCAAAATGACCCTCCAGAGAAGGAGTGTACTGATCAAAAAACTTGTACAAATCTATCTCTTGCAAAAAGCTTCCATTTAAATCGTAGACCCTTAAATTCATTCTGATTACGTCCACCACAATAATTCTATCCTTTTCAAATTCTACACGCCATGGCGTAAATTTATTTGATATATGAACCGACTCTAACATTATCGTCCCTTCCTTGTTCCCCTCCAAATCGTTCACCACGATAATAGAATCGAAACTCTCATAGAGATAAATCTTATCTTGAAATTGCCTCCAATACAAAGTACTAAAACTCTCCCTTTCTTGAAAAGAACCTAAATCAATTTGAATACTATCGACTAAATTAAAATCCTGCGCACTAAGGTTTGGCAATTGAAAAAGGCATACAAATGTTAGGAGGCATATGATTCTCATAAGTGGTTATTGATATTAAATTTTTAAAAACACTAATATAAACAGCCTTTTAAGTATTGGTTACCTGGAGAATTAGATTTTTTTCGTTCCATTGTCTATTCATTCTGAATACATAATTCGCAATTCTTAATTAACTACGTATTTTTGCACCATGGGAAAACTTGTTTTAGTGCCAACGCCGGTAGGAAATCTAGATGATATTACCTTACGTGCCATTAAAGTGTTGAAAGAAGCTGATTTTATTTTAGCCGAAGACACGCGTACAACCAAAAAGTTGTTGAAGCATTTTGAAATTGACAACCAAAGTTATTCGTACCACATACACAATGAACATAAAACGTTGGAAAGCAACGTAAGCAGAATAGAAACGGCCAATATGGTTGCTTTGGTTTCTGATGCAGGTACTCCGGCTATTTCTGACCCCGGATTCTTACTCGTAAGAGCATGTAGAGAGGCAGGCATAGAAGTAGAATGTTTACCAGGTGCTACAGCATTTGTCCCAGCTCTAGTGGGAAGTGGTTTCCCTTGCGACAAATTCGTTTTCGAAGGTTTCTTGCCGCACAAAAAAGGTCGCCAAACCCGTTTAAAGATTTTGGCAGAAGAAGAGCGTACTATCATTTTGTATGAATCTCCCCACCGTTTGGTGAAATGCTTAAAGCAATTGGAAGAATTTGTGGGTAACGACAGACGCGTTTGTGTGGTCCGTGAGCTCAGCAAAATGTACGAAGAATTCAAAATTGGTTTCCCGAGTGAAGTGGCGGCACATTATGAGGCCAATCCTCCAAAAGGAGAAATTGTTGTTTTGATAGAAGCAAAAGCATAATTCATGGTAACAACACAAGCTTTTCAATTGGTGAAAAATGGTGAAGCTACGCAAGCTTTTGCCTTAACAACAATTCAGCTACCGACTTTAGCAGCAGACGATGTTCTTATAAAAGTAAGTGCATTTGGCCTGAACTACGCCGATGTAATGGCCCGCAATGGTTTGTACAGAGAAACTCCTCCTTTACCTTGCGTTTTAGGTTACGAGGTAGTGGGAGAAATTGTTGCCGTTGGAAAAGATGTTGATGACCAAGAAGTTGGGAAACGCGTAGTGGCCTTCTGTAGATTCGGAGGTTATGCGCAAGATGTAATTACGAAATCTTACGCCTATGCACCTATAGGAGATTTGGATACAGGTAAAGCACTGTGCTTGGCCACTCAATACGTTACCGCTTACTACATGTGTAACTATGTAAACACCGCCCGCAAAGGGGAACGTGCTCTGATACACGCCGCGGCTGGTGGAGTTGGAACCGCATTGTTGCAACTCTTAAAATTACAAGGCGTAGAAACCTATGCCAAAACGAGTTCTCGAAAAAAAGAAGCTTATTTAAAAGCCCAAGGTGCCGATCATATCATTTACTACTCCGAA
>NZ_JAWWCF010000064.1:0-14808 GCF_033720595.1 Lishizhenia sp. | reverse complement strand
TCTGAACTTGCTGCTTCTTTTAATCTTTTTCTTTGTTCGCTGCTAAGAACTGCACTTGCGTTCTGCAATTCACCTGTGGCACCTACTACATGATCTTCTGGAACTGTAATTTCTACATTATAGTCACCAAAAGGAAGTGAGAATTCACCTCTTCCTAAGAATTGCTTGTTTTGCCATCCTTCTACGTCGTTGTATACACACATACGTGGGAACCACTGAGCAATCGTATAAATGTAATTGTCTTCTTCCTTGAAATATTCGTAACCAGATCGACCACCTATTTTCATTCTATCGTTGATGTTGTACATCCACTTTAAATCAAAAGAGATTTTTTCTCCCGGAGCTAATGGTTCTTCTAAATCAATGCGCAACATTGTTTTGTTGATCGCAAAGGTCATTTTCTTTCCGCTCGTTGTTTTGATGTAGTCAATCTTAAACCCTCCATCAAATTCAAATAATTTGTTGTGAATGGCCTGTATGCTGTAGAAGCTTTCCATGCTCTCTACAGTAATCAATTTAGAAACCGAATTCATTGAACGCACATTTTGGTCCAATTGCATCCATAAGTAATCTAATTTATCCGGAGAGTTATTGATATAAGTAACCGTTTCTTCACCGTGAATGGTTTGGTCCTCATCGTTCAACTCAACTTTAATATCGTAGTTGGCCTGCTGCTGATAGTACTCATGTCCTGGTGCACCAGAGGCTGTTCTGTATACGTTTGGAGTAGGAAGTTCTTCGTGTAATTGTTTAAACTTGTTGTTGTTGTAACCCGGTTGTGCTAAGGCGTGGAGAGATCCTAAAATCAATCCTGATAATACCAATAGTTTTTTCATGTTATTTGATTTCTAGCGTACGTTCTTTGTTGCTGAATAAAAATGTAAGAGCTGTTTTCTTACCGTTTTCAACATAGTTTAATTTATTCTGTTGTTTTGGATAACTGTTCATCATTAAGTCAAACTCAATGTCCCAGCTTCCTTTTTTATCTGTTGTTTCTGATTGTAAATAGAAGAATAATTCATCCTTTAGGTTCACTTCAAAACCAATGCACGTCAATTCTAAACTTTTGCCGTCTTTGCTCATGCTAAAACCTTTGTTGACTTCAGCAAGTGCCAATTGGAAAAGACTATCTTCTATGTTTAGCTTTTCTATATGACCTAACGCAACTCCCATGTGTTCCATGTGATGTTCAAAATCGTGGGCTGTAGTTTGAATGGAAATTTCAAATTTTTGATCCTTCTCATTAAACTCCATTTCAGCAAATCCAAAAAAGTATTCATGTAGTGCAAAACTGCTCATCATAAAAATAGAGAACAGGGCCAAGACACCTAACTTCATATAATTCATTCGTCTAAATTTTTAACAAAAATAAAAGATTAATGTTCTCTGGGAAGTCGTTTTTATACAAGTCTGCCAATTTTATGGATTAGTGGAAAAATCGATTAATCGATAGGGAAGTATAAACCTAAATTAAAACCAAGCGCGTAGGCTTTTCTTATGTAAGGATATTGATCCGAGTAATTACTGTTTAATTGTCTTCGGGCTTCAAGACCAGCGTAAATTCCAAAACCATCACTCATTCTCAATCGAAATCCAGAAGCGGCAGTTAAATCAACCAGAAAAGAAGAGTAACCTTGGTCTTCTACGACTTCTCTGTCACGTGGGGCATTTTGAAAGGTGTATTCTTCTGTGTACAAAACATTGAAAAATGCCTTAGGTGTAAATCCAACACTTGCGTAGAAAGATAAATCTCCACCTGTGATGTAACTAAATTTTATGGGTACGGCGAAATGCCTGTAGCTTCTTGACGTTACATAACTGGTGTCATTACTCTGGTATTGGTTCCCTTCTTTATTTGAGGAAAAACCTAATCCGAAATCAATAAAGAAATTGTTGTGGATTCTATTGCGCATACCTACCGATATTGAATTCGACCAAAGCCCATATTCAGAAGCTCTTCTTCCCAATTCTTTACCGAAAGGTGCTGGCGACTCTTCCAGTGTTCGAAAAGTGAATTGTGGTGAAAACTGAAAATAAAATTCAGTGTTGGTAGTATCTACTCTTTTTTCAGGTAACGACTCTTTTCTGGGGTCTTTTATTACATTTCCTCCTGTGGTGATTTGTGACAAGGAGAAATTTGCAAATAATAACAAAGTGACAACGTTAATATGTTTTAAAGTCATTAATTTCGATTTCATATTGGAAAGATAAAAATTAAGGCGTATACTCACACTACACGACGGAAAGTAAAGTAAAAATAACCACATTATAATTAATAGAACATGACAAAAAAGAAGAAAAGAAGTGTTTTTGCACGAATTTTTAGAGGACTAGGTGTATGCATATTGTTGCTTGTTATTGCGCTTATAGCCATTCCTTATTTCTTTAAAGATGAGTTGAAAAACATGGCTTTGAAAGAAGCTGATAAATATCTTTTAGCGAAAGTTGATTTGAAAGATTTTGACCTAACCTTTATTTCCAGTTTTCCTAAAATGAGTATTCAATTGGAAGGATTGAAACTTACAGGGAAAGAAGATTTTGAAGGGGTTGAATTAGTAAATATCGACAATTTTGAAGCAAAGCTTAATTTTTGGAGTGTTGTTTCTGGAGACAAGATAGAAGTGGAAGGTATTGCTTTAGATCAACCAAAGGTCAATGTGCAAGTACTGGAAAATGGAATGGCGAATTATGATATTATGAAGCCAGATTCTGTAGTTGCTGCAGAGAATCCTGCGGATACAGCTTCGAATTTTGTGTTCAAGTTGAAAGAGTTTGCAATAAATAATGGAGATATTGTCTACACAGATAAAGCAGGGAATATGGCCATGGAAATGTTAGCTTTAAATCTTGGAGGTGATGTCGGAATCAATGGAGATGCATATGAAGTGAATACAAGAGCAGATATGGAATCTCTTACATTTAATTACGACGGTATTGATTACTTATCTCAAGTGAATACGAAACTGGATGTGGGAATGCTTATGGAGATGACAGCGGAAACCATGAAGTTCACCCTTACAGAAAACGTATTTGAATTAAATGCCTTAAAAGCAAGTTTGGATGGCTATTATGCAATGCTAGAGGGAAGAGATGAAATGGACCTGAAATTAATTACTGCAGAAACTAAATTTAAAGATTTACTATCGTTGATTCCTGCGTTTTACACGACAGGTTATGAAAGTATGGCTACTGGAGGAAAGTTGGCGTTGAATGCTTGGGTGAAAGGTACCATGGATGATGTGAATATGCCAGGTTGGGATATAGATATGAAGGTGGATGATGCCTCTATCAATTACCCGGATTTACCTCAGGGGATAGATAATATCAATATTGATTTGAATACAAAGTTTGCTGGAGGAGCTGATATGGATAAGATGACGCTAGACATCAATAATTTCACAGCGAAATTTGCAGGAAACTCTTTAGACGCAAATATGAAGTTGCGCAATACCATGACAGATCCATATATCAAAGCGGGTATTTTTGCCGATGTTGATTTAGCAACTTTAGATCAGGTAATGCCATTGGCAGAAGGAGAAAGTTACAATGGAAAGCTAACGTCTGATTTAGCGCTAGAAGGTAGATATTCGAGCATAGAAAAGGAGGCTTATGATGAATTTAAAGCATCGGGTAGTTTAAGTCTGAAAGACATGGTTTATGCTTCACCAGATTTGCCACAAACTGTGGAAGTTGAAAACTTAGCATTTTCATTTACTCCTCAAGACATGCAATTAACAGACTTGAAGGCTAAAATGGGTAAAAGTGATTTTAATGCTTCAGGAACAGTAGATAACTATTTGGCTTATGCTTTAAAAGATGAACCACTGAAAGGAAGCTTTAATTACTCGTCTAGCTTGTTAGATATGGATGATTTAATGCCTGCTTCAGAAGAGGCTGCAACTGCAACAGAGGAGACGCCAGCTTCTGAGGAAACAAGTAGTGATGAAGTGATTTTAGTGCCAGACAATATCGATTTTGTCTTAAAGGCTCAAATAGATAAGTTGATTTACGATGGAATGGAGATCGATAACGTAACAGGAGATGTTGTGTTACGCGATGAGAAGGCGAGTATCTCTAATTTAAAAATGGATGCCTTGGGTGGAGGAGTAGTGTTAAACGGTACTTACAATACGCAAGATCATGCAACACCTAAATTAGATTTTGCCTATGATTTGAAAAAATTGAATATTCAAGCTTTGACGCAAAACTTTATGACTGTAGAGCAAATGGCACCTATTGCTAAATATGCGCAAGGATTAATTAGTTCTAATTTCTCTATGTCGACAAATCTAAATGCAGATTTTACGCCAGATTACAATTCCCTTACGGCCAATGGAGATTTGTTTACACAGGCTGTAAAAGTTTCAGGATTTAAGGCTTTGCAGAAGATGGAAGATGTACTGAGTATTTCTAATCTAGATAACAGAGAGTTTAAAGACGTCAAAGCATTCTTTGCAGTAGAGGATGGTAAATTGAGTGTGAAGCCGTTTAAGTTAAACTTCGGACAGGGAATTACGGCAAATGTGGAGGGTACAACTTCTTTAGAGCAAGATATAGATTACACTTTGAAGATGTTAATACCTAAAGCTTTGATTCCAAAGTCTGCGGTTGAAGCAGCGGAAAAGGCAATCGCACAGGCGAATAAAATTCCTGGCTTTAAAATGGATGGATTACCAGCTCAACTTCCGGTAACAGCTTTAATTGGAAACAAAATAACTGATCCAAAAGTAAGTTCTAATTTAAAAGAGGCCTTGTTAGAACAAGGAGGAGGAATTAAAGCGGGTGTAAAAGAGTTGGTAGATGAAAGTGTACAAAATGTTAAGGACACGGTAAATGCTACGATAGATAAAGCTAAAGAGGATTTAGATGCTGCCAAAGAAGCGAAGAAAAAAGAAATAATGGCTGCGGCAGAGCGAAACGCTGAAAAAATTAGAGCTGAGGGAAAAAAGGCAGCGGATGCCATTCGAGCAGAGGCTGATAAATCAGCTCAGAAATTAATGGATGAAGCAGGCTCTAATCCAGTAAAAAAGAAAACTGCGGAGCTCACAGGAAATCAGCTCAAGAAGAAAGCTGAAGAAAAAGCAGTTCAAGTTGAAAATGAGGCCAATGCTAAAGCAGATAAAGTTTTAGCCGATGCTCAAAAAAGAGTGGATGCCTTGTAGAAAGTGGCTTTTAACGACGAAGTATTAAAAAATTGAATTATTTTCACGAGCGAAAACTTAAAACTAATATTATGGGATTTTCTGCATTATATGAATCAGGAGAGAAAGCAAAATACAGAGGACATTACAGAAACCTTTTATTAATTGCGAGTGCTGATGGTGGTATTGATGACCAAGAACAAGCACTTTTAGATAGAATCGCTTCTAGAATTGGATTGTCAGCAGATCAAGTTGCAGAGATTAAAGCAAACCCGGCTAACTTCCCTACAGTAGCACCTACAACTAGAGAAGAAAGATACGAGCGTTTTATTCAATTGATGCAAATGGTTGCTGTAAACGGTGAAGCGGATACAGAAGAATTGAAATTGGTGAGAAAATATGGAATTGCTCTTGGATTTACAGATGAGAGTATGAACGAAAAGTTTGATCTAATCTTAAATCACTTAATAGATGGTAAGTCTAGAAGTGAGGTATTGGACATCGTTCTATAAGCTGATTCAAAATAAGAAATAAAAAAAAGCTGCTCTTGAGCAGCTTTTTTTTATGTGAAGTTTATGAGGTGAAATCAATGTTTAGTTCACCCTTAATTTTTATCGTTTAACCAATACAAGAATTTTTTCCAAAGTCCTTTAGGAGCCTCCTTTTTTACTTTTTTCTTTGTATTTGGCTTTGCCTTCTTTTTCTTTTTGGCTGGAGCTTTTGCTTTTTGCTCTTCCAATTGTTTTAGGTAATGCTCTTTACGCTTTTGTTGCTCCAATTCTTTTTTGCGTTCCTCTCTCGCTGTTTGCTCAGCAAGTTCTTGTTTACGCCTTCTTTCTTCTTGTTGCCTTTTGCGTTGTTCAGGAGTTTTGCGCTTTACCTGTTTTTTAGGTTTTGTATTGGGCTTTTCTATTTCAACGGTTTTCTCTTCCTGAGTTTCATTCTCAGTATCGTCTTCAAGTGGTTCTGCTTTTGGCTCAGGTAAATCAATTTTTCCAATTACTTTAACACCTCCCAATTCTTGTTTCGGAGCTTTAATAACACCGTCAACAATATTTAACTCTTCTTCTTCCTCTTCTTTAAGTTCTATTTCTGTTGCTTCGGTTTGAGCTTCAACAATGGGTTCGATTGCATCAATTTCTTGATGTGCTTCCGCTTCTTCCTTTTTAGAAATATCTGATGGGATATTAGGTGTAGCTTCAGGTATTTGAGTTGCCTCGGTATCCTCTTTTTCTTCCGTTGTGACACTTTCAGTTGTAGGAATCACTTCCTCATCCATAGCCTCCAACGCAGCCTTCATTTCTTTAATCGGTTCTGGTTTGAAATGGTTGATTACATCGTCCACAAATTCATCAGGAATTTTGGTGTTAGGATGCGTGCCGATTTGAGTATCCTTAGATTCATCTAAGAATTTTACAATTTTATCTGTTTTGATACTTAATCTACGGGCTAACTGTCCTAAGCGCATTTTCCTTCTGTTTTTTACAAATATATACGAAAAGTCATAATTTGGAAGGTAAAAGTTGAACGGCGCAATTGTGGAAGTTTTAAGCAAAAAAAATCCCCCGACTTATCGGAGGATTGAACTTTCTTATTGCACCCTAGAAGTAACTATTAGAAACTTCTTCTGAGTTGATAATCAAACACGGTTTTTTATCCGAGTTCGTAATTAATGTTTGTGCAAATCCATCAAATTGAGGAAGTAAACTTTCAGAGTGGTAAGCTAAAGCAAACATCTCTGCATTTACCTCTTTGGCGTAGTTCACTACTTTTTTCTGGAAAGAGCCAGACCCTCCCAAAAGAGTGATTACGTTTTTAACGTTTTTCTCTTCGTATTCTTTCTTCACCAGTGCAATTCTGATTTTGATCTGATTCGCCAATCTTGCATCCGATTGTTTTTCCCCAACAATATGAACTTCGGCGTCGAACATAAAGGCTAAGTCTGCAGCGTAGTTGATGATTTGTAAACTTTCTTTGGTTAAATCTATGGGTACTACAATCTTGGTGATAGGTTCATAAATAACTCTGTCTTGTACCACTAAGAATGGGGTAGAAGTTGAAGTAATTACCTTGATGGCATAACTACCAAGAATTTTCTGCATTCCTTTAGCTCCATGGGTTCCCATAACAACTAAACGCGCGTTCTTTTCTTCGGAAATTCTACCTATATCATCAAAAATGTTTCCTACAGTAACTTCTATATTTATTTCAGGGTCACCTTCCTTCCAAATAGAATCGGCAACTACCTTTTCTAAGTGCGCTTTTGCTTTTGCAATTTTAGACTCTTTGTCAACAAGATGAAGGAGTAAAATGGCCGTGTGTCTTCTTCTTCCGAGTAGTATAGTGTTTTCTAATGTCTTATCACCTAGTTCTGTTAAATCGTGTGGAACTATGTATAAATTTGCGCTCATATGGGGGTTCAAATTTTAATTCAAATGTAATGATAATTGGGTTGTAAAACCATCTTTAAATATAAAGACTAAAGTCTTAATAAGTTACAATACCGACTAGCAAACTAAACGTAATAAATGTTAACTTGTTGGTGAAATGGCCTTATTTCTTTTCACTTTATTATTAATCGTAAAAAAGCATCGTATATTTGCAGTTATGTACGCATAGTAATGTTATGATAAAGTTAATAAAATTATATATTCAAATCCTTCAATTCTTTTCGGCACGATTGGCTGGGAAACAAGCATTTGAGATTTTTCAATTGACAAATAAAAAAACTATTCGAGAAAGAGAGGTCGGTTTTTATGATGCTTTTGAAACCATCATATTAGAAGATGAAAAAGAAAGTTTTCCGGTGATTACCAATAACCTTGATTCTGATCAAAAAGTTGTTTTGGTACACGGATGGAACTCTAACCTTGCAGCGATGCAGGATATCGCAAAGTCACTCGATGATGCAGGAATTCGTTTTTACGCTTTTAATTTACCGGCACACGGGAAGTCTAAATTAAAGAAGACGAATTTATACGCCTCTAAAGAGCGGTTTAAAAGAGTGGTAGAATGTATTGACGATAAAAGCAATCTTTCTTTTATTGCCCATTCATTTGGATCGGCAGTTACGGCCTATGGGTTAAGTGAACTGGATGTAAACGCAAAGCGTCTTGTCTTCTTAACGGTTCCGGAATCTATACAAATGATGTTCTCTGAGTTGGCGGCCATGTTTGGACTAAATGAAGACACTTTAGGAGCTGTTTATAATGAAGCAGAAAAACTGGTAAAGGAAGATGTCTCGCAGGTCACAGTGCAACACAAACTAGAAAAAGTGAATTACAATGAGCTTTTGATTATTCATGATAAATATGATAAAGTAATACCTTTCGATAATTCAAAACGTGTACATGCTTCTGCACATGACAGTAAGCTCGTCTTTTTTGAAAATATAGGTCATTACCGTATGCTTACTAATCCAGAAGTTTTAGGTGTGACCATGGATTTTGTTTTAGAAAATACCGCTGTGGAAATAGTAGAATAATGCTATTTTTATCGGGATGGATAATAAAGCAGAAAGATTACAATTGTTGTCAGACCTTATCGATTTAGCTAGAGTTGATGATGATGTAAAAGGAATAGAAGAGGACTTTTTAACCACTCTTGCTAAACGATTAGAATTAACACCGGAAGATTATGTTCAAGCGGCAAAAAGTAAACGCCCAGGTAATTATCCAGATGGTGAGGTAGAGCGAATTATTCAATTTCATCGATTGGTTTTATTGATGAATGTAGATGCTGAAACCAGTGGTGAGGAATTAGTGTTTTTAAAACAAGTGGCTTTACGCATGGGGCTCAATCCTATGTCGGTTCAAAAAGTATTGCGCGTAATGCATGAGTATCCTAACAAAGTAGTACCGCCTCAAGTCTTATTATCAATATTCAAGGAGAATTTTAATTAAGTATCAGAAGGTTGTTGGCTGCATTAAAACTGATCTTTTCTTCATCTATAAGATGATCTATAACTCGTATGAGTTGTTTTTTGTCAATGATGTTAAGTTCTGTTTTCAGCTGATCAAGACTGAAATGACCGCTAGCCAGTATCTCTAGTATAGCTCCTTTAAGCTGTTCATGTGAGAATTCTGAATTTGCTTCGGACCTACAAATATCGCAGGTGCCACAAGGGGTAGACTCTTGACCAAAATAAGCAAGAATAAATTGCGTTCTACAAGTTGTAGTTTTTAATAACTCTCGCATTGCATTGAGCTTGTTGAAAGCAATGTCTTTTCTATTTTGGTAAGCTTCTTTTTTGATACGGAGATAATCATCCGGTAAACGCTCGTGGGTAAAGGTGATTTGTGGTAAATCGCTTCTCCATTGAATTTCAACCACACCGTTGTTTTCTAAAAACTTAAGCTGCCTATCGAGTTCCTTTTCTGTTATTCGGAGGCGTTTGCTCAGGTCTTTTTCTCTTATGGTTGCAAACTCACTAAAGATTCCCGCATAACTTCTACTTAACCAGGTAATGAGTCCTGAGTAATTGTCGTGTTTAATCTGAAAGCTATATGCACCCGCGTTGGATATCACAAACTTAAGACGAGTAGGGTGGTGGATGGCTTCGTTTAACACAATGTCATCATTCAATTCTAAAATTTTAAGCGCATTGTAGGCTTCAACTACGTTTAGTTTGAACTTGTTGGCAAATTCACGTAAATCAAAGGGGTAGGTTTCATCTTTTCCAGATCCAATGGCAACTTTTAGAAAATTACATACAGCTCTATACATGAGCTTAACATCATCAATAGGAGGGAATTGTTGTTGTAATTGCTTACGCATCAACACAAGATCTTCATCTTCGTACAAGGCAAAGGTTCTGGATTTGTTTCCATCTCTTCCCGCTCTACCTGCTTCCTGAAAGTAGGCTTCTATAGAATTTGGAATTTGGTAATGGGCTACAAAACGTACATCGGGTTTATCGATTCCCATTCCAAAAGCGTTAGTGGCTACCATAATGCGCACGCGATTACTTAACCAGGCCTGTAAACTTTCGTTCCGTTTTTCTCCATCCATCCCACCGTGATAAATTCCTACCAAATGTTTGTAAGACAAAAGAAGTTTGGCAATGTGCTTACAATCTTTTCTTGTTTGGCAGTAGATGATTCCTGTATGGCCTTTAAATTTATCGACAAGTGCTAATAGGTCTTTTAACTTATTCTCTGTCTTATAAATTTCGTAACTGATGTTGTCTCGAGAAAAGCTTCCTTCGAAATACTTTAGGTTCTTTAAACCCAATTGTTCAATAATATCATTTTTAACCTCAGGTGTAGCTGTTGCCGTAAGCGCCATCATAGGTACATTGGGATGATATTCTCTAATCTTTGCAATTTCTCGGTAAGAAGGTCTAAAATCATGCCCCCATTGAGAAATACAATGCGCTTCATCTATGGCTATCAGAGAAACGTTCATTTGTTGAAAACGGGTAAGGAAAAGTTTAGATTTCAGTCGTTCAGGTGAAACATAAAGAAAATCCAATCCACCAAACTTAGCGTTATCCAAGGTGATGTCAATTTCTCGTTTAGACATGCCCGAAATGATTGCTTTGGCTTTAATACCTCGTGCTTTTAAGTTATCTACCTGGTCTTGCATCAAAGCAATAAGTGGAGATACAACGATACATATACCTTCTCTGGCTAATCCCGCAATTTGATAACAAATAGACTTACCTCCTCCAGTGGGTAAAAGTGCCAGAGTATCATGCCCATAAATGGCGCTATTGATGATGTCTTCCTGTTTTCCACGAAAACTTTCGTATCCCCAATATTTACTTAATATCTCTAAACTTTTACTCATCTTCTTATCGCTCAAATTTATCAATATATGCCGTTGACAAATTATTTTTTAGAATCTTTGTCTCGATTTTATGGAATATGATTCTTTTCAGCATCCTTAAAATAGAAACTTCAAACAAATTAACCATGAGAAACGCTATTCCCTTCTTTATGTTTTTGTTGACTTTTGCGAGTTACGCACAAAACACAACTTTGAAAGTAGAACTGTTCGACGAGGAGACGGAGAGTAAAGTGAAAAATGCTGCTTTGATATTAGAGCTTGAAAATGAAAAAATACAGGCAAGTACCAATGCAGAAGGTTTTGCTTATTTCAATATCGGTAATAAAGATCAATTGGTGGCTTTAAGTATTAAGCATTACATTTTTAAAGACACAGTTTTTACTGCTTTTGACAAAGCTTTAATTTCTGTAAATGAGGATACTTTATTGTTGCGAATAGACTGTGAATTTGATGGATTATCTCAAGAAGGAGTAACTATTTTTTCTAACAAATTACCAGATACAGTTTATGGTTCAAAAGAGTTAAGTGTTGCAGATTTTGAATTAATTGGAAGCAATAGAATAATACTCTTGGCCTATGAAAAGAAATTGAAAAAAGGGAGTCAAATTATGCTTTACGAAAATGGTGAAATATTAAGCACCGTTCGCGTTCCCAATAAGGCTGAAAAATTGATACGCGATTTTAGAGGAAATATTCATATTCAATGTGCCAAAATAATGTATACGGTTTATGTGGACGAATACGACGCTATTAAGTTAGGGGCTATTGATAAATCATATTACTTCAAATACATTTCTCCCATTGTGGATACCGTGCATACGAAGATGTACTTCTCGAATTACAATCCTGATTACCCAGCGATGGATTATATGTACGTGGATAAATTAGACACAACCTATAAGCATCTCTTAAATATTGAAGATGAGTTGATGATGGATTTATATACTTCTGAATATTTATGGGTGGATGTTAGGACTAAGTTATGGGCCATGGAGATGGAGTCTAAAACTGGAATTGATAAGCGTATTTGGGTGGGGGCGAATTATTTTACACAAAGTATTTATTACGAAGAAATCTATGCTCCCATGTTCATGCGTAACGATAGTCTTTTTGTGTTTGACCACTACAAGGAGTATATGTACGTTCTCAATGATGATGGGGAGAAATTAGATAGTATGAATATTTACTACCATTTAGATGAGCGACAAACAGGCTGGGAAAAGCTTTTGTTGCAGGATCATGTTACGGGACAGGTGTATAGTATTTATGAAAAAATGGGATACACCTACATTAAGTGGATAGATCCTAATACGGGGATGGCACTACGCACTCAGAAACTACATTTTAGGTATGTAGATAAGTTGGAGATTAGAGATAACAAGATCTATTACATATACAGACCTTTTGAGTCGACACAAAAGAAGTTTTTATACGAAGAAGATTTAATCTTTGATTTTGAAGCTGCAAAAGTTTTGGATGGAGATCAGGTTATGAATTAAAAAGGTCTTAAAATGAAAATGAGAAACGGACGGGCGTCCATTTCTCATTTTCTAATCAACCTAACCTAACCACCTAAATCATTTCAAAGATAAGTTCATTTTTAGGAATATCAAATAAAATTATATCAGTTTCTATTTATTGTACGCAAATGACAGGATTTTGTCGTCGAATGATTATTAAGTGTGCATAGTAGATTTTTGCAAACGCGGAATTTATAAAGTTCATGTAAGCACTGATGTAGACAATGAGGAAAATCGTTTGGGGTTGGAATGAAAGGTCTTAAAATGAAAATGAGAAACGGACGGGCGTCCATTTCTCATTTTCTAATCAACCTAACCTAACCACCTAAATCATTACAAAGATAAGGCAATTTTTTTCTTGAGGTTCTAAAATTATGTGAGTTCATCAATTTTTTATGTAAATAAGCTTTTTTTATCGACGAATGTTATCTACGCGTGCATAGTAAAAAAGCAGATGTGTTTTGTATTGATCGGGTAGAAATGTAAAAATCATGAAATAGTAAATGATGTGGAGGAGTCGTGGAGAATGGAAGGTCCTAAAAGTGAAAATGAGAAACAGACGGGCGTCCATTTCTCATTTTCTAATCAACCTAACCTAACCACCTAAATCGTTACAAAGATAGTTTAAATATCTAAAGTAGAACACCTTGGTTCTGTATTAATTTTAATAATTCTTGGATTGCTAATTTGGAGCTAAATACGATAGGCCTAAAAATGCAAATGAGAAGCAGACGGGCGTCCACTTCTCATTTACTAATCAACCTAACCTAACCACCTAAATCATTACTAATATAATTCTTTTTCACGATTATACCAAATGTAAAGTCTATTTTAAGAAATAATTAACATCCGAGACATTGGGCCTAAATTCATAAGTGCGTCTAACACAGATAGATTGGGCTCAAAACTTAACTTGTCTGAGAATACTTGAATGTAAGGGGAGGTATTAAAATTCTTCTTTTTATCGTTAAAAATTACGCGTGAATCTTCGCTGTTGTCAATAGCTGGAGCGTTTTCTGTTAATTCAATTGCTAACTCTAACGACAAGAAATTGAGTATTGCTTGTTGAATGTTTTTATTGAATTTCAGTAAGTTCTTTTCCTCTTGAAAAATTAACGCTTTGATTTGATCACCGTAGTACCAAAAATAGGGGGCGTGTTTATAAGCACTTTCTATTGCCTTCCAATGGTCTTTTTGCCAGTTTTCGGCTTGACTAATCTCTACATCCTTACTTAAGGTATTAGAACCATTTGGACGCACTACAGGTATACTTAAAGCTTGTTTACCGTTTGCACTTAAAATCTCTTGACGATTTCTAAAGCTCTGCTTTTTGTATAGGTCATTAGCATCAATGCAAATTTTACCTGCTTTAACTTGTGCCTGCCAATAGGCAAGGTGACCAAAGTAAACTGTAGTGCTGTACATTATTTAATCCAAGTGAAAAATCTTTCTGTTCTAAATCCACCATTTGGATTTTTAGATAACCATACCAATGAAGCTTTACCAACGATGTGGTCTTCAGGTACAAATCCCCAAACTCTTGAGTCAGCAGAATTGTATCTATTATCTCCCATCATCCAGTAATAATTCATTTCGAAGGTGTAATCGCTAGCAAGCTCACCGTCGATGTAATATTGTCCTTCTTTCTCTTCAAAGCTATGACCCTCATAAGCAGTAATTACTCTTTTGTACCAAATTACGTTGTTACGCGTCAGTTTAATTTTATCTCCTTTTTTAGGGATGTAAAACTTCTGGAAATTGGTAGAGGTATTGTGAACATCTGGGTGCTTAGGATAATAACTTAAGTTGTTAATTTTCATTTCAACCTCGTCGAAAGCTTTGTAGTACGCTACGTCCTCATCCAATTTAGGCGTAAGCGTGATATGCTGACTTAATTCTTTGTACTCAGAAGCTGTTAAGAATAAATAGGCTTTTGATTGA
This sequence comes from Lishizhenia sp., assembly GCF_033720595.1. GTDB lineage: Bacteria > Bacteroidota > Bacteroidia > Flavobacteriales_D > Crocinitomicaceae > Lishizhenia. The sequence continues at coordinate 416 of NZ_JAWWCF010000064.1, read as the reverse complement.
TCATCATAAGATACCCTGTAATCTCTGTTTTCTTCTAAGCCCATTCTGTTCATCATTCCAATTAGGGAAGATAATTGACTACGGTCAGCCTCATAACGCAAGTTTTGATGCTCAAAAATAGGAGCAGGCGAACCATTAACGTAAAGTTGTGCATCGATTACTTGTAAACTATCACCAGGTATTCCTACGCATCGTTTAATGTAGTTTTCTCTTTTATCAACAGGACGAGGAATAACTCCCATGTGGTCGATGTAGCTACCTTGACTAAAGGTTCTTTTGTTTACTGCAAATTCATAACGCGCTTTTGCTTTCCACTCTTCGAGTTCATTTAAGAAGGTGTTCCAGTCTACATAGAAATCCTTCGTTTTGATTTCCTCTAACTTTGCATCGTATAAAGAATCTGGATTGCTAATAGT
>NZ_JAWWCF010000063.1:0-14957 GCF_033720595.1 Lishizhenia sp. | reverse complement strand
CACTCCTCCCCCTATAACTAAAAGTTCATTTTCGAAAGTTGCAGCCACCGGTATACTCAACTGCTCGCGCAAAACATGTCCGCGCAAACGATTACTATCTACGGCAACATCATATCCTTCCTCCATCTCAGGTATACTACACGCACCAAAAATCAAAGGGATACTACCTAGACCTGTTAATTGAATAAACTTTCTTCTTTCCACAGCATCCAAAGATAATTGAGTCTTTGAGATATTTAGATTTTTAGACGGTTAGACTTTTAGACATCTATACCATTGGAGTTAAAATTCAGCCATCTTGAAACACCGTAATTCAACTAAAAACTTAAGCTACTTATCAACAAAGCTCTTTTTGTTAATAATGCGTTAACCTCTTCTTTACAGATACTTTATTTGCTAGATTTACGTTAAACTCAAAAAGTAAACGCATGAAAACTTTACTCACAATACTCGCTATATTCCCTTTCTTATCATTCGCTATAGAAAGAGATACTACAGTTCAACATCACTGGAAAGAAGAGTTACGAAGTTTTCAGCCTACTTTTGACACTAACGAGCTTACCATCATATCTACCAATAAAATTTTCGAAGAATGTTGGGACGAATTAGCTCATCCTAACTTTTGGAAAACTATCATGCGGCTTTCTCCAGATTCGTGTGTTATCAATATAGCAGCAACACGAACTATTGTTCAAAAAATGGCCATTGCGGATTGGGATAAAAACACAGACGATGAAAAAGATGCCATTAGAGATTCAATTCGCGCTGCTCACGGTTTAGATGCTGAGGATAAAATTTACATGACCACTGGTAAGAACGATTTCTACCAATTCGAGAAAGTAATTCCAAGTTTAGCAAAAGGCGTAGAGGTATTTCATGAAGAAGGTGTAGACCCTTGGTATGCACAAGCTATATTGTTAATCGAAAGTCCAGGTAAATTGGCAAAATCTAACGTTGGAGCTTACGGTGCTTTTCAATTAATGAAGGGAGTAGCAAGATCGCATGGCTTACGTGTTGACAAATACGTTGATGAACGTAAGGATTTTAAAAAGTCGGCCCAAGCAGCAGCAAGTCTATTGTCGAATACTTGCATTCCTCATGCGAGAAGAATATTGGATGAGCACGACTTACACTATAATGAAAACGACCTATGGTTTAGATTGTTTGTATTACACATCTATCATGCAGGTGCCGGAAATGTAGAGGCGGTTGTAAATGTTATAGATCCGGAATTTGGAGGAATGAACATTATCCAAGAAATGTGGGTGAATTCAGCTGCTCATTTTAAGAACAGTTCTCAAAACTATTCTCAATTGGCCTTAGCTTCTTTAATGATATTGGATGAAATCGTTCATAACTCATCCACGCTTGCAAGTCTGGATAAATAATCACCCTTTCTGTGATTTGATCTCTTCCTTATTATAAGGGGATGGATAACTGTACATCCAAACATTTACCTTATCTTAAAAAAGGGATGAACGTCAACTTTTAACCAACATCTATATTGTATTGATGAAGATTTTTTCAAATCTGAGGGATACTCTAGAGAAGTTTCTATTTTTGTTTTTATGGATTATTTGGAGGGATTAAATAAGAGTCAGCGCGTAGCCGTTGAACATATTGATGGACCTATAATGGTCATTGCGGGTGCGGGATCTGGAAAAACCAGAGTGTTAACCTACAGAATAGCACACATGATGAATAGAGGAATTGATTCCTTTAACATCTTAGCACTGACCTTTACCAATAAGGCAGCACGTGAAATGAAGGAAAGAATCTCTCAAATTGTGGGAGATACCGAAGCTAAAAACTTGGCCATGGGAACCTTCCACTCAGTGTTTGCCAAACTCCTTAGATACAATGCAGAAAAGTTGGGTTACCCTTCTAACTTCACCATCTATGACACACAAGATTCAAGGAGTTTGATCAAATCTGTGATCAAAGAATTGAAGTTAGATGATAAGGACTACAAACCAAATTCTGTACACGGAAGAATTTCAAGTGCAAAAAACAACTTGATATCTCCAGAAGAATATGCCAACAATGCAGAGATTGTTGGAGAGGATAGAATGTCTAAACGTCCGCTTATCTATCAGATCTACAAAATGTACATGGATAGATGTTTCAAAGCTGGAGCGATGGATTTCGATGATTTATTGTATCAAACCAATGTATTATTGAGAGACTTTCCTGAAGTATTACATCACTACCAGCAAAAATTCAAATACATCTTGGTAGATGAGTACCAGGATACCAACTACAGTCAATACCTCATTGTTAAGAAGCTAGCTGCTGTTTACGAAAACATTTGTGTAGTAGGTGATGATGCCCAATCCATTTATTCTTTCCGTGGGGCCAACATCCAAAACATCTTAAACTTTAAAAGAGACTATCCTGATTTCAAATTATACAAGTTGGAACAAAACTATAGATCTACCAAAACGATTGTAGATGCTGCCAACAGTGTAATAGAAAAGAACCAAGACCAGATTAAGAAAAACGTTTGGACAGATAACAACCAGGGTGATAAAATAAGAGTGATTCGTTGTTTAACCGATAACGAAGAAGGTAAAGTAATTACCAACTCTATCTATGAAATCAAACAAGGTCAAGGCTTACAATATTCTGACTTCGCTATTTTATATAGGACCAACGCACAATCAAGATCTTTCGAGGAGAGTTTGCGTAAGTTAAACATGCCGTATAAGATTTATGGAGGTTTATCTTTCTACCAACGTAAGGAGATCAAAGATTTGATTGCTTACTTTAGGTTGAGTGCTAACTCTAATGATGAAGAAGCCTTAAAACGTGTCATCAACTATCCGAAAAGAGGGATAGGGAACACAACGATGGAACACATCATTATTGCAGCCCAACAATACGACGTAAGTTTATGGGAGGTAATGAGTGATTTTAACCGTTACCCTTGTAAGGTTAATGCATCGGCACAAAAGAAGATTTCTGATTTCGTAAGAATGATGCAAAGCTTTACTGCTGATTTAGACAGAGTCCCTGCTTTCGACTTAGCACAGCGTATCGCGACTACAACTGGCTTATTAAAAACCTTACATGAGGACAAAACTCCAGAGGGTGTAACCCGATACGAGAACATACAAGAACTTTTAGCCGGGGTAAAAGAATTCTCTATAGCTAACAAGAACAATGAAAACAATTCTTTAAGTGACTTCTTAATTGACGTAGCCTTAATGACGGATGCTGATGATGAATCAGAGGACGATAAAAACAAGGTTACCTTAATGACCATTCACGCTTCTAAAGGATTGGAGTTCCCACATGTTTATGTAGTTGGACTGGAGGAAAACCTCTTCCCTTCTCAATTATCAATAAACTCAAGAACGGAACTAGAAGAAGAAAGAAGGTTGTTCTACGTTGCCATAACTAGAGCTGAAAAGAACTGTACCTTGAGTTATGTACAAAGTAGGTTTAGGTTTGGACAATTGATCACGTCAGAATCGAGTAGGTTTATAGATGAGATAGATGAACAATACTTAAACTTCGAGTCTACGTATTCTGACAAAGGCACTTCTGGAAGATCGTTAAATGCAAGAAGAGGATTAGATAGTAAATTTAGTAATCCAGCAGCTTCTGGCGGACTTTCTGGATTGAGTCAGCGAAGACTTAAGAAAGTAAACGTGAATGACATTAGTTCAACACCTTCGAAGGGAGGAGGAACTACACAAGACTTAAAAGTCGGCTACAACGTAATGCACGACAGATTCGGTAAAGGAAGAGTAACGGCATTAGAAGGATCAGCTCCCAATCAAAAAGCTACAGTTTTCTTCCCGCGCGTTGGAAACAAAACATTGATATTAAAATTTGCTAAACTAGAGGTGCTTGATTAAGCACCTTTATTTTTTCCATCTATCTAGGTTGGTAGTAAGTGTAAACATATTACTAAATCCAGCCTGTGAATAGATATTCAACCCATAATCAAGAGAAAAACGTTTAAAATATAATCCTGCTCCAAAACTGAACCCTGCTAAACCTGGCCTTGTCTCCACTGCCATAATGTACCTTCTGTGCACGTCAAAGGCAGCTCTAACATGAACATGCTCTCCAAACAATGCCTCTAATTGGAAGGTAAAGTGATGAGATAGTTTCCCGAGAAAGTTAGCCCCCGTATTTACAATTGTATCACCCGTTATAGCGTCTATTGTTTCGGCAGTACTTGGATCGAAATACGATAAATCCCATCGGTTTAAATCGTGAGCAGTTAATGAAAACCTAAAAGGAGCATGCGCTAATTTATGAGAAATACCTATTTGCGCATCTGCTCTTAATGGCTCTCTATTTTGGGAAGTATATGCCTTTAATTGCGCTCCTGCATTTTTCACAACAACAGCGAGCATTGTTCTGTCCTCATCTCCTATTTTATAATTCGCACCTACATCTAAAGCTACACCAAAAGAGCTGTACGTGTCGAGTTGAGAATAAATCAAATTAAAATTAGCTCCAATACTGATCTTTGGATTCAATACTTTCGAAAGACCAGCACCTAAAGTAAAATCATTGGCTGAAAAGGTTCCTTGCTCTACTCCAAACTCATCTCTTCTCGACATTTCACCGTAAGAAACATAGCGCAAGTGTCCGGCCATCGTAAGTCCTTCTTTTAAAGACTGACCATAACTCACCATTCCATAGTTAATTCCTCCCGCTAAAAAACCGTGATTAAAACCCAGCTGGTGATGCATACCTTCATTCAATAAAGAAGGGTTGATTACACCTAAATTTACATCCTCATCCTGCACCGCAATGAAATCATTTCCCAAAGCATTAGCCCTGGCATTATATCCCAAGTTCAAAAAACTATAAGTATGTTCTCCTCCCGTTTGAGCAAACACGCTGCTTACAGTAATGAGTAGTGAGGTTAAAGCAAATATCTTTTTCATAATCTTCTTGAAAAACGTAATAGTATTTTAAAAATTGTAAAGTATCAACGATTTCTATCGCCCAACTCAATTACTTCCATGTTTTGGATGTTTTCACCTTCTATCTCAAAACGCAAAAGTGTTCTCACCTTATGAAATCCTTTATATCCACAAGCCCCCGGGTTTAACCATAACATTTTGTAACGGGGATCCATCTTCACAAGTAATATATGACTATGCCCACACACCAAAATTTTAGGGGCACCATTTTGCTCTAATTCTTCGAACAAGGGTTTAGAATACTTCATAGGTTTACCGGCTATATGCGTCATGAGCACCTCTACCCCTTCTACTTTAAAACGATTAAACTCAGGAGCCTCTAATCTTATTTTGTGATCATCGATATTTCCATAAACAAATCGCGTGGGTTTAAAAGAACGTAAATCATCTATCAATTGAACATCACCAATATCTCCTGCATGCCATACCTCATCTACTTCTTTAAAATGATGGTATACTTTGGGGTCTATCCAACCGTGCGTGTCTGACATGAGTCCAATTTTCTTCATTCAATTAAGCCTTGTACATAAAATTCAAACGAAAAGTATAAGAGCTTTCAACTCTACTTTCACAATGTGTTAAATTTTAAACTTTATGTTATTTATATTAAAAACCGCTTTATATTTGCCTAAAAATAATAGAAAAAGACATGAGACAATCAGGAACATACCAAGAGCCACATTACAGATATGATATTTCTTTATTGAGAAAGACATTGAAGAAGGCCAAGGCTGCATCTGAAATTCATGCAACGGAGTTGTATTATGCTGTAAAAGCAAACAACGAAGCTGTTATTTTAAAGGAAATCCAACAGATGGGATTAGGTGCCGACTGTGTATCTATGGAGGAAATTGAAAGAGCCTTACAAATTGGTTTTCCAGCAGAAAAAATTGTTTTTGCAGGGTCAGGAAAAACTATCCGTGAAATCGATTATGCTACAGCACAAAACATTGCTGTAATCCACTGTGAGTCTGTTGAAGAATTCGATATCATTCAAGAATTCTTAGCGAGTAACCAATCAACTACGAGAGTTGCTTTGCGCATTAACCCAGATTTAGAAGCTGGAACGCACAGCCGAATTTCTACAGGTAAAAAGCACCATAAATTCGGAATGCCTTGGGAAGATGCTATGGAATTAATTGCTCACAATAACAACATTGTTGGTTTCCACTTCCACATTGGATCTCAAATTTTAGACATGACGTACTTTGAGAATCTTTCAGCTAGAATTGCTGAATTGCTACTAAGTACACCATTAGACTTTAAAACAGAATATTTAAATATGGGTGGTGGTCTAGGAATAGACTACGAGGAGCCTATTAAAAACAACATCGCTGACTTCGACGGATGGATGAGTGCTATTAGAAAGAACCTTCCTAAAAGTACTTACCCAGTTATTTGCCTAGAACCAGGACGAAGTATAGTTGGACAATGTGGAATGTTAGTAGGTCAAGTTCAATACGTGAAACACAGAGAAACTTGTCCAACAGCCATTTTAGATATAGGGATGACAGATTTATTACGTCCAATGCTATATGGAGCACGTCATAAAATAACAACAGTTATCGATTCTATGACATTGATTCCACAAACGATTGCAGGTCCTTCTTGCGAGAGTACAGATGTATTTGGAAAGAACTATTACTTACCTGAATTAAACAGAGGTGATATCGTTCGTGTACACAGTGCAGGAGCATACGGTTCGAGTATGAGATTAGGCTATAATTTAAAAAGCGCTATAAAAGCAATGTATATCTATAGCGAAAGCAAAACAACCTTTAACGCCAACTACAAGGAAAGAAGCAAAGTAGCGGTTTAGGTTTGTTCATTATTTTTACTACTGCCCCTGCACCCCGGTGTAGGGGCTTTATTGTGCGAAAAAAATTTCCAATTAAAGAAAAAAAGTACCTTTAATTCCTGAAATGATAACTTACGCACTCACATTTTTAATTTTAGTTTCTTTCCTATTCTACCTCTATAGGAAAGGAAAAAAAATGAACGAGTTTTCACGTTACCTTCTCCCTCTACTCTTTCTGATTAAATTAGGTGTTGGATGTTTTTTCCTTTATGTATACACCTACGTTTACGGAGGAGGATTATTAACCCACGACGCAGGAGAATTTTTACGAGAAAGTAAATTATTACATGATGTATATCTTCAGTCTCCCAAAGATTATTTTATCTTTTTATTCGGCCTAGAACCTGACACAAGCTTCATTTTAAAATATTTGTCTAAAACGTACCATTGGTCTGCCCATGGAAAACCTTTTTTTAACGATTCACAGAATGTAATCCGTTTTAATTCTTTGGTTTACTTTATTTCAAAAGGTTGGGATTTTACACATGTATTGGTCGGCTCTATCTTCTCATTTTCAGCACTGTTGATCACCTACAATTGGGCAAAACTTAAAAGTTCACTTTCCAAAAAGACCATCCTCCTCGTCCTTTTCACACTCCCAAGCTTACTTTTTTGGAGTAGTTCTTTCCTTAAAGAACCCTTCATGATTTTGGGTATTGCTTTGTTTTGCTACGGTATTTTTAATGAATACTCATCTACACTGAAACGAATTACATATGTCATTGGAGGTAGTGTATTGGCCTTACTCTTCAAACCCTATGTATTTATCCTTTTATTAATTGCCCTATTGTTTTACGCGTTGGATTACTTGCTAAAACAATACAGTATAACAATGAAACTGAGTCTTTTTGTAATCTTAGTAAGCCTTGTTTTTAGCCTCCCAAAAGTACATAACTCAGTACTTAATAAAATAACAAGACAACAAACGAACTTTATTAATGTTGGCGCTGGTGGACTGCACATCGCTAGGCATGATAGCATTTTATTTTTCACAACAAGAGACGTTGAAGGTTTACGCCTAGAGAACAATAAAGCTTATATAGATAAAGACCTTGAATGTTTCTATGTTACCGACAACATACGCTATACTTCAATCCCCTACCAAGCACAACAAAGTCCGCAACCCTATATGATACTTTATCAAAGTGAAGGATCGGCTTCTCATTTTGAACTTACACGATTAAATTACAGTATGGTACGCCTATTTAAATCGGCACCAGAAGCTTTATTAAATAGCTTCTTACGTCCATTTTGGAGCGATGAAGGAAGTTGGTTGATGACCTTGGCAAAACTTGAAAATATCTTTTTGGTAATATTGACGGTGTTTTTCCTTTATAAAGGACGATTTAAAAACAATACGAACCTACCTATTATCATTACTTTCGCAATATTCATCTTTGCAATCATGCTCATTATTGGTTATACAACACCCGTAACAGGAGCTATTGTGAGGTATAAAATCCCAGCTCTTTTAGCCTTGGGGATTATGATAATATTAAGTTTTAATACAAAAAAACAAACGTGAAAACTATACTTATTACAGGAGCTACATCTGGTTTTGGATTAGCTATCGCTAAAAAATTCTACGCATTAGGTTACAACCTTATTTTAACTGGCAGAAGAAAAGAACGCTTCCAGGATATAGCCAAAAGCTTAAAAGATTTAGGAGAAGGTGAAATTCATTTTCTAAATTTTGATGTGCGCGATAACACAGCTGTAAAAACAGCTATTGCTGAGATTCCATCAGCGCTAAGTTCATCACTAACCATATTGGTAAACAACGCAGGACTAGCTTTGGGTAGATCTACTATAGATGCTGGAGAAATAGAAGATTGGGACGGTATGATAGACACTAACGTAAAAGGTTTACTGTACGTGAGTAAAGCTGTGATCCCATTTCTTCAACAAAATGGTGGTGGGCAAATCGTAAACATTGCCAGTATAGCCGGAAAGGAAGTTTATCCAGGAGGAAATGTTTATTGTGCAAGTAAACATGCCGTCGATGCGATTAGTAGAGCCATGCGAATTGATTTATTAAAAGACAATATCGCCGTAAGTAATATTGCTCCGGGTGCGGCAGATACAGAATTTAGTATGGTAAGATTTAAAGGTGATGCTCAAACCGCAAAAGATGTTTACAAAGGATACACCCCCCTTTTCGCTGAAGACATAGCCGATGCTGTTGAGTTTGTTTGTAACCGACCTGGACACGTCAACATAGATGACCTTTTGATTATGCCGCGGGCTCAAGCAAATGCAACCATTTTCAAGAAAGAAGAAAACTAAAAAAATAAAGAGTCCTAAGTAATTACTTAGGACTTTTTTATTGCTTCGAGTCCCCTAAAAATTATTTGAATTTCTTTCCGAAATCTTGTAACTTTAATAATCAACCTAATACCTTTGTATCATGATGCAATCCGCACTCAATTTATTAAAATCTGTTTACGGTTATGATAGTTTCAGGCCGCAGCAATCAGAAATCATTCAATCGATTTTATCAGGAAAAGACACGGTAGTCTTAATGCCTACTGGAGGTGGTAAATCCATGTGTTTTCAAATACCCGCTCTATTGAGCGATGGTATTACATTGGTCATATCGCCGCTGATTTCTTTGATGAAAGACCAAGTTGAGGCGTTAAAAGCCAACGGTGTAAAAGCAGCTTTCTTTAACAGCACTGTTGATGACATGGAAAGAAATGCCATCATCAATGAATGTAAAAGTGGTGCGTTGAAATTGATATACATATCACCAGAAACCTTGGTGGGAGTTATGCATACATGGTTGACCGATTTAAACATTTCTTTGGTTGCAATAGATGAGGCCCACTGTGTTTCAATGTGGGGACATGACTTTAGACCTGAATACACACAATTGAGTTCGTTTAGAGCATCCTTACCAGACGCTACCTTTGTAGCCCTTACTGCCACGGCAGACAAAATCACGAGAAAAGATATCGTAGACCACTTAGGTCTGCAAGAACCTGAAATTTTCATTTCTTCTTTCGATAGACCCAATATCAATTTAAGTGTTGAAGGAAACGTTCCTAAAAAGAAGAAAATTGAAAAAATCATCCGCTTCATCAACGACAGACCTAATGAAAGTGGAATTATTTACTGTTTAAGTAGAAAGGAAACTGAAGAGTGGGCAGCTATATTGAAAGAGCGAGGGATTGCAGCAGATCACTACCATGCTGGACTATCGCCAGACGAAAGATCACGCGTACAAGAAGAGTTTATAAAAGATGAAACCCCCATTATTTGTGCAACCATTGCATTTGGGATGGGAATAGATAAATCAAACGTACGCTGGGTAATACACAACAATCTTCCCAAAAACATAGAAGGCTATTATCAAGAAATAGGTAGAGCAGGAAGAGATGGATTACCCTCTGAAGCACTTTTGTTTTACAACATGAGAGACGTAGTACTTTTAGCGCAATTTGCCAAAGACAGCGGTCAGAAAGAAGTATTACTAGAGAAGCTCAACCGAATGAAGGAGTTTGCTCAGGCAACTTCATGTCGCCGAAAAATTCTCTTGGCTTACTTCTCAGAACAGTTAGATGAAAACTGTAACAATTGTGATGTTTGTGAAAATCCACCCGTTGCTTTTGACGGAGTTGTGATAGCACAAAAAGCACTAAGTGCAGCTATACGAGGAAAAGAGCAACTCAACAACCGTTTATTGATTGACGTACTTAGAGGGGCGAAAACCAGTGAAATTTATGCCAAACAACTCAACACAATTAAGACCTATGGTGTTGGTAGGGATTTAAGCTTTGATGAATGGAATCATTACTTAACTCAATGTATCAATTTAGGCCTCTTCGAAGTAGCCTATGATGATCACTTTCATTTAAAAGTAACGGAATACGGAAAAGAACTTTTAGGCGGTAAAAAAAGCTTCTCTCTTGTAAAACCAAGTTTAGAGGAAAAAGTAAAAACACCCAAGAAAAAAGCTCCCAAAGCACTCACAGAAAACGAAGTACTTTTCAACGCATTACGTTTGTTGCGAAGAAAAATTTCTGTGGAGGAAAACGTTCCTCCCTATATTGTTTTTAACGACGCTACGCTGAAGCAAATGGCCTCGGAACAACCCACTACTAAAAATGACCTACTGGCAATCTCTGGGGTAGGAATGCAAAAAGCAGAAAACTATGGTCCCGAATTCATCGCTGAGATAAAAAAGTTCCAAGAAGAGAACAAACCCAAAGCGAAGAAATCTACCTACGAGCTTACTGCAGAAATGATGGAACAAAACTACAGCATAGAGGAAATTGCTCAACAAAGAGAACTGAATGTTTCAACCGTATATTCGCACGTTGCCAAAATGTTAAAGGACAACGCAAAAATGGATTACTCACCCTACATTTCTGATGAGGAGTTAGCCAAAATAAATAGGGCTTATGAGGAGATTCAAGAACCTTTACAATTAAAACCCTACTTTGAGTATTTTAACGGTGAAGTGGAATATCATAAAATCAGATTGGGGTTAAGCGTATTAACCAGAGAATGAAACCACATGTAAAAATATGGGTAGCCTGTAGTGGTGGCGTGGACTCAATTGTCCTCACCCACCTTTTGCATACCCAAGGTTTTCGTGTAGGAATACTCCATTGCAATTTCCAATTAAGAGGAAATGAATCTGATGGTGATGAAGAATTTGTTCGTGGTTTCGCAAAGCAACTGGATTTAGAAATACGGGTTAAGAAATTTGATACCCCTAGACTCGTAAAAGAAAGAAAAAGCAATACTCAAATTGTTGCAAGAGATTTAAGGTATAATTGGTTTGGAGAAATACTTCAAGAAGGTAACAACTGCATTGCTTTGGGACATCATTTCGATGACCAAATAGAAACTTTTTTGATACAACTTGAACGAGGTGGTGGGATACGTGGACTTTGCGCCATGCCCAAAGTTCAAGATAAATTTATACGTCCCTTACTGGATAAAGATAGAGCGTGGATTTTAGATTATGCCAAAACACATGGTATTACATGGAGAGAAGACAGCTCAAATGTCTCCACCAAGTATAAGCGGAATTATTACAGACACAACATCGTTCAGGACCTCAATTTTCACAACGGAAAAATTGAGGTTTCTAAATTAGTCCTTGCCTTTCAAACACTTCAAAACGCGATAGCTCTATATGTATCGAAAGAAGTTGAGATCATTAAGGCAAATGCATTTCTTCCCTTTTCGGTTTGGAATACATCCCCCCTGTTAATTCAAAAGGAAATATTGTATCAACTAAATATCTCTAGGAATCAAACCTCAGAGCTAACGAAACTGATGAATGGGAATATTGGAAGCACCTTAATGTATGAGGAACTACAATTCATAAAAGAATCAGACGGTTTGAGCTTAGTGAGCACTAAAACTAAAAAGTACATCCTTGAAACTCAAGAATTAAATAAGGAGGAAGTTGTTTTCAACCGCGCACATTTCTTTATTGACCCATCACGCGTAAAAGGCGACTTGCATTTAAGAAAGTGGAAAGAAGGCGATCGTTTTTCTCCCTTAGGTTTAAAAGGAACGAAAAGAGTTTCCAAATACTTAAATGATTTAAAAATAACTGCAGCTCAAAAAAAACTAGTTCATGTGATAACTGATAATGAAGGAATTATTGCAGTAGAACATGGTGCACCTTCAAATCGCGTTAAAATATCACAAAGTACAAAGAAGGTTCTAAGGCTTACAATACGCGAGTTATAGAGCGATTTTTAATTTGAATTTATCAGAATTTTGGTTAAATTGTTCTTCCATTAAAACATAAAACGCATGCAAGAAACCATAGAAAACCAAGCTACGCTTGTTGAAAAAGAAGTTATCCCTACGCTTCATTTTAAGCATGTAGCTAAACATAATGTCAACAAGGATCTTCACGAAAAATTGAAAGAAGCCACAACCTTAGGTAATTTACACCACGGAAAATGCGCTATAATATTTGAAGATGAAGGTGGGTTGAAACGCGTAGAAACAACCGTTTGGGCCACTGGAGCTAAATACATTTGTCTAAAAGGAGGCATTTGGCTACCCATCTCTTGTATACGTGAAGTAAGATTTTTATAATGAATGCTAACATCTCAACAAATTAGACAACTTCGGTTGTCTTTTTTTATTTTAGAAAACCAAGAATAGACAGACTATCAACCCCAATAAACCACCTTAAATAATTAACTTTGTTTACCCAGACTAGAATTATAAAAAATCATGATAAAACTACTTTCCATTTTTGCGCTATTGCTTAGCAGTGTTGTTGCATTGGGACAAGACAAAGTAACGTGGACAGCGAACTATAATGCCGAAGATTCAACCATCGTATTGCATGCTGATATTGCTGAAGGTTGGCATTTATATAGTCAGAACCTAGAAAACGACATGGGACCTATACCTACGGAAATCACTTTTAGTCCAAACGAATTAGTAACTTTCTCTGAAGAAACTATTGAACCAGAACCTAAGCAAAGTTTCGATGAAAATTTCGGGGCTAACCTGAGCTATTTTGAAAAATCTGTTGATTTCACAAATAAAATCATCGCTCAAGATACAACGACAGTAAACATTACGGTAATGTACATGATTTGTAATGATGAAATGTGTCTTCCTCCTACAGAGAAAACACTTACAATAACAATAAATAAACCCTTAAACTAAAATTAACAAACGCTAGAAATGAAGAAATTACTTTCTTTACTGACCTTCCTTCTAATGATAGGTGGTCTATTCGCACAAGGAGCAAATGACTACACGAAATGGAGGTTCTCCATAGAACAAGAACCAGGTTCTAATGAGGCAACTCTTGTTACTAAAGCTATCACTGATGAAGGATGGCATGGTTACTCATCTGTTCCCGCTGATGAATTTGCTGGTCCATTACCAACAGAATTTAGTTATGATGATCCTTCTAAATTTGAATTAGTTGGAGCCATTGAAGAAACAGGGTTTCACACTCATTACGATGAATACCAAGAAGTTGATGTAACCGAATTTGAACACGAGGGAATCTTCAAACAAAAAATTAAAATCAACTCTACAGAAGACTTCGTTATTACCGGTAAGATTAGCTACATGGTATGTGAATCTGGAGGGATGTGTGTGGCTGGTGACAAGCCTTTTGCCTTTTCTGTAAAAGGAAACAAAGCTGTAGCCAAAGTTGAAAAAGTTACAGAAGAAACTCCTAAGGTAGAAGAAGAGACAACAGAAGAAACTCTTGATGAAGCTACAGAAGAAACTGCAATTGTAATTGAAGATCTTGTTTTCTGGGAATACAAAATATTCGAAACAGTAGAAGATAAAGAATATGAAATCGTTTTAACTCCTGATTTCGAAGACAGTGTAAGCATTGTTGACCCTAAGAAGGTAGTGATTACAAAATCTGGTGATAGTCCGTTAGAATTTACGGAATTCAAATCAACAGACAAAGGATACACAAGTACAATAAAATTTGAAGGTAAGGAAGAGCCTGGAGCACTTTTAAACATCAATTTTAATGTAAACTACAAAGGAGCAGAAAGTAATGTGGAACAAGAATTACCCATTGCTTTAGCCTCAACAGTACGTTTAACAAAAGGTAATTGTGAGCCTAAAACATACAATGGAATTGGAGCGAATAACGAGGTTAAGAAATCTTACATCGAACTATTTATCGGTGCGTTTTTAGCAGGTTTAATTGCATTGTTGACGCCATGTGTATTCCCTATGATTCCGATGACAGTTACTTTCTTTATGAAAGGTGCTGAATCCACTTCAAAAGCAAAAGGAATTAGAAAAGCATTACTTTTCGGTTTCTCTATCATTGGTATTTACACAATTATCGGAACGATAGTAGCCGTATTGTTTGGAGCAGCATTTGCCAACTGGTTAGCTACGCACTGGGTACCGAATATTTTATTCTTCTTAATCTTTATGGTTTTCGCAGCCTCTTTCTTAGGGTTGTTTGAGATTCGACTTCCATCTTCTATGGTAAACAAAGCAGATGCGCAAGCAGATAAAGGAGGTTTAACAGGTATCTTCTTTATGGCCTTAACGCTTGTATTGGTTTCTTTCTCTTGTACAGGACCAATCGTAGGGTCTATTTTGATCTCGGCTGC
Source organism: Lishizhenia sp. (assembly GCF_033720595.1). Classification (GTDB taxonomy): domain Bacteria; phylum Bacteroidota; class Bacteroidia; order Flavobacteriales_D; family Crocinitomicaceae; genus Lishizhenia. The sequence continues at coordinate 60 of NZ_JAWWCF010000063.1, read as the reverse complement.
ACAGGGTGGAGTTATTGAACCAATGTTAGGTATGTTTGCCTTCTCATTTGCCATCGCATT
>NZ_JAWWCF010000062.1:0-14978 GCF_033720595.1 Lishizhenia sp. | reverse complement strand
TTCTAACACTTCATTTGTGAGGGTAACGATATCGAAAACCAATCCTTTATTCAGCTTAAAATAAATTAGATTTTTGTCTAAATTAACCAATAAATTAGAACTGATAAACTTGTAACTTTTCTCGTTAGCAAGGGATACATTTTGCAGTAATTGAAAACCAGAATTGGTAATTTCTAAATCCATTTTACTCACGCCTTCACAATTATCTAACTCTGTTTTATAAAAGCGATATACCTGTGTTGAACCCGAAGAAAAATCCTCAATAACACTATCCGAACAAATCCTCCAGGTCCCTAAAATATCTTTCAACTGAGAATATTCACTCTCCACCCTTAGGTAGGTATAATAAACAGTTTCAGTTGTATTATCTAAGCCTGTAGAAATTTCAACCTCAGAACTAATGGTTAAGGAGAAATGATTGACTTCGATTAGGGAATAACTGTACTCCTTTTCTCCCTCTTTCAATAAAATCTTATGGTTCAAACTATCTTTGAGAACTTCATAAGTAAAGGTGGTTTCTTGTTCACCTTTTCTCTTAAGCATTTCGTCTTTCGAAAAATTAATAACTAACTCGTCCTCTTTGCGAACATCTTGTGGCTTACTTGTTACGTAATATGATTTAAAATCATTTTGCACCCCAACCAACTTCCATTCTCCCAATAATAAGGAGGATGGACTAAATTCTAACAAGTTCGCTTCCTGATTTTGAGACCATCCTGTAAATTGAATACCTAGAATGAAGGTTAACATGCAACATAATTGCACGACATTAGATTTTGTTGAGCCTAGTAAGTTCATAGTAAATAGTGTTTCTCCAAATATATATGCATAAAAAAAGTAGCTCTAAAATATTGGATGAATCACCATAAAAACCCAATAAACTGCATAATTGACCTTAAAAGCGTTGAGTTCTTAACATACGCCTTACCATTTTCTAATCTTGCGTTAATTCAAAAATTGTGATTTCTGGCCTTACATTAAAACGCACTTGCCAGAGATGTCCTAGGGCACGATTGATGTACAATGTTCGGCCGTCATACAGATCTATTTCTCCGGCACTATACCTCGTGTTTTTAACCGGCAACATCGGTGGTGGTAAGAAAGGAGCTTTACACTGTCCTCCATGGGTATGTCCCGCCAAAATCCAACCTTGATAATTATTCCAAAGGGGTAAGTCACATACATCAGGGTTGTGACATAAAACAACATTGGCCTTTTGTGCATTATAGATTTTCATCAGCGACGCTCCATCAAAATTAAGGGCCCAATAATCATCAAAACCAATAAAGTTTAGACCTTCGTACTCTGCTTGCTCATTTTTAAGCATGGTTATTCCAGCTTCCTCGTTGATGTTAGCTATTTCATCAGCAACTTCTTGCATGGCCCATCCATGGCCATAATCATGATTACCAAAAATACCTAGTGTAGCTATACTTCCCTTTACGGCATGTTCCATCACTTCCCTTAATTGTTGAAATTGAGTTTCATCCTCATAGGAAACAAAATCACCCGTGTACACTACAAAATCAGGCTTATAAGCTTGAGCTTCTTTGAAAGAATCAATGATGTATTGATAATCAAATCGCTCTCCAACATGTATATCGCTAATTTGCATCAATGTTTTGCCCACCAAATGATTAGGTAAGTTCTTAATCGGCATTTTCAGCCTTACATACTCCAACCAAAAAGGTTCTACTTGCCAGGCATAAAGACTACTCGCCAATCCTACACCTACAGCACTCCAAAAACTGCGTTTTAAAAACTTTCTTCTATTCATCTATTCTTTCTATTATCCAGTTTAGTAATAGTTGCTCATCAACAATAGTCCAAGAATGAGGTTTCCTATTCCCTTTCCTATCGAATCCTTTGCCAGTAGTTGTAACTAAAGCCACATCTTCATTTCCCTGGGCTCGTAATTCCAAAACAAATGCTGCAATGTCGAAAGAGTTAATATCAAAGTAAGAACAGCCCCTTTCTTTGAGCCACCAATCAATATCTGGTTCATGAAAAAGAATTAAGGAAGTATTTTTCAAGGCAACCGCATTTCCTCCTTCCTCCTTATGTTGCGCATAAACAGAAGCATTTTCGTAAGCCTTGGCATTGGAATGTATATCACCTTTGAAAAGCTCAAGAAAAAAATCTTCCATGTAATCTCCCTCCCATTTCATCCCTGACAAGAAATTATCTTTATTTCGTTCTATTGAAGTATAAAAGCGCGTAAGGTCTAAAGGGGAATCTACTGCAAAAGCTCCTTTAATCTGAATTCCATTTTTCGATTTGCCTTGGGCACAGTAAGCAGTGTAGCGCAAAGCTCTTGTTCCGCTTGCAGAAATACCTCCCATAAAAATGTTTTGCTGAGGTATTTGATGATCCTCTACAACTTCAGCAATGATATCATCCAATTCTTGCATTACGGAATCTTCTACAAATAACTCTGGAAAAGTAACGGTGGTAGAAGTGTAAAGCGTCAACACCCCATTTTCTGAACATAAATCTTGAAAATGATATGGAGAAGACTTTGAGGTATCGGGTAAACGTGTAAAGTCTCTTACTACAATTCCTTTAATCGAATCCGTTTCTGGTATTATTTTCAAATAAGCATTCCGCGTACTATCTTGTGGATTTTTGTACACATAGATTTCTTGTTGCGCAAAAACTGTGAGATGAATGAATATTAACAGTAGTAAGGAAAACTTCATGGTTGGAATTTTCTTTAAAACTAAGCAAGAGTTAAAAGGGGAACAAATGATTTTCCTTGATGAGGGAAGGTTTTAGGATTTTTTAACCGCCTTTATTGCATAAACCATAGGCAACTTATTCCCCATGTGAATGATTCTATATTTTCTATCTGAAATTTTCAGGGTATGTTTAAAGCAGTTGTAAGGAGAATAATCGTACTCATTCAACAGCTCTATTTCCAAACCTGCTTGGATTAAATTGTTCACCACATCACTTATAGGGTGATTCCACGAAATAGCTGATGCTTCTATTTCAGCTTTTACGTCAGCATAGGTACCTTCTTGCTTTTCAATTATGGCTTCCTGATTAAAATAATTATAAGCGACCTCTTTAAAATCGTAATCAAACATCCAAACTACGGGGTGGAATTCCACAAAGTATAATCGACCACCTGGTTTTAAAAAATGCTGTATGATGGTAGCCCATTTCTTCATATCTGGCAGCCAACCTATGGTTCCGTAAGAGGTAAAAACTACGTCGAACTTTTGATCGAGATGATGGGGTAGGTCATAAATATCACTGCAAATAAATTGCGCGTCCACCTCTAATTCTAGAGCTAAATCTTTAGCTACCTTAATGGCTTCGTCCGACAAATCCACACCTACCGCGCTTGCTCCTAAACGAGCTAAGGAAATGGTATCTTGACCAAAGTGACATTGCAAATGCAACACCTTCTTCCCTTTTAAATCTTCGAATAACTCTAGCTCAATATCATTTAAGGAAGATTTTCCCTTTTTAAAATTTTCATGATCGTAAAACTCTGATGTAAGGTGAGCAGCTACGCGTTGATTCCAGTTGTCTTTATTGATGGCTAGATAATTTTCTTCGGGTTTCATTTAGCATCCTTTAATAATGAGCCAAAAAGATACTTAAAAATCTGAGAATTAATTCGCCCAAACAATGTAGGCATTGAGCGAGGTTGCAGTGATTATCCACAGAAAATAAGGTACAATAAACAAGGACCAAACTCCTAGTGGTTTGAGGTAATTAAAGAGAAAGAAACTTATGACAAGCGTTAACGCACTTATAATTAGCAATCCCATAACTTCTTCTTTGAAGTAAAAAAAGACAGGGTTCCATCCAATATTTAGCAATACTTGTAAGGCAAATACCCAAAGGACTTGTTGCTTATTATCCGCGGTATCCCAAAGACGCATCATATAGAAACTAAAACAAATCATAATGGTGGTCCAAGCCACTCCAAAGAACCACCCGGGAGGTGTCCATGGTGCTTTATTTAACGCTGCATACCAATCCGAATCAACACCGGAAGATGTAAACAATCCACCTATGGCAAGTGCTCCAAAATTGATTACTAAAAAAACTACAAATGTGAGAATATTAAACTTCATATAAGGCTAACAATAAATGATAATAAATATTTAATTACAAGCGAATACCTAGTCCAACAAACACCTTATACGGCCAATCATTTTCTCGGATTTCTTTGATAGAACCATAAAAATTATACCCGTATTTCAGCATCACTTTACGACCAAGAATAACGTTCGCCTCCAGCTGCAATCTCATGTAAGGTGGTGTAAAATCTATCCCTTCATTTTCTAAAAAACTATAGCGCGCTCTTCCATAATTTACTTGCACATTTAATGGACCCAACAAATGAAAAATAGCTACAGCTTCGAGACTCGTAGAAATTGGTGTACCAGAATGCGGAAAATTATTTTCATTCTGATGTACAAAAGCACCACCGCGCACCCCAAAGTAAGATCTACATAAAAACCTGTGTACATAGGTGTATCCTATTCCTCCGGCGTCAACATAGCCATCATTTAGTTCAAAATCTAAAAAATGATTATTTCTTTGCCACCCTGAACTCAAAAGCTAAGCTTGAGACGTGGTAGAAACGACAAAAAATAAACATAAAATAAGCAGACGATTTGTTTTCATGGTTAATGACTTTAAGGATACTTAAAAATAACCAAAAGAAAATCAAAAAGTTACACTTCCACTATTTATTTCTTTCGGCCAGAAAAAGAGGATGCCCGTCTGGATCTTGAAAATGTGCCAAGCGAACATACGCATCTTGCTCCACGGAAACAGCAATCCCTTTCGATTGTAAAACCGCTACCTCATCATCAAATGAACGCACACCAAAACCAATGGAACATGTCGTACCTACCTGATGTCCTTTGTTCTTTTCGTGTAAAGCTAAAGTTAAGTCTGCAGCTTGTATTTCTGCATAATGATTTCCCCAACGGTTAAGGAGTTCTAACCCCAGAGTTTCTGTATAGAATTTCACGGAATGATCCATGTCATTGACCATAATATTTACCCTACTCGCTTCTAAACTTTTCATAGAGGCAAGATAAGAAGTAGAGAGGTTTTAGTGTTGAAAATGACAAATTTTATTGGACCACCTTATCCTTTTTTTTGCGTGAACTGATTTTAAAAGCCGCATATAAAGGACAAAAACTGATAACACTTGTTACAAGGAAAATACCAGCCAATATTAATAAAACAACTTCTAGAACACCTGTAATCACCTCCAAATAAGCAGCTCCAACAATAATTGCAGCAATAATGATTCTTACATTTCTATCTATTTTACCCAAATTCTTTTTCATAGCCAATGATTTAATGTTTATATAAAGGTAGACTATTCAAAAGGGGTAAAATTGACATTTATCAATAATTCTCTTGAGAATATCCAAACGAGACATTTTCGTTCCATCCCTTTGAGATAATCAATACTAACAAAAGTTATACTATATTTTACCTTAAAAATTGAAGCCTCACTCTGAGTTTTCGTTGTAAGAGAATGGGGAAAAAATTACCCACAAGATTAAAGACAAAAATGAAGATGCTCAAGCTTATATCCCCATGAACAAACAAGAAAACAGCCATCAAAAGAAGAACTACAAAAGGCAGGAAATGACCAATTTCAGCTTGTTTACTTCTAAAGTCTAAAGCGGCAATTCCACCCTTGCCACCGGAGAAGAACTCTTTTCTGTGTTTGGTCCTTCCCCAATAAAATAACATTAAAAGGATTTTGAAATATTTCACTCCCAACCGTTTATACAACAGCTCTATTCTGGTCGCTTTAACATTGGTATAAAAGGTATTCGTAAACAACTTGGAAATCGGATAAGCAAACGATAGAAATGCAAAGACTCCTGAAACAAAAAGGTTCAATAAGAAAGCGCAAATAACCAAGGCTAACCAAGACATTTCATCCCTACTCCATAAAAACCAAAACAAATCATAGCTTTGGATGCAAAGAAAAATGGACAATGCTGAAAAGAATATTTTTTTAATCAAACTTAACCCTCATTGTTTATTAATAGGCCCTGTCTTTCTTCAACATCCCCCAGAAAAAGAGCAATGCACTTGCCGCCCAAGCTGCAAATAACACACCCGCATCAATTTTCCAAACACCATCCAAAGAAGGATAAATCATGTAGGTAGCATGCGCTGATATATACAATGAAACGACAAACTCGAGAAGCCCTCTCCCTTTGTTCACCACTCCTTTTATCAGTACGGGTATGGGAAACAAAAGCGCGCCGAGTAAAAAGATTTCCTTGGTACCTTGCCAATGCATCAGTTTAAAAATATATCCCAAAACAACTGCTCCACCCAATACTCCAATTAAGATTTGCAACCATTTTTTTTCTGCTAATCGAAACTCAAAAAATAGAATTACAAAAATTAAAAACAGTTGTATGCCTTTAATGTTGAGTGCCGAATACCAAAGGTAATTCCCGGTTAATAATCCAGATGCTGCCGGTATAGCTATTAGACTTAAAAGTACAAAGAGTACCAAGTGATATGTTTTTTTTGTTGTCATAGTATCAGTGTTTAATCCCTACCATCCTTCCAATATACAAAAGTCTACCCACAAAAAAAGGCCTCCGTTGCGGGAGACCTCTTTTAAATATAGTATCACATCTTAAATGTGCATCGCTCTATCTTCTGTAGCAGCCATTGCCGCTTCTTTTACAGCTTCACTGTATGTTGGGTGAGGGTGAGAAATTCTCGCGATATCCTCAGCAGAAGCTCTGTACTCCATAGCCGTTACACCTTCCATAATTAAATCAGCCGCTCGTGCACCAATAATGTGCATTCCTAAAATCTCGTCTGTTTCTTTATCAGCCAAAATTTTCACCAATCCTTGGATATCCATACTCGCTCTTGCTCTACCCAATGCTTTGATTGGGAAAGAACCTGTTTTGTATGCTACACCCGCTTCTTTCAATTGCTCTTCTGTTTTACCAACAGCAGCAACTTCTGGCCATGTGTACACAACTCCAGGAATCAAGTCGTAGTTAATGTGAGGAATTTGACCAGCCAAGTGCTCAGCAACGAATGTTCCTTCTTCTTCCGCCTTGTGTGCCAACATTGCTCCTTTTACAACATCTCCAATCGCGTAAATACCATCAACGTTTGTTTTCAAGTGATTGTCTGTTTCTATCTGACCTCTGTCATTTACAGCAATACCAACGTTTTCTAATCCTAATCCTTCCGTGTAAGGCTTTCTACCTACAGATACTAAACAGTAATCTGCTTCTAAAACAACCTCTTCACCTTTTTTATTTAAAGCAGTAACTTTCACACGGTCACCTGTATTTTCAACAGATTGTACACGGTGCTCCATGTTGAATTTCATTTTCAATTTCTTCAACACTTTTGTTAACTCTTTCCCCATCGTTCCGTCCATAGTAGGAATGATAGATTTCGCAAATTCTACCACCTGCACTTTAGAACCTAAACGTGCGTAAACAGATCCTAATTCCAATCCGATTACACCTCCACCGATAACGATGATGTCTTTAGGAATTTCTTTCAATGCCAAAGCTTCTGTAGACGTAATAATACGCTTCTTGTCTGGCTCCATTCCTGGGAAATAGTTAGGCTTAGATCCAGTAGCGATAATTGTATTCTTTGTTTCCAAAGTAGTTTCCTTACCGTCTTTATCTGTAACCTTAATCGTGTTTTTATCTACAAAAGATCCAACTCCGTGGTGTACATCAATGTTGTTTTTGTCCATCAAGAACTTTACTCCATTACATGTTTGTTCAACCACTTTGTCTTTACGCGCTATCATCTGATTGATGTCAGCAACCACGTTATCTACCTTAATTCCGTGTTCTTCGAAAGTATGTGTAGCATTGTGGTAATGCTCAGAAGAATCTAATAATGCCTTTGAAGGAATACAACCTACGTTCAAACAAGTACCACCTAATGTATCGTACTTCTCTATGATAGCTGTTTTCATACCCAATTGCGCACATCTAATTGCTGCAACATATCCTCCAGGACCTGATCCTATTATTGTAACGTCGTATTTACTCATGTCAATTTAATTGATTACTGCAAATTTAGAATTTCGTGGCAAGTTTCCCCCCATTTTTAAAGATAAATACTACACAATTTTCTATTTCTATGGCTTTGTCTTTTTTAAGGCATCCTTAACGGGTTTTCCGTTGTAGTACCCAAAGGCCATGGCAAGCAATAGTAATGCGGCAAGCACACTTCCGTTGGTCGTATACTTTTCGCAACTTTTACTAGCCCTCCCCTATGGGTAGCTGCCACTGCACCCCCTGGCTGAACTTTAATGCACAATTGGAAAATCCATGATCAAAGCACTCTTCTCTACATTTCAACGCATAAAAAAACCGCTCCTTTCGGAAACGGCTTTTCTTTGTGCAATGTAAACTTATGCGTAAACCGAAGCTTTCTTAAACTTCTCTACTAACAAATAGTAGAAGATAGCTCTGTATTTATTCTTGTTAGATCTACCAAACTTTTCAATCACTTCGTCAATGGCCTTATCCAATTCAGGAGTATCTGCCAATCCTAACTTTTTAATCAAGAAATTTTGACGAACGGTATTAATTTCGGTTTCACTACTCGCAGAAACTGTTTCAGAATCTCTGGTGAAAATTGCAGGTCCGCAGCCGATAACTACTTTTTCAAATAATGCTGCGTCGAAAGAAATGTTTAGTGTGTTCATTTCTTGGTGATACTTGTTGATCAAGTCACTTCTTTTACTCATAATTTTAGTTGTAATTTATTATTAATAGGTCTTATGAAAATAATAAAAATTCAATGCCTACAACTTGCTATCATCTAATTTAATTTCATTCTAAACACCCGTAAATGAAGGGCCTACAACTAATCACTATGTTTAATCTCTATTTAAAAATTGATAATCAAAGCATAAGCGAAAAATCAACTAATCACACCGTTAACATCCGCTACATTTAGCGTATTCAATTTTTCTTTTCACGAATTTTATCATTACAAACACTTCTTGTTGAATGCTGCTATCTTTGTAACAAAGGCAATCACATGGCAAAAGAGAAAACAGCAAGATTACACCCCAATAATAAAAACAACGAAAGGTATGATTTGGAAGCTTTAATAAAGGTTTTACCAGAACTTAACGCACACATCAAACCAAATAAGTTAGGGCAAAAATCTATTGATTTCTCCAATCCGAAAGCTGTAAAACTTTTAAATCAAGCTTTACTTAAACATTATTACGGTATACAATATTGGGATTTCCCGGATAGAAACTTGTGTCCACCTATTCCTGGTAGAGCAGATTACATCCATTATTTAGCCGATCTGTTAAAAGAAAGTAATTACGGTAAACTTCCTGATGGAGATAAAGTTGTAGTGTTAGACATAGGGGTTGGTGCCAATTGCATCTATCCTTTACTAGGTGTTAGCGAATACAATTGGAATTTCATAGGAGCTGACATCTCGGAGCACTCTTTATTTAGTGCCCAGAACATCATGGATAACAACCCGGAAATTGCTCCTAAAGTAAACCTGGTTCTGCAACATAATCCGAAAGACATATTTTACGGTATTATCGACAAAAACGAACATGTAGATATAACCATGTGTAACCCACCTTTTCACGCCTCTGCAGAAGACGCCAAAAAAGGAAGTGAACGTAAAGTAAAAAACCTCGGAGGTAAAGCACAAAAAGATCCTTTGTTGAATTTTGCCGGAATAAGCAATGAATTGATAACCGAAGGAGGGGAAAACAAGTTCTTACATAAAATGATTAAGGAAAGTAAGAAGTTTGGAAAGACCTGTTTTTGGTTCACTTCTTTAGTTTCTAAACAATCCAACCTAAAGGGAATGTACAAAGCACTGGAACGCTTCCATGCTACAGACATCAAAACCATAGAAATGGGCACGGGAAATAAATCTACTCGCATCGTTGCTTGGACCTTTCTTAATAAAGAAGAACAACAAAATTGGAGAGTTAAGCGTTGGAAATAAACTAAAACCGCTTTCTTTATACTAAAAATTTAATCATGAAAACATTTACCACTATCCTTTTCCTTTCCGCAATTCTAATTTCCTGCAATACTGATAGTTTTCAAAAAGCCGCCAAGAATCAATTCAAAGGGAAATGGAGACTCGCAAAAAGAGGGATTTTAGATAGTTTGGAGATAGAAATCACAGAAGACTCCTTAAAAAACTATACGGGAAGGGTTATTAAAGTAAATAACAATAAATACGTAAAACTCTTTATGGATGACGGAGACTTATTTATTAAGAAAATAAAGCGTTACTCTAATAAAGACTTCAAACTAACAGAAAAGAAAATAGCAGGTCCCCTATTTTCTATTTACGGTGAAAGCACCAATAAAGAACTAGATGTTCATTTTCACCATAAAGACACCATTTATGTGGGAGAAAAGGGAAATGGAGGAATTTATGTTAGAATTATAGAATAATTGAAACTAACAAAAAGAAACACACTAGAAAAGGTTGTAGTTACCTTAACTTTTGTGGTATTTGGGGTCTTTTTAGTTTTCTCAACTTTAAACACTCCTTTTTTCTATCCTATAATATTTACGATATTCATCATTGTTCTATTGCTCATCAAATATTCAATTCTTAGTTACTCCAAGATTTATATAGACAACAATCTCATCGTTTTATCAAACCTCCTAAACCATAAGAAAATTCTCACATTTTCTTATAAGAACATTATATTCTATGTTCCTGAAGAAACGTATAGAACACCACATAACACCGTTTCAATAAAAGAAAAATACAAAAATTTGATTCGCATTCGTTTAAATTCTACTCAATGGGAATTTGAAAGATTTCTGCATTATTCAAAACAACATAATGCTCAATGGAAGTTTCGCGAAGATGAAAAAAAATCTCATGATCAAAGGTACAAGATGTATCTATCCAGATTAGAGTTAAAACAAAAAAACAAGCCTCATTAAAGACTTGTTTTTCATGATGAGTTATAGTTTACTCCTTAAGTTATTACCAACATTAAAAAGCCAAAAAAAATAAACAGCAATCCCGCGAAATGCTGAAACACAGCCTTGCCTTTTGTTTGCTTATTATAGAAGTGGTGTAACTTAGCTCCCAATAAAGCCAAGAGCGTAAACCACAATATCCCTGTTAACGTGTATAATATTCCTAAATTGATGTAAGAAAAAGGACTTGTTATACTTTCCCTCTCAATGAACTGAGGAAAGAAAGCTACAATAAATAAAGCCGCTTTCGGATTTAAAAAATTGGTTAACATACCACCCCAAAAAGCATTGCTTACTTTCTCATTTCTAACATCTCCCTCAGCTTTTGTTGATTTCAAAATGAGTTTACCTCCCAAAATACTTAGGTAAACTGCACCCGCTATTTTAATTACTTGCAGCACAAAATCAAACTGAGCAATAGCAAAACTAAAGACCAACCCCAAAACAATAATTTGTATAAACATGGCCACATTCACCCCTAACCCCGATTGAAGTCCGGCAGATTTTCCACGCAACAAAGTATTATTTAATACATAAAACGTATCAATACCTGGAGTCATTATAAATAAAACAGCAACACTTAAAAATGCTAAAACACTCTCTATTCCCATGATATATTTCATTAAAGGATTAATAAATAGAATTGACTTTCAATTCACGGTACAAAAAAAAAGACTATTATTCTTCTAAAAAATGTCGATATTGGCACTACTAATGCAATTTTCACATTAATGGATATTCAACAGATAAGATACTTCCTCATTTTAGCCAAAGAATTACACTTTTGGCGTACCTCAGAAAAGGTCTACATCACTCAATCATCCTTAAGTAGAAGAATAAAAGCCTTGGAACACGAACTGGGCGTTGAACTTTTTGAGCGCAACAAACGCAATGTAAAACTCACAGAAGCAGGAAGGTTTTTAAAAGACAAATGGGAAGTCTTGATAGATGAAATTGATAGAACGCATCTCCACGCAAAGAAAATTGATGAAGGCGCAACAGGTTATATTAACATCTGTTATCCGGGTTCCATCTCGTTTAGCTTTTTACCTGCAGTATTAGGAAGGATTTCCAACAGTTTACCGCAATTAAAGATGGATTTAATGGAACCTACGGATCAAAACCATGGAAACTTACTACTCAACTATACCATAGACCTGGCGTTTAGTAGAGAAGCTGTGCGTAATCCTGCCGTACAATACAAACAGTTATACAAAGAAAATATTTGCATTGTAGTTCCTGAAAAACATTGGTTAACCGCTGAGAATTTCACCCATCTCGCTCAATTGAAGGATGAAAACTTCATTATGTCAGGACTACATTACACCACTTTTTACTCCAGTCTTTTAAGACAACTCTTTAATGATGCTGAGTTTGACCCTCATGTAAGTATAGAATCTGACTTTGGTTCTATGATCTTAGGTTTAGTTTCCAAAAACCTGGGTGTATCTATCCTCCCAAAATCTTTTCAAATGTCTAATATGCCTGGTATTCGCTTTATTGACATGAAACAAGAAATCGATTTATTTGTGAATTATAGGAAGGATGATAAAAGTCCTATTCTTAAAAACATACTCTACATTGTAGATTTTCTAAGTGAAGGATTTACGGTAGGTCAATAACAAAAAAAAGGTCCCCAAAACTGGAGACCTTTGCTTTATCTTAAATCTTGTTTTTACAACAAGTCTTCATCTACCATATTTGGTAAAGTAACCTTCAATAAAGGTTCTTTTTCCATAGCACGTTGAATCGCGAAAATTGCACCTTCGTTTCTTGCCCAGTTTCTACGAGCAATACCGTTGTTAACATCCCAGTGTAACATCATTTTCAAACGTCTATCTGCTTCAGATGAACCGTCGAGAAGCATACCAAAACCACCGTTGATAACTTCTCCCCATCCTACACCACCACCGTTGTGTATAGAAATCCATGTTGCACCTCTAAATCCATCACCGATAACATTCTGAATCGCCATATCAGCAGTAAAGCGAGATCCATCGTTAATATTAGATGTTTCTCTGTATGGAGAATCTGTTCCAGATACATCGTGGTGGTCACGACCTAATACAACTGGTCCTATCTCACCTGCAGCGATTGCATTGTTAAAGGCTTCTGCTATTTTCATTCTTCCTTCAGCATCTGCATATAAAATACGTGCTTGAGAACCTACAACCAACTTGTTCTCTTGCGCTCCTTTGATCCACTGAATATTATCTGCCATTTGCTGTTGAATCTCTGCTGGACTTTCCTTTCTCAATTCTTCCAGCACTTGACAAGCGATCTCATCCGTTTTCTGTAAATCTTCTGGCTTACCTGATGCACACACCCATCTAAATGGACCAAATCCGAAATCAAAACACATAGGCCCCATGATATCTTGTACATAAGAAGGGTATCTAAAATCAATACCATTCTCTGCCATAATATCAGCTCCAGCTCTAGATGCTTCTAACAAGAATGCATTTCCATAATCAAAGAAGTAAGTTCCTTTTGCCGTGTGTTTGTTCACAGCATTGGCATGTCTTACTAAGGTAGCTTGCACTTCTTTTTTAAACTGCTCAGGATCATTTGCCATCATGTCGTTCGACTCTTCTAACGTCAATCCAACCGGATAATAACCACCTGCCCATGGATTGTGTAAAGATGTTTGATCCGAACCTAAGTCAACATAAACACCAGCTTCATCAAACTTCTCCCAAACATCTACAATATTTCCTTGGTAAGCAATAGAAACAACTTCCTTATCTGCTTTAGCTTTATTTACACGCGTTACCAATTCATCCAAATCAGTAATTACCTCGTCTACCCATCCTTGTGAGTGACGTGTGTGCGTTGCTTTTTCATTGATTTCAGCACAAACTGTAATACAACCAGCAATGTTACCCGCTTTAGGCTGTGCTCCAGACATACCACATAAACCAGCTGTTAGGAAAAGTTTTCCTGCCAAACCTTCACCATCTTTGGCTACTTTACGACCTGCATTTAATACAGTAATTGTAGTTCCGTGAACAATACCTTGTGGTCCAATGTACATGTAAGAACCAGCCGTCATTTGTCCATACTGCGTAACACCTAAAGCATTAAATTTCTCCCAGTCATCTGGTTGAGAATAATTAGGAATCATCATACCATTGGTAACCACTACTCTTGGCGCATCTTTATGCGAAGGAAATAATCCCATAGGGTGACCTGAATACATTGCCAAGGTTTGCTCATCTGTCATTTCAGACAAGTACTTCATCGTTAAACGATACTGAATCCAGTTTTGGAAAACCGCACCATTTCCACCATAAGTAATTAACTCATGTGGGTGTTGCGCAACAGCGTAATCCAAGTTGTTTTGTATCATTAACATGATAGCTTTCGCTTGTAATGATTTTCCTGGGTACTCGTCAATTGGACGTGCGTACATCTTGTAATCTGGTCTGTATCTCAACATATAGATACGACCATATTTCTCTAGCTCTTCCTTAAAATCTTCAATCAATTCAGCGTGCTGATCTTTCGGGAAGTAACGCAATGCATTTTTAAGCGCAAGTTTCTCTTCTTCTTTGCTTAAAATCTTTTTACGGATAGGTGCATGATTAATGTCCTTTTCGTATTCTTTTTTAGGAGGAACCACACTAGGTATTCCTTCCTGGATATCTTTTTGAAATTCTTCTAACGTCATGTTTTTAGTCTTTCTTTAATTTCTATGCCTCCCTTTATTTTTAGGAGTTGTACAAAAATAATAAGTTAATGCTTAGATCTGTTAAAAACACAAAAAATCCCGACTTGTTCAGCCGGGATTTTTCATTATAAAATAAATCAAACATTAACGCATAACTTGCACGTATCCTGTTTTCGTAAACTTAGAATCATCTTGTTTATTTCTTGCTTTGAATGTCCAAGTATAAACACCTGTTGGAACTTGTTTACCATTGTAAGTACCATCCCATTGCGTATCTAAATCGAAGCTTTTCCAAATTACTTCTC
>NZ_JAWWCF010000061.1:0-15125 GCF_033720595.1 Lishizhenia sp. | reverse complement strand
CTCCAAGCCCATAGCCTCAGGTACTACTAAAATATCTGAAAAGACAATTGCCGCATCTACTCCTAAAAGGTCTACCGGTTGTATTGTTACTTCAGCAGCCAATTCAGGCGTCTCTACCAATTCCTTAAAACCAGAAAGTGAAGATCTTACAGCTCTATATTCAGGTAAAATTCTTCCTGCCTGACGCATTAACCATACAGGGTAACGCTCTATTTCTTCTCCACGTGCAGCACGTAGAATTAAATCATTCTTAATTTCCATCGCAAGCAAAGATAAATAGTTTTCGAGAAAATTTAAGTGATTCAGAGAGAATATTCAACGGCATGTTTTCAGGTTAATTTCTACCAGTTTATTGGTGCTTTGTTATGCTTAATCAAATATTCATTACACTTTGAAAAATGCCTATTTCCGAACCAATGACCTCGATTTGCACTTAGCGGTGATGGGTGTCCACTTTCTAAGATAAGATGTTTGTTGGCATCAATTAATTTGACCTTCTTTCTGGCATAACCACCCCACAATAAAAAAACAAGATTTGATTTCTCCTCCGAAAGTAAGGCTATCACACGATCTGTAAAGGTTTCCCAACCTTGCTTTTGGTGACTTCCCGCTTCACCTCCTCTTACGGTTAAGGTAGCATTGAGTAAAAGCACTCCTTGATTAGCCCACTCCTGAAGACTTCCTGTAAAAGGAATTTCATTACCAACATCTTCTTTGAGTTCCAATAAGATATTTCTTAAGGAAGGGGGGAAATTAACACCAGGAGGTACTGAAAAGCACAAACCATCTGCCTGGCCTGGTCCATGGTAAGGATCTTGACCTAAAATCACCACCCTTGCATCTTCTAATGCACAAGAATTAAAAGCATGAAAAACATGATCTTTCTTGGGGTAGATAGGATGTTTACCCTCATATTCAGCTTCTACAAATTTCTGAAGCTCTTGAAAATACTCCTGCTGCATTTCCTCCTCCAGCAGGCCTTTCCAATCTTTTGTTAATTCCATATTACTGAAAACACAAAAAGGAGACTCGTTTGGAGTCTCCTTAAAATTTCTTTATAAGCTTCTTACAACGTTGCGATGTGTGCAGCTAATCCTGACTTTAAGTTCGCAGCTTTGTTCTTGTGAATAATGTTTCTCTTCGCTAATTTGTCTAACATTGAAGAAACAGTTGGGAACATTTTTTCCGCTTCGCTCTTATCAGTTGTAGCACGCAAATCTCTAATCGCATTACGTGTCGTCTTGTGCTGATATTTGTTACGAAGTTTTTTAGCTTCGTTTGATCTTATTCTTTTTTGTGCTGACTTATGATTCGCCATTATCTTTCTTGTTTATTATGCTGTTAGCTTTGTAGCCCATAGGAGAATCGAACTCCTGTTTCCAGGATGAAAACCTGGCGTCCTAACCACTAGACGAATGGGCCGTTGTTACGGGTGACAAAAGTAATACTTATTTTTTAATTAGCAACTAAAAAATCATTTTAGTAAAACTTTTTTTTGATGTCAATTTTGGTAGCCCATAGGAGAATCGAACTCCTGTTTCCAGGATGAAAACCTGGCGTCCTAACCACTAGACGAATGGGCCTTTTTCAAGTCTGCTAAGCTCGTTTGCTTTGCGATTGCGGGTGCAAATATACACACATTTCTTAAACCCGCAATACTTTTTTTGAAAAAAATTAAATTATTTTTTCTTGCTCTGCCTGGAACTTAAACCCTAGACGTTTGCTCGTCTTCATTTGAAGACTGGAACTCAATGATTTAATCTGCATAACGCTTACTACATTCACTTTTTCGTAAGGTGGAGAAATTAAATCAAATTCTATGGCATGTATAAAAGTTCGCTCTACTATGTCTTTCCAAATCTCTTTAGAAAGGGTAGAATTTACAAAGTCGCGGAACAAAAAACCTAGCTGACCTTTACCTTCTACTAGGAAGTGATTTTCTTTATTTAAGAATACTCTACCTATTAAAAAACCGGCATCGTTCATTCTTCCTTGCAAAAAAGATTCTGCAAGGAAGTTATAAACGTTTATCACCCCACAATATCCCATACCTTTATTGTTCGCTAAATAAGAAGACTTCCACAAGGGGTTATCATCCGTAAATCGAAAAACATTTGTATGCATATTAAAAACTAAAACATCACTACCTATATAAGCGTGAATTTCAAAGTCACCTTTATCCTCATAAAAAAGACGAACTCTATCATTTTTCAATTCAGACTTTAAGCAATCCAACTCAGTTTTAACAACCTCTTTAAAGATTTGAAACTGTTCTTTCGTGTTATCAAACACATCTTGCTTTAATACCGCCCTATTCAATAAAAGGTCTTTGATCTTTTCTGTACACTCTCCCATGGCTTAGTTTTAGTTTTTGGGTATATTTTAATATGCTTTCGCAAACAAAACTCTTCCCTTAGAAGGTTTACCAGTCACCATACATGTCCCCTCCTCTTTTTCAGTAAAAGGAATACATCTAATCGTAGCCTTAGTCTCGTTCTTGATTTGCTCTTCTGTTTCTATTGTTCCATCCCAGTGAGCTGAAACGAAACCACCATCTTTCTCAATTATCTCTTTGAATTCATCGTAAGAGTTTGCTTCGCGGATGTTTTCATCTCTGAAAGCTTTAGATCTATTCAATAAATTCTCTTGAATCTCATCTAAAAGATTAATGATGTATTGATCCACACCTTCAAAATCTACTAAATTCTTCTCTTTTGTATCACGACGCGCAACCTCTGCTTTACCGTTGGCTAAATCTCTTTGTCCTATAGCTAATCTTACAGGAACACCCTTTGTTTCGTATTCAGCAAATTTCCATCCTGGTCTACGGTTGTCATCATCATCAAACTTAACGCTTACACCTTGCTTTTTTAAAGCCTCTATTACAGGAGTTATTTTCTCTGTAATTGCTGCTAATTGTTCTTCTCCTTTGTATATAGGAATGATGGCAACTTGAATCGGTGCTAAGGCCGGTGGTAAAACCAATCCTTCATCATCCGAATGTGTCATAATTAATGCTCCCATCAAACGAGTAGAAACTCCCCAAGAAGTTGCCCAAACGTGTTCTTGTTTTCCTTCTTTATCTGAGAACTTCACATCAAATGCCTTGGCAAAGTTTTGACCAAGGAAGTGAGAAGTACCCGCCTGAAGTGCTTTACCATCTTGCATCATTGCTTCAATACAATATGTTTCGTCGGCACCAGCAAATCTTTCACTTTCCGTTTTCAATCCTTTGATCACCGGCATCGCCATGTAATTTTCTGCAAAATCAGCATAAACTTCCAACATTTGTTCCGCTTCAGCTATTGCCTCTGCCTTTGTTGCATGCGCAGTGTGACCTTCTTGCCAAAGGAACTCTGCAGTTCTTAAAAACAAACGCGTTCTCAATTCCCAACGTACAACATTCGCCCATTGGTTTATTTTAATCGGTAAGTCACGGTAAGATTGAATCCACTTACCAAAAGAATTCCAGATGATCGTTTCAGACGTTGGACGTACAATTAATTCCTCTTCTAATTTCGCGTCCGGATCTACAACAACTCCATCACCAGCTTCATTGGTCTTTAATCTGTAATGCGTAACTACCGCACATTCTTTAGCAAATCCATCAACGTGAGCAGCTTCTTTACTTAAGTAAGATTTTGGAATAAAAATTGGAAAATAGGCGTTAGAGTGCCCAGTTTCTTTAAACTTTGCATCTAATATCTCTTTCATCTTCTCCCAAATCGCAAAACCGTATGGTTTAATTACCATACAACCTCTTACGTCAGAGTGCTCAGCTAAATCAGCTTTTCCAACCAACTCATTGTACCAGCTAGAATAGTCCTCTGATCTTTTCGTTAATTTCTGTGCCATATAAAACGGTATAATTATTGTATCTTTTGTTCACAACAAAGGTAAAAACTTTGCCTTATTATGAATTTTATAAAAGACAAAACTATGAAAAATTTGATCGCGTTTAGTACAGTTTGTCTTGCAGGACTTTTTCTCGGCTCTTGTGCCACCTCTGGTTCAATAGCGGATAATGACGTCTATATGCAACAACCCACTGCCTCTACCCTATTCGAAGACGAAACGGATCCTACTTCCTTTGCCAATTTTAAAGCGCAAGAAAGAGAGGAAATTATCGTTACACAAGACCATTTCACTCCTTTTAGAGGGAATTTTACTGTAATCAACAATTTTGGTAATATGGGCTCGCCCTTTTTCCCGTCTCCTTATTACGGACATATGCATTTAGTTCCTTATTATTATAATGGCTTTTACCAAGGGCTTACTTATGGGTATGGATATAGTATATATGGAAACCCTTATTATAATCCGTATATGTGGATGAATCAACATCAAGTATTCATCGGTCCAAATTTTTATTACGGTTACGGACAATACAGTAATGGATTTGGCGGGTACGGAGGAAATGTTGCCAGCCATAACCCCAATCACTTCTATCAACACAGAACTACACCTACTGTAGGTGCTCCAAGAAATTCTAATTATCCATCTACCTTAAAAAATAGTCCAGCTGTAATTCATAATACACCGAGAACACCAGGAAGAGTGGATAGAAACAATAACATTGCACAACAGCAAACGGTAAGAAGAAATATAGGTACGAGCTACCAAATTGGAAGTGGAAAACCGAATAGAACCGTAAAAAACTCAGGCTCTTCTGCAGTTAAACCGTCCGGACAACAATCTTATACAGGGAATGCACAATCAAAACAACCTACACGAACGTATAGGTCGCCACAATCCTCTTCTCAAGAAAGAACAACACAACCTATAAACGGTAGTAGTAGAAGATCTGCTGGATCAACTTCCTCAGGAAGATCAACAACTTTAGGTACTCCTACCAACGGAAATGGTGTGAAAATCACAACACCGCGCAGCAGTACACGCCCTACACCGAGTACAAGTTCTGGTGGATCATCAAGGTCGTCCAGTGGAACTAGTGGAGGTTCGAGAAGGTCTAGTTCAGGAGGTTCAACATCAACATCTAGAAGAAGGTAGACATGAAGAAATATTTAACATTAACATTAGGGATATTAATCTCCCAACTTTCTATTGCCCAAAACGAAGATGACGCTTTACGTTACAGTATGACGGATTACCAAGGTTCAGCACGTTTTGAAGCCATGGCAGGATCTTTTGGAGCATTAGGAGCTGACTTTTCCAGTAGTCAAATTAACCCTGCAGGAATCGCAAGGTTTTCTACGAGTCAATTTTCTTTTAGTTTTCGCAATAATTTAATAGACACACGTAGTACTTACGCCAATCAACAAAGTAATGATTTCGGGAACGCCTTTAAAATGGGTACCCTTGGCCTTGTATTAACCACAGACCAATCTACCTCTCGTTCAGGTATCACTTTTAGTCAATTCACTCTAGGATACACACGCGTCAATAACTACCACTCGAACATTCAAATTTCCGGAAGAAATGATGTTTCTCTGTTAGATGAGTTTGTAGCCTTAGGTGATGGAATATCTCCAGACAATGATGATATTTATTTTTACCGCCCCTTTACCACAGGTTTAGCTTATGAGGTTTATTTATTAGATTATGACTATCCAAACCAAGAATACTATTCGTCTTTGAATAATCCTTCTATTTCTTCGCGCACAGTGAACCAAACTCGAAATATTGAAAAACGCGGAGGTATGGGAGATTACAACATTGGTTTCTCCTTGAATTATTTAAACCGTTTCTACTTTGGGGCCAACGCAAATTATAGAACAGTAAATTACAAAGAAGAGTATACGCATACGGAAACTGCTGTTGCAGACCAAGAAGTAAACTTTGAGTATTTTGATTATATCTACAATTTAGAAACGAGCGGTGGTGGATTTAATATGAAGTTAGGATTCTTATACTTACACTCCGAAGCACTTCGCATGGGCTTATCTTTAGAGACTCCTAGTTTCTTGCGCTTAACAGATAACTGGACAGCTAGAATGAAGGCTTCCATCTACAATGGTACAGAATATGTTGAAACAAAAACAGCCGTTGATTTCATTCCTACTGGGGAATACGACTATAGAATTTGGACCCCTATGAAAACAAAAGCATCTATCGCCTATGTTTTTAACATGAAGGGATCTATCAATGTAGATGTGGAGCATGTTGCGTACAATACAGCGCGATTAAAGCCTATATTGACGAATAACGACAATTATGATTTCGCCACGGAAAACCAAGAAGTTAGAAATCAATATAGAAATGTTTTAAATCTAAGAATTGGAGGTGAATTATCCATTGGTGGTACATTCTTCGTTCGAGGTGGATATGCATTCTTACCAAGTCCGTACAAAAAAGAAATATCGAAAAACTATTCAACGCAGCTCATTACGATGGGAATAGGTAAAAAATGGAGAAACTCACAGATCGACATTGCCTACAAAAACAAAATATTCGACCAAGAGTACTTCATGGTGAACCCAACGTTTGGGGATGTAGGCAGCACAATATCTACTGCATCCAATTCAATAATACTTTCTTACACATTAATATTCTAGCAACAAAAAAGGCTTTCAAAATTTGAAAGCCTTTTTTTTATATCCTTAAAATTATTTCAATTTAGCCACCACTGCTTCGGTAAAACTAATGTTATTCAGCTTGGCATCTAACCACGCTTCTATATCCACATACTCTAGAGCAACACGTTCATCATAATCTTTCATTAACTCACGTGTTTCGGCAGCCATATCCTCGAGAATTTTTTGTTCATTCTCTTTATCACCAGCTTTTGCCAGTTGTTTTACCTGTTTTACAAACACATTTTCAATCTTGTGATCTCTTTCCGTTTTGTTGAGGTATCTATTCGTAGATTTCACAACATATTCTAAGAAATCTAAGTTTCCAAGTTCATAATGTATGATCAGGTTTAACAAACGAGAGAAACTGTAAATATCTTGTCTTAAATTCTGCTCATTATCATTCAATACATCATTAATGTAACTCAATGCTGTTTTATAGTCCGCTAAACCAAAATATGTATACGCGAGATTAAATGAAAACAGTAGCTGTTGCTCTTTGTTAACCTTATCTCCATACTTTTCAACTCCTGCATTAATTTCAGGTACAAGATCCTTGGCTTTTTCAAACTGCCCCATGTGATTGAAAAGGTGTAATTGTTCGTTACACGTAATGGTGAAAAGTCTTACTTCAAAATCTATATTTTTAAAGTTCTTATCCTTTTTCAAAGCACTGATTTCATCCAAACATTTTTGTGCACTTTCGAAATCATTCTCATCCATATGACACCTCAATAAGTGTGAGAGTGTAAAGATGTATCGCTTTCCTAAATCCTTTTTGATTTTAGGATTGTGATCCAATATATATTTGGTTCGGTTAAAAAACTTATAACTGTCTGTATACTCCCTGCTTGTTGCAGCACACAATCCTTTGATATAATAACAAATAGAAGCTGCCCTAGAGCTCAGCGCTGTATTTTTCCCTTTAATTAAATGATGATTTGCAATATCCGATACTACCTTTCTTTCCTCGGCATTTCGGGTGAAACCTCCAGATCTAAAAATGTAATTGATTTTAGAGTACAGTACTTGGTATTCTGCAAGGTTCCTTAGTTTATCTATAACATCTGATTCTTCCTCAATAAGAGCATCTAAATCTCTGTCGAATTTTCCGGCTTCAAATGCCTCTTCCAAAAGTTTCTTTTCCCAAGAAATCAACTCAAACCAGTAGTAGAATTTTTCGTATTCTTCTGCTATTTTTTTCGCACGCTTTAAGAATTTCTCACACTCCTTGTAAAGTGCTTTTTTGTAGAGTATCTCAATATTTTTTATCTCTTGCTTCAATAAACTATTGATACTCTGATCAGAGTAATAAGACCTTAAACTTTTCAAAATCAGTTTATACAAATGATTTTTCTCTGAGGGAAGATGCTTGATAAAAGTTTCATCTTTAAAATATTCCTTCAGCTCTTCCTCATCGTAATCCTCTTGCTTTTCGATAAAGTCAAAAATTTTCAAATAGTTTTTCTCTCCTGATTGTAAAGAAGAAGATAACTTAAAAAATCTTTTCTCGGATTTTGATAACGACTGTATCAATTTAAAAAGTTCTGTGCTCGGCTTCATTCTGGTTTTACTTCTGCGTTTATTTCCTATTCAACCCTTGGTTAAATATAAGTTTTATACATTCTAAAATACAAAGAATTTATTTTTTCAATATCCCATCATTAATTAATTGATGCGCATGGTCTAGTATAGTCTCCTCTACAGGTCTATACTCCATTCCCAACTCTTCTTTAGAACGCGTATTATCAAATTTTAATGGAATACCGATGTTCTTTTTCACATATGACCATGATAAGCCAGCCATAATAGGACCCAGGAGATAAAACAGGAATTTAGGCAACACCTTACTTCCTATCTTATAGGCTTTCCCAAACTCTTGGCGCAAGATGTTGGACATTTCCAACATCGTCATACTTTTATTACTACATATAAAACGCCCCTTTAGTGCCGTATTTTCCAGAGCCATAATGTGAGCTTTTGCAACATCTCTTACATCCACCACTCCAAAATACAATTCGGGCATTCCCATCGCCATTTTTCCGTTGAGTAAATTCAACATAAAATCAATACTAGTGCTGTCCGTTCGCTTCGTTAAAGAAGGTCCTAAAATAAACCCAGGATTTATACTCACCAAGCTCCAAGTTGAAGTCAAAGACAAGGCTAGAGCCTCCTTTTCCGCCACCGTTTTAGAATAATTATAAGGCTGATGAGATATAGAACTAGTTGCATTCCAGTTTTTCTCAGAAAAAGCATCTCCCTCTATCATTTCCACATCTATTGCATCTCCATACACGGCAACAATACTAGAGGTTTGAATAACGCGTTCAATATCTCCTTTGCTCGCTGCATTCAAAACATTTCTTGTTCCAATTACTGCAGGATCTACCAATTCTTTTTTCGGATTTTTTATGCCTTCTATTTTAAAAGGACTCGCAGTATGAATAAGTGATTTAGCACCTTTCATAACATCATCATAGCTGCCCTCTTCCAACAAATCTGCCTCGTAAATAGATAGTTTATTCGGGTATTTTTCTTGAAGCTTAAGAATTAGTTCTTCTTTTTGCGTTTTTGCCAAACTTCTTGTGGTTATTCTAACTTCATACTCTTTTTCTAAAAGTTGAGTAAGAATGTGAGATCCTAAATAACCCGTTGCACCTGTTAAAACTACTGGAGATAATATCATACAAATTCCTTTAAACAAAAAAAGCCTGTTTCAAATAAAACAGGCCTCAATATAATTAAATAATTATGCTATTTCCGTCACCAGATTGTGTTTCTCTATCATTTTTCTCAAATTAATGATAGCATAACGCATACGCCCTAAAGCTGTGTTAATGCTAATATCTTTTTCGAAGGCGATGTCTTTAAATGACATGTCTTTGAAAATACGCATATGCACAATTTCCTTTTGCGTTTCAGGTAAGTGATCTATTAGTCCGACCATTTGCTGTTCAAGCTCATCTTTCATCAATCCCTCCTCTACATTCTTGTCTGTTAAACTCAACACAGAAAAAATATTGAATTCATCCGACTTAGAACTAGATTCTGAAATCATTCTTGTTTTATTTGCTTTTCTGAAGTGGTCAATCACCAAGTTGTGCGCTATACGCATTGCCCATGGTAAAAACTTTCCTTCTTCGTTGTAGGCTCCTCTTCTCAGTGTATTCACAATTTTCACAAAAGTATCTTGGAAGATATCCTGACTTAAAGCATGGTCACGAATTTTCATATAAACAAAACCATAGATTTTGTCTTTGTGACGCATTAATAAAGTTTCGAAAGCTTGTTCTTTTCCTTTTAAATATAACGCAACGAGTTGTTGGTCTGTGAGTTCTTGCATAGCCATAATTTACCCTGTTTAGAGATTAAATAATTTCAATTCTTTTCGTAGAGTAAATGTTTATGCTATAAGCTATTGTATTTAAAAGTTATCGTTTTTGCGAACTCCAAATATAGTACAAATCTCGGACCATAACAAGGAATTCTATATATAAAGAACGAAACTGATTCTAAAAGGGTTGCATGAAAAGTAAAAAAAAGAACAGAATTTCACCCAAAACTTAGTTCTATTGCAAATGGGAGTATTATTTTTGGCAAAAAATTATTGTATGCCAAGTATCTCAGAAAAAGCACAATTGATGCCAGCATCACCAATTCGTAAATTGGTTCCTTATGCTGAGCAAGCAAAGAAGGCTGGTAAAACGGTTTTCCATTTAAATATTGGTCAGCCAGATATTGAAACTCCAGAAGTAGCCAGAGAAGCTATTAAGAATACGGATATTAAAGTATTGGAATACTCACATTCTGCTGGTTTCGAATCGTACAGAGAAGGATTATCTGAATACTATAAAAAGTCAGGAATTAATGTAAACAAAGATCAAATCTTGGTTACAACAGGTGGTTCTGAGGCTTTGACATTTGGATTTATGTCTTGCTGTAACCCTGGTGATGAAGTGATTATCCCTGAACCTTTTTATGCCAACTACAATGGTTTTGCTACAGCAGCTGGTTTAAATGTAGTTCCTGTAACTTCATCAATTGAAGAAGGTTTTGCATTACCGGCAATTTCTGAAATAGAAAAGTTAATCACTCCAAAGACGAAGTGTATCGTTATTTGTAACCCTGGAAATCCTACAGGTTACCTATACTCAAAAGAAGAAATTCAGCAGTTAGGTGAATTAGTGAAGAAACACGATATCTTCTTATTCGCAGATGAGGTATACAGAGAATTTTGTTACGATGGAGCTCAACCTTTCAGCGTAATGCAATTAGAAGGACTAGATGATAACGTTGTTTTAATTGATTCTGTTTCTAAGCGTTACTCAATGTGTGGAGCTCGTATTGGAGCTTTGATTACAAAAAATGAAGAAGTGATGGCTTCTGCATTGAAATTCGGTCAAGCAAGATTATCTCCTCCCACTTATGCACAAGTTGCAGCGGAGGCGGCTCTACAAACTCCTCAATCTTACTTTGATGATGTAATTGCAGAATACGTAGAAAGAAGAAACATCATGGTAGATGGATTAAACAAAATTCCAGGTGTATTTTGTCCAAAACCAAAAGGAGCATTCTATGCTGTTGCTAAATTCCCAGTGGATGATGCAGAGAAATTCTGTCAATGGTTATTAGAAGACTTTGACTACAATGGAAAAACAGTAATGATGGCGCCATGTGCAGGGTTCTACTCTACTCCAGGTTTAGGAAAACAAGAAGCGCGTATTGCTTACGTATTGAATAAAGAAGCATTGGAAGAATCTTTAGTTTGCTTAGAAAAAGCATTGGAGGTTTATCCAGGAAAAATATAAACACACACCCGTGTTTCAGAAAGTCTCAACATTGTGTTGGGACTTTTTTTATGCCTTTGAATAAAATTTTCTGACTTTTCTACGTTAGAATAAGTAATGAGAACAGTATTTATCCTACTAGTAAGTGTATTTTGTTTGTCTGCGAGTTCTACCGTTAAATTCACAGCAATCAACCGTGATGAATTGCGTCATGAAATAACCCTTTTGGTAAATGAACTCAGAAAGAAAAAGAATCGTTCTCAACTCCGTTACAACGACACGCTCAAAAAAGCAGCGCAACATCATAGTGACTATGTAGCAAAAAGGGATAAACTTACCCATTACGAGGGCTACTATAAATACAGGTCACCTAAAGACAGAGTAAAAGCTTATGGTGGAACTAATTTTGGAACTGTGGGAGAAAATGTTCTCTTTACAACCCTAGATTATACGACCTACGATCCTGCTAAAATCAAAGCCTTGGCAAAAGAAGCCTTTGACTTATGGTACAAATCACCAGGCCATTACAAAAACATGGTTTTTAAAGATTTAAGTTATGCAGATATTGGAATAGCCATTCATTACCCAAAAAAACGTATCTACATCACCCAAGTATTCGGAGAAAAATAAAGACGATTGATTTTTCTAAATCTTAATCATTTTTAAAGCTCTGTATTAAATTGACCAAATACCTTAATTAATAAGGGAAGCATCAATATTTTTAGGAGAAGACCTTGTACCTTTGCAAAAAAATAGATGCATGCTCTACAAGGAAGCGATAAAAAAAGAAATTCTAAACCTTTTTCATTTAAAGCAAAACAACAGGGCTTTGTCCATTCCTTTTTTAGCTGCATTTTCTGTGGGAGTACCGATATTAACAGGTTACTTTTTGGGGAATTTACAATATGGAATTTATGCCTGTATTAGTGGATTGGTCATTTTATACCTTCCCCATAAAGGATCTCTAACACACAGAATGATTACCGTACTCATTAGCTCTTTTGGATTCATGGCCTCTTTTGCTTTGGGATTGTTATTCAGTTTTAACCCTTACGTCGCCTCCGTTGCTTTGGGTGTCTTTGCCTTTGCGGTTCATTGGGTAGTACTTTATTACAAAACTTCACCACCTGGAAGTTTCTTCTTTATTCTTATTGCTTCCATGGCCTTATCCAATCCTTTTGATTTAGCACAGATACCAGCTAAGACTGGATTAATTGGATTAGGAACTATTTTCACATGCATATTAGCACTCAGTTATACCGCTTTCATGGTGAGAAAAGAAGCCAATGCCGGTACCAGAGAGGCTCCAAAAATGATACAGAAAAACAGTTTTGCCAACTCCATGGAAGCCATAATCATGGGTGTTTTCATGTTTCTTTCATTATTGATAGGACACTTACTAGATTTCGACAAACCTTATTGGATTCCAATTTCTTGCTCAGCAGTAATGATGGGTGCTTCACTTTACCACATCTGGCAACGAACCCTACACAGAATTCTCGGAACATTCATCGGTATGGGACTCTCATGGCTTATCTTAAATGTAATTGACACCGCTTTGGGAATTTGTATTGCAATTATCGTATTACAGTTTATTATTGAAATGCTCATAACACGTCAATATGTATTGGCTGTGATTTTCATTACTCCTATGACTATACTAATGGCTGAGGCTGCTAGTCCAATGATGCAAAGTCCCAACGAACTTATTCAACTACGATTAATAGAAATCGTAATCGGAAGTATACTCGGTGCCATTGGAGGATGGTTTTTGTACAAAGAAAAGATACGCTATCACGCTATAAGAGGCTTGCAAAAAATATCCTTGACGGTAAAGAGAAAGTAATTGCTTTAATTTTTACAGAAAGCTTTAAAAGGACAAAATTCTAGTGCTTCTTCTTCGTAAATTGATGATATTTATAATCTAAACAAGCAAGGATGAACTTAAATTACCTGGATAAACTCTCCAAAAGCTTTGGTTCCACACCAAAAATGCCTGTATTGTTTTTAGGACATGGTTCTCCTATGAATGCTATAGAAGAAAACGAATTTGTTGAAGGGTTTAGAAAACTGTCCACAGAATTACCTATACCCAAGGCCATATTATGCATATCGGCACATTGGGAAACCAATGGAACGATGGTAACCGCAATGGAAAATCCACCAACTATACATGATTTTAGTGGTTTTCCTCAAGAACTCTTCGATGTAGAATACCCTGCTCCTGGTCATCCCTTATTGGCTTATGCTACCAAGGAAATACTATCCAGTACAACTGTTGATTTAGACCATGCTTGGGGACTAGACCATGGTGCTTGGAGTGTGATTAAACATCTCTATCCCAATGCGAATATTCCAGTTGTACAATTAAGTATAGATAGAAGAAAAGATGCCGAATATCATCACAAACTGGCCAAACAATTAAGTGTACTTAGAGAACGAGGTGTATTAATTATTGGAAGTGGAAATATGGTACACAACCTTAGAAAGGTGGCGTGGGATAAGATAAATGAAGAATATGCCTATGATTGGGCCCAAGAAGCCAGTACTAAAATGAAATCTTTTGTATTGAGTAACGATTATAAAAACTTGATAAATTACCGCAATCAAGGAGAGGCCTACGACATGGCCATTCCTACACCAGAGCACTACCTTCCTCTCCTCTATACTATGGGACTATTTCAGAAAAAAGATGAAATTGAATTGTTCAACGATAAAGCTGTTGCGGGTTCATTAACCATGACTTCTGTAAAAATCTATTAGTTTGGAACTTATACAACACATACAAAATCACTTTAGAATACCGCTCGATGAGGTACCTAGAGTAGCAGAATTGTTTAAACCAAAACAATTTCAAAAAGGAAGTTTCTATTCTAAAAAAGGAAGTTATTGTACGCAATTATCTTTTCTTCAAAAAGGGCATATTAGAATATTTGACCAACATAAGGATAAAGAAATCACCCAATGGATTGCCGGACCAGGTCAACTTATTACCGACTTAAGAAGTTTTGTTTTCCAACATCCCTCTCGCTGGCAAATGCAATGTTTAGATGACGTTGAGCTTTTTAGCATAGCTAGAAATGATTTTGAAAAAATTCATCAACTTGTTCCCAATTGGGCACAAATAGAAAAAGAATTTATTTCCGACTGTTTTATCACGCTAGAAAATCGAGTTTTCAGTCATTTATCCATGACTGCCGAAGAAAGATACCAGCATCTTTATACATACAACCCTAGTATTTTCAACAGCGTACCTCAACAATATTTAGCCTCCATGTTAGGAATGACTCCTGAAACGTTTAGCAGAATTAGAAAGAAAGCAGTACTTTCTTGATCTATATCAAGTCGACGCCATCGTTTGTTCACGAACTTAGTACCTACAAACAAAACATATTATGGCTAAAACAATAACAACACAAATTACTATCGCGGCACCGGTTCATGAAGTATGGAAAGTATTGATGAACACGAAGGATTACCCGGAATGGAACCCTTTTGTAAAAGAATTAAACGGGGATCTGGTTGAAGGAAAAAAAATAACTGTTGCATTACCCGGAATGAAATTTAAACCTATGGTTGAAGTAGTGCATGAAAACAAAGAGTTTCGTTGGCAAGGACATTTGCTCTTCCGAGGTGTTTTTGATGGTCAACATCAATTTTTACTGGAAGCCATTTCAGACAACCAAACCTTATTAACACATCAAGAGCATTTTAAAGGAATTTTAGTACCCTTCATGAAGAAAATGTTGGAAGGTGATACTAAAAGTGGATTCATTGCAATGAATGAGGCATTAAAAGCCAAGGT
>NZ_JAWWCF010000060.1:0-15296 GCF_033720595.1 Lishizhenia sp. | reverse complement strand
ATGTTTGGGTGTATGTGTTTGTTTTGTTCTGCAAATACATAGTGCAAAAGTGAACAAAAGCTTGGAAAAGGGATGTTAAAAAAGTTGAATTAACATTTGAATAACAACTCTGTATCTGTTACATAAAGAAAAAACTACTCTCCTATTTTTGAATCTTGAACTTTCAATTTTGAATTAAAAACTCAGCCAGCGGTTGCAGCGGCAGCTTTTTGCGGGGAGACTTAGTTTTGCTTTAGGTTTTGGAGCGACTAACAGAAGCTACAAAAACGTTTAGCAAGACTTAGTGTACCCGAAACAACTACAGCGGAAGACGCGTTAAGGCTGCCATAAAACAGTATTGCGTGTGAGTAAGGAGTATTTAGGAAAAGGGACGAGTAAAAGAGTTTGGTATTACAGTTTTATTCTGACTTTCAAATTGATGTTTCTTCTTCTTAAAACACAACTAGAACACGATTGCCAACACACGGGAATATAGAGTATATCCCCAGGTCTCATCATTTTTATGCGTTTGATTTCTGCAGCTGTAAAACAGTTTGTTTGTGGTGTACGAATAGATGATCGTAGCGTAATAGTATCCTTTAATGTAGTAATAATGTAGGCCTCAAACCCCAGAACTTTTGAGCAGGTGTCACGTGCGCCACCATAAAAAATGAGCAATTGATTGTTACCTACTATTTCATGAACCGTGGCAACACTGTCTCTAATATTACCCAAATAAACCTGACAGTTTGCAGTAAAAGAAGCGAGTAGAATTAGCATCAAAAACTTTCCTTTCATATCTGTAGAATTCACTTTTCAAGAAAAGAAACAAACTACTCCCCCATAAAACAGTATTGAGTGTGAGTAGAGAATAAGGAGATTACTATACTAATGCCTATTGCCTTCTTACTTTTGCCTCGGCTTAAATTTCCTCGTTAAAAGTCTTTTTAGAATCTGCGATCAAATCGTTCAGTACCTCAAATTCATTCTTGGTAAACGGACGAATTTGACCAGGTTTAAGGTTGCCCAATTTTACGTTCATTATACGCGTTCTTTTCAGGGCTTCTACCTCGTAACCTAGGTATTCACACATACGACGAATTTGGCGGTTTAAACCTTGCGTAAGAATGATTTTAAAGGTGAAGTTATCTATCTTCTCTACCTTACATTTCTTAGTCACCGTATCTAAAATAGGCAAACCACCTCCCATGCGTTTGATGAACTCGTCTGTAATGCGCTTGTTGACCTTTACAATGTATTCTTTCTCGTGGTTGTTACGGGCACGTAGAATCTTGTTAACTATATCTCCATCATTGGTTAAAAAGATAAGTCCTTCAGAAGGTTTATCTAAACGTCCAATAGGGAAAATACGCTCGGGGTAGTTGAGGTAAGAAATAATATTTCCTTTGATGCGCGTATCTGTTGTACAGGTAACGCCAATGGGCTTGTTAAAGATGAGGTAAATATTACCTACCTCTTTGGTAATGAGTTTTCCGTCTACAGCAATACTGTCGTTCGCTGTCACTTTCACACCGAGTCCGACCGCTTCTCCATTTACAGAAACACGACCTTCTTCAATAATTTTATCTGCCTCGCGGCGCGAACAAAATCCTGTTTCAGCGATGGCTTTATTTAGACGTTTTAATTCACTCATAATCGGATATACTCTTGAACTTCAGGAAAAATTACAGATAAGTCTATGGCATTCCATTCTTCTGAGGTAGGCCATAACCTTATTTCGTTCAACCCATCGTGCTGAGCTGTTGTTTTTAATTCAATGTGATCGAACACCTCTGTCTCTGTAGGGTAGTCAAAGTGAGCCATTAAGAGTTTTCCATTCTTGAACTCCAAACGTGCAGGCATCCAAATACCCTTCTCGTAGAAGTTAATGTAATAACAGTCTCCATCATCAATGAGTTTATTCGAAGTAGAATCTCCTATCAACTGAACTTCCTCACGTAAACCATAAAAGTATTGATCACCATCTAAAACACAGAAGATGCTATCATCCTTTTTCACTCCAAACAAATAATCTCCTCTTACCGAATATTTATCATTCGTTTGAATCGTTTCTTTGGAAATAGAAAGGTACATGGTTTTCTTCGAGAAGATACCTTTGTCATTAATAATAAGGGTGTAGTCGTCAAATTTGTATTCACCATAATACGAAGGAGAAACGTTTTCAACTTCAATACCATTGGGGGCCACAAATTTTGCAAAAGAATAGGAGTTGGTTTGTGCTCTGCCAAGTGTGCACATTGCAACCAACAATGTAGTTAATAAATAGCGCGTCATAAAAACATATTCTTAAGCTCGTAAAGTTAAAAATATAAGCCTTACCCCTCAAAAGTAATACTACACGAAGCATTGTGAAAAAGAATTTTTTAACGTAACTTACGTAGGAAAGCTGATCACAACCTAACCAGATTTCATCATATTTTCAAGTGTTTTCAGGGGATAACCGGACAATTCTATTGTTTTGTAGACCGCTAATTTTTCGTGAATATCTTTGGTTGGTGCTGTGGATAAAATCAGAATTATTGAACCAAAAGCACAGAAGCTTTTTAACTTTGGAGTTATGGAGAAGAGATGGATCTTAAAAGAGCAACCACAGACGCAAGAAATTGAAGCCTTAGTAAAAGATTTAACGGTATCAGAAACCGTTGCACATCTATTGTTACAGCGAGAAATCAACACTTATGAAGCTGCGCGTTTGTTCTTTAGACCCACCTTAGATGATTTACATTCTCCCTTCCTGATGCTT
Source organism: Lishizhenia sp. (assembly GCF_033720595.1). GTDB lineage: Bacteria > Bacteroidota > Bacteroidia > Flavobacteriales_D > Crocinitomicaceae > Lishizhenia. Next base: position 12,553 of record NZ_JAWWCF010000060.1, on the reverse strand, counting down.
AATATGCAGAAAGCCGTTGATCGTTTGAACAAGGCTTTTGAAAAGGAAGAAAAAATTCTCATTTACGGTGACTATGATGTGGATGGAACCAGTGCTGTGGCTTTGGTTTATTCTTTCCTCTCCAAGCACTATTCACCACTAGAATTTTATATTCCGGATAGGTATGCAGAGGGTTATGGTTTGAGTAAAAAAGGTGTGGAATATGCCGCAGAAAATGGTTTTAAGTGTATCATCACACTGGATTGTGGAATCAAAGCCACAGAACTTTGTAGTTATGCCAAAGAGTTGGGTGTAGACATCATTATATGTGATCACCATACCCCAGGAGATGTTTTACCTGAAGCCATTGTTTTAGATCCCAAACAAAAAGAATGTGACTATCCTTACAAGGAGCTTTCTGGATGTGGTGTTGGGTTTAAACTCATGCACGCTTTATGTTTAGAAAATGATTGGGATACCCACACACTTTTCAACGAATTAGATTTAGTTGCTATTTCCATTGGAGCAGATATCGTAAGCATGACAGGTGAAAATAGAACACTTTGTATGAATGGTTTGCAGCAATTGAACACGCAACCCCGACAAGGTATTGTAAGTTTGCTGAAACTCGCTAACCGTCAACTGCCTTTAACCATTACGGATGTTGTTTTTACCATAGCACCGAGAATTAACGCAGCAGGTAGATTAGGTGATGCTAAGGAAGCTGTTCGTTTGTTAACCGCGAAAGACAATCAAGAAGCGGAGCGAATTGCACATGAAATTCAATTGGCCAATGAAGAAAGAAGAAATTTAGATGCCAATATCACCGATGAAGCGTTAATAGCTCTTACTCAAGAACCCGGATTTGAGCAAAAGAAATCTACTGTTGTATATCAGGAGGACTGGCACAAAGGGGTGATTGGAATTGTTGCCTCAAGACTGATTGAAAAATACTATAGACCTACTGTAGTACTTACGGATTCAGGAGATGTTGTTGCGGGCTCCGTGCGCAGTGTTAAAGGATTTAATGTGTACAATGCCCTTGAAGCTTGTGCTGAAGAGATGATACAATTTGGGGGACATAAATACGCCGCTGGATTGACCCTAGCCAAAGACAAGGTAGAAAACTTCAAAGCAAAATTTGAAGAGGTCGTTGCCAACAGCATCACAGCAGAACAAGAGGTTCCCGAAGAGATCATAGATTTAGAAGTGGATTTCGCAGATATTTTTACGCACGGTGAAGATCTACATAAAGTACCTCGTTTAAAGCGTATTCTAAAACAGTTTGAACCTCATGGTCCAGACAATATGAAACCTACATTTTTAAGTAGAAATGTAAAAGCGGAAAACGGATTTAGGCTTCTCAAAGATTTGCATATTAAGGCACAATTCTACCAAGAAGAAACAGGTGTTAGGATAGACGCTATCGGTTTTAATATGCCTGAGTTGTATGAGGTTTTAAAAGAAGGTAAAGCCATAGACTTAGTGTATACCTTAGAAATCAACACGTGGAGAGAAAAATCTACCCTACAATTGAACATTAAAGACGTTAAGGTTGTTCCTGAAAATATAATGGAAAGGATATAAAAAAAGTGTACCGCACAAACGATACACCAATTTTTTATAATTACAGTAGTAGCGATGGTTTTCCAGTATAACGAAAACATCTATTTTTAGAAACGATTCTTGATCTTTAAGCGTTGGAAAAATGTTAATTTATTATTTCTCTCTTTAGGGATTATCCTCATTAAACACTCAAAATAAAGCTGTTAACTCACCTTAAAAAATAAGAAATAAATAAAAAAAGGTTCTACCAAAGCCAATATACCTTGATAGAACCTTTATCGGAATCAGTATTTACTACTAATTAAACTTCTTCAGAATTCCCTAAGAATAGCGCTTTCAATTCTGTTGCATCGGCTGGGTTCATTTTACCCGCCAAGATTAAACTCAACTGCTTTCTTCTCAAAGCACCGTCGAATCTTTTAATCTCTTCTTCTGTTTCTGGTATTAACTCCGGAACCTGAATTGGTCCACCATTCTGGTCGACAGCAACGAAGGTATATATAGCCTCGTTACTCTTTTCCATTTTTCCAGAAACTTGGTTCTCCACGTATACATCCACAAAAATCTCCATTGAACTATTAAAAGCTCTTGAAACTTGTGCTTTTAAGGTAACGATAGAAGAATGAGGAATAGGTTTACCAAAAGAAACGTTATTTACAGAAGCTGTTACTACAACTCTTCTACAATGTCTTTGCGCCGATATACTGGCAATAACATCCATCCACGCTAGCAAAGATCCTCCAAACAAATTGTTGTGAGGGTTAGTGTCATTGGGTAATACTAGTTTTGTGCTGGTAGCTAATGTTTCTGATGCTTTTTTAGGACGCATAACTCTATTTATTTTTTGCAAAAGTAGTCAATTTACCGGAATAAGGATGAACACAAAATTCAACGATAGAACTAACAAATGTCAATATTACTTCTCTTGATTGGTCAAATTACCTTTTAGTTGAAAAATATCCAACCTTCTGTCTTGTAGATTCCTAACACTTCCATGCTGATTCAACTCACGCAATAAATCCATATCTACATCCGCAATCAATATCATTTCGGTATTGGGCGTAGCTTCTGCTTTCACCCCATTATTGGGAAAAGCAAAGTCACATGGCGTGAAAACCATAGATTGGGCATACTGGATATCCATGTTGTGTACCTTGGGTAGGTTTCCTACACTTCCGGCAATGGCAACATAACACTCATTTTCAATCGCTCTGGCTTGGGCACAATGTTTTACACGTGAGAATCCGTTCTGAGTATCTGTTAAAAAGGGCACAAAAAGTATGTCCATGCCGTCATCGGCAAGCAATCTACTCAATTCTGGAAATTCAGAATCATAACAGATCAATACTCCTATCTTTCCGCAATCCGTATCAAACGTTTGCAAAGTGTTACCACCTACTAATCCCCATACTTTCTCTTCGTCGGGTGTAACGTGTAATTTTTCATACCGCTCTACCCTACCGTCTCTATGACAAACAAATCCAACATTTAATAGGTTCTCATTTTCGACGTAAGGCATAGAACCCGTTATAATATTGATGTTATAAGATATTGCTAATTCCGACAATTTCTCTGTAATCACGTCCGTAAAATTCGCCAATTCCCGTATTGCATCCGGCTCCGAGAGGTGATTAAAATCTGCCATCAATGGAGCATTAAAGTATTCTGGGAACAAAGCAAAATCTGATCGATAACCCGATAAAGAATCGATAAAGAATTCCGCCTGTCGCATCAATTCTTCCATGTTATCATAAGGTCTCATCTGCCACTGTATAAGTCCTAAGCGAACCACTTTTTTTGTAATGGTTGGGGCTTTACTGGGCTTTGTATAATAGATATTATCCCACTCCAGTAATACGGCGTATTCGTTAGACAAATTATCACCCTCTAGGTAGTTTTTAAGCACGCGTTTGGGGTGAAAATCATTGGACATTTGAAAATTCAGTACGGGATCATCAATTTCCTTTAAACGGACTTTTTCTATATATTCCTTAGGTGTGAGTTCATCCGCATAGTTGTGGTAATTTGGGATTCGTCCACCAAAGGCCACACTTTTTAAATTGAGTTTTTCACACAGTTCCTTGCGATAATCATAGAGTCGACGCCCTAAACGCATCCCGCGAAACTCTGGTTTTATAAAAACTTCCACTCCGTACAGTACATCACCATCGGGGTTATGGGTATTGAACTTCGAATTCCCGGTGATTTCATCATAGGTATGTTGTGCATCCGTTTTCTCCTCATCTACAATGATAGAAAAAGCACAACCCGCAATTTGCTGATTTACTTTAATGACTACTTGACCTTCTGGAAATTTATTGAGCAGGTTTTTTATTTCTTGTTTACGCCAAAAAGAGTCTGGCATGGAAGAATAAGCCTCAATCATTGCCTCTTTTAGCTCTTGGTAATCGTCCAAGCTAAGGTAGTTGAGTTCTATATTTTCTATGTCTTGCATGGGAGGTGTTTTAGGTAGAAAGATAGGAAGAAAAGTATTTGGGTGCTCCGATAAACCTTACAATTTTTGAGTACCCGAAATTTTGTTCGTTTTCCTAGTATTCTTTCGTAAAACAGAGAGACACCTTCCTCTATTTCCCAAACTATTCTTGTGATTTAAGGTAGAGCCGAATTTCCTTCACATGATACTGAAAATCCATTTTACTGCAATGTCACCTCAACAGCTTTATTTGCGTCCATCACAATCTCTGCTTCTTCAAAACTAGGTGCAGAAAATGTTCCTCTGGCATCATTCGAAAAGCCATACACCTCTGTAGGTACACCAAACATATTTTTATCCAAAACCTTATTCGCATTTTCATCGTGATATAAGGCTAACGCTACTTTTTCCCCTTTTTCAAAGGATATGGTTAAACTTACCTCGCCCTTCTTTGCTTTTACAATCTTGCTTTTGTAGACTTTTGTTGGATGACTAAAATTATCAGCCTCGTTGTACACACCAACCATTACATTACCTTGTTCATTCGGAACGCCTTTTACTTTAACGGTTAACGTCACAACATTGGCCGACTGAAGAAAAAATAAGGGAATTAATAAAAGCAATTTCATAACTCTGTGTTTGGTTCAAAAATAAGGAGTTTTCCTAAAGATTTACGCAAGGAGAAGACCTTTGGATGACACTTCTTGGATTTAACACTTTTGCATTCTTTTAATACTTATCTTTGCCAAAAATTATACGTAAGGATGGGATATTCTAACAAAAAAGGTGGTTCGCAGAAATCTAAGCAGAACAACACCAAAAAAAGCAGTAGCTTTTCTAAAAACAAAAAATCAAAATCTTCTTTTAAGTCGCAGAAACCAACAGGGGGTAGACCTCCATTTGGAAACAAAGCACCAAAAAGTAAAGAGCCACTTCCTTCTTTTTCGAATGAAGTACGTTTAAATAAATTTTTATCTAACGCAGGAATCTGTTCTCGTCGTGAGGCCGATGTACTTATTGAAACTGGAGTTGTATCTATTAATGGTAAAATTGTTACTGAAATGGGATACAAAGTAAAACCAGGTGATAAAGTACAGTACGACGGTGAAACGATCAATGCAGAAACAAAGCGTTACGTTTTATTGAACAAACCCAAAGATTTTATCACTACGATGGATGATCCATGGGGAAGAAAAACGGTAATGGGCTTAGTTATGAAAGCTTGTAAAGAGCGCGTTTACCCGGTAGGACGTTTGGATAGAGATACAACAGGACTTTTACTATTTACCAATGATGGTGATTTGGCTAAAAAGTTAACACACCCTCGTCACAAAGCTTCTAAAATTTACCATGTTCATACAGACAAACCCGTGAGTATCGAACATATCAAGCAAATTGAGATGGGAATACATTTGGAAGATGGTGAAATAAAAGCCGATAACATTTCGTACGTTGATGGTAAAACTAGTCGTGATGTAGGGATTGAAATTCACTCCGGCAAAAACCGTATTGTTCGTAGAATCTTTGAACATTTAGGATATACTGTGGTGAAATTAGATCGCGTAAAATTCCATTCTTTAACCAAGAAAGATCTTCCAAGAGGAAAATACAGACATTTAACTGAACAGGAAGTCTCTTTCCTAAAAATGAGCTAATCCATGAATAAAATCAGTGCTTTTCTATTTTTAACTGTTCTACTTTTTGCTTGTAATACCGCACCAAAAAAGAAGATGAGCTTGGTAGATTATTTCTACCCCGTTAAGGACGGTAAAACAGCCTATGTTTATTTGGATACACTTCAACCTTTGGATGAGAAAATACATCTATTCTACAAAGGAAAGTTGAACAATGAAGAGGTGTTATTCATGGAGTCGTATAAAGCGAATCTACGTTTAACGGAAGGATATACTTTTAAATTAGACGATAGTATTTCGGTTGTTGAGCACATGGTAATTGATCGATGGAATCAGAAAAGAAAGAGTTACCTAAATGCAGAAGGGTTTTTACCCGGTTCTCAACAAGAAGCAAGTTATATGAACGTATCCTTTCCAAGTCATTTGGATAGTGTGAGCACTTTTTTTGAATCGAAAAAGACCTGTATACAGACTGATACCTCTTTTATCTTCGAAGGGAAAACATATCCTGCCGTTTTGGTGAGAGACAGCATTAAAATGAGCTTTTACAACTCCTTTAATGGAAATGGAAAGAGTAAAGTTTATGCCATGAACAACCTTTATGCAAAAGGGCTAGGTTTAGTTGCCTACGCATCTTCTGACAATGAATACTTGCATGTTTTAAGTAGAATTCTTTCCGAAGAAGAATGGAATGCCATTCAATAATGAACAGATAATATGAGATTTATTCTTCTAATTTTAATTGCATTGAGCTGTTTACAAGTACAAGATGCAAGCGCTCAACGACGCAAAAAAAAAGGAAAAAATTCGTATGCTCAAGGTACCTTCTACGTCAATTGGGGGTATAACAGAAGTGCTTACACGAAAAGTGACATCAATTTTGTAGGTAGTAACTACGACTTCACTTTAAAAAATGCAAAAGCATCTGATAACCCTTACCCTTTAGATTTGGGGGTATACCTCAACCTTAAAAAGATTACCATTCCTCAATTTAACATTAGGGCTGGTTACTATTTTTGGAATAATTGGGATTTGAGTTTAGGATATGAACACATGAAGTACATTCTCAACGATCAAAATGAAGTACTTCTCGATGGTGTAATAGAACCTGGTGTGGACAATATTTGGAGTGGAAATTACAATGATGTACCCGTAGTTACAGATAGAGAACATATTCATTATGAGAACTCTGACGGTTTAAATTACATCAATTTTCAATTAACGCGAACAGACCAATGGTATGCTACAAAAGATAAGAACTTTGCTTTCAATACTTTGATGGGAGTTGGAGCTGGTGGTCTCCTTAGTTTTAATGACTTTAACTTTGCCCAACAGTTTGATAGAAGAACGATTTCCTTAAGTGGTTACGGTATTAGCGGTCATATTGGGGTTCGATTAGATTTTTTCAAACACATGTACATTAAAAGCAGTGTTTTGGGTGGATTTAACCAGCAGCTAAAAGTAAAAAACAGACCCAATGACGCGCGTGCTTATACCCGTCATAAATATGGTTTTGTGATGTTTGAAACATCTGTTGGAGCCTTGTTTTATATACGACCAACTAACGGATGTAATACTTGTCCGCATTGGTAATTAAATAAACTAAAAGATATTGATAAAGCGTGATACTGATGTATTGCGCTTTTTTTATTCCGCTAAGCTTAAACTACACTCCCCATTTTTGACATTTAAACGATAATTAGCCCCCAATCGTAAGGCTCTGTTATCATTGATGTGGCCCGCCATAAAATCAAAGGCTATAGGTAGCTTTCTGAATCGGAAATGTTTTTTAACCATTTCCTCCAAAGTTTGACCAAAACCAGGTGTCGTATCACCTATACTTGTCATACCCCCTATCACTAAACCTTTTAGTTTACGCAACACACCTGCCTTCTGTAAAGCGAAAAACATTCTATCAATGGCATATAGATGTTCCCCCACCTCTTCTAGATAAAGAATAGCATTGTTGTAATTGGGTTGTGCGTCTGTACCTAATAGACTGTAAACAATACTGAGGTTACCTCCTAAGAGCACTCCTTCTTCGTCTCCCTCAACCGCTTCTGAGTTGTTCCACGAGTATACAGTTGGCTTTCCAGCTAACACATCCACCATACTTTGCAACGCTTCTGTGGTGTTCTCTGCATAATTTAAAGGCATAGTGCTGTGTACACTTTCTACTCCTAAATAATTCAGGTGCTGATGAAAGAAAGTTACATCACTAAACCCTAAAATCCATTTGGGTTCGTCTAACATGCCTGCCCAATTCAGTTGATCTAATATCTGAACACATCCATATCCCCCTCTGGCGCAAACTATGGCTTTTACCTCATCATCATTCAAGGCTGCCTGCATATCAGCATAGCGCTCTTCTTCGGTTCCCGAGAAATAATGATGTCGCCCTAAAACGTGTTGACCCAACTTAACGTTATACCCTTGCTTCTCCCAAAACGTTTTTGCAACCAGAATGTGTTTTTCTTCAATTGCTTTTGCCGGGGCAACTAAGGCAATGGTATCGCCTTTCTGTAAAAATGGAGGTGTATTCATTTCTGTTTTTGTTTGGTACTGCGCAACCAATTCGGTAGCACATATACTCCAATAAATAAATAGGGAAAATAAGAGATTAAACGCCAAATAATAGCCAATACAGCAAGCAATAGCATAGAAGCACCAAATCCTGTAAGTAACTCAGAAAATGCATACTCTGCAATACCACTACCTCCCGGAGTTATACTTACCATCATCACTAACCAAAGGATGAGTTGTTTCCCTAGTATTTGTACGTGATCTAATAAACTGATACTAATAAAGGCTTGTAAAATACAATTGATTACCGCATAACGACCCAACCAAGATAACATTGTGGCACCAAAAGCTTTAAGCCAATGACTGAATGACTCACCTTGCATTTCGCTTGCAGTAACCTTTAAATCATTTCCCATGGCTACAGCAGATTTCCGCCAACGCTTGAGAAAGGGAATTTTCATCATTAACTTCAATATACCCGTAATGATTTCTGGCCAAACAAATATACATAGGAAAAGTAATAAGCTTAACGCAGAAATGATGGCGTATCCTATCCAGAAAAAGGAGGTTAACAAATCCGCATTACCATCAAAGAAGATACTTAATGGAATGAAGATTAAAACAAGCGGTATGAGTAGAACAAAAACAAGATTGTCCATCAATGTTGTTACCACGATAATGGCGGTTGACTTCCCTAATTTTACTCCTTCCCTGTTCAAAATAAACATGGCTACTGCAGAACCTCCTACAACCCCTGGTGACAAGGCAGAGGCAAACTCCCACATCATGATTACGAAGAAACTTCTCCGCCAACTAAGAAACTTTTTAGTAAGTATTCTAATGCGCAGCATATACGCCACATCTCTAACAACCATGCATAGAAAAGCCATAATGAGCCAAAAAACAGCTTGTGCATCAAAATGGACATCGCGTAATAAATCATTGGGGGTAGAAAGTCTATAGGAGCCCTTCTCTTTTGGTACAAACTCCTCGGGTACGGACAAATCCACCTTCTGATTTTCATTGCTATCAACCCAAGCATGGGTGCCTTTTTGGTGGTCTTCTATAAACTGCTCTTTTGATAAACTACGGTAAAGCATAAAAACTACAATGGCAAGACCCAAAGCAATGGGAATAAAAACGCGTTTCCCATTGAACAATTGCTCTATATTGAAGTTCTTTCTATTCAAATTGCAATACCGTTTCTACTTCCCAATTCGCTCTTAGGTTTGACGATTCTTCGAACCAAACCGTGCGTTCTGGTGGAGTATTGGAATAAATATTTCCCGGGGTCCATCGACCATCATTGTTAAGGTCGTAAACAAATCTGAACTGATACTTACCCGCTTGTAAATTTTCAAAGTTTAACGCTTGGATTGTTTCATCTGTTCTTTGCTGCATGATTGTTATTCCCTCTTTTACCACTTCTAAGTAGCCCTTTGGAAAAACGCTGTCTGCCTTGACAATTAGGGTACCCACATCACTTGATTTTTGAGCTGTGATATAGCTTGTAAGACTATCCTCTAACTGAAAATTTGCAAAATTGATGGCTCCTGGTAAAAAACTTAAACGCAAAGAATCTGCTTTTTCCAACTCTTCCCAAGCCACACTCAATTTATTTGATCCATTGAAGCTTATGTTGGGAACTACTTGTCCACTATCCACTTGAACCAGAGAAAGATCTATATCTTTCACAACATCATTAAACACCCATTCAAAATCTTCTAAATACCTCAACTGATTATTTTTAAGATTGGATTTTGACGTTAATTTCACTTTTAAGTCTGGAAAGTATTTGCGTTTTAAAGTATCTCCATGTTCAGGGTCAACGAATATTGCATTTACTTCTTCAAGTTTGTCTAGCCCTTCAAAATATAAAGCAACACTATCATTTTCTTCATTCCAATCAATATACTTCAGTTTCGAATGATTTAACTTTAACTGTGACGTATCTACGGCTTGAGAAAAAGCAATAGACCAGATACCTGGACTTGAAATTTCCTCAGAAATTCTAAATTTTTTCCTTTGTTCATTCACCATGATAGCCGGAGTAGCCATTACTGAATCTTTTACCGAATAGGTATTGTTTAAACCTCCTGCAGGTTCACCATAGTCTAATGCACCATTTTTATTGAGATCATCGAAAGCATAGACAAAATAGTCCTGCTCCTTTAAATAATCAAAAGTAATCGTACCCTGACCATTTGTTAGTCCCATATATACCGGTCTACTCGCACTATCTCTGTGAATGTCTTCTGTAAATAGACCTACAACGTAATCCTTTACGGGTCTGTTATTGAAAGCATTTTGAACGATGAATTCAGCTTTTCCTTGATCTATTTCATTTCCCGTAGAAAAGACAAAGAACATCAAACTATCGTTTCCTTCAGTGATATCTTTAACCGCTCTGTTTAAACCTATTGTATAGGTTGTATTTTCGAGATAGTCTCCCTCCAAATCCATTACCAAACTCTTTCCCACAATTTTACTTGTAGCCTTTAAAGAATTCGGCGTAATAGTAATATTTGATGACGGATTTGAAATACTCACGTATTCGTCAAAAACAATCTCTATACGCTTGGGTTTCACATTCAAACTCGCTGGTTTCAAGCTGCTTTTTGCGTATACAGGAACAGGTGCTTTTACATCTTTTTCACCTCCGGTTAACTGTCCAGGTTGAGCACAAGAATGCACCAAAACAAGTATCAATAGTCCTAGAAGGTATGCACTAAAATTTCGCATATTTTCGCTAAATATTTTTCGTCGATAGCATCAAAACTATCTAAAGTATCACTGTCTACATCCAATACACCTATCAGCTTATCGCCTTGCCAAACGGGCAACACAATTTCTGATTTTGAAAAAGCGCTACAAGCGATATGTCCTGGAAAAGCTTCAACATCAGGTACAATTTGCACCTTTTCTGTTTCCCATGCCGTACCACAAACACCTTTTCCTTTTTTGATACGTGTACACGCTATTGGTCCTTGAAAAGGTCCTAAGACTAATTCATCTGGTGTATCCACCCAATAAAACCCTATCCAATACCAATTAAAAGTAGTTTTTAAAGCTGCACATAAATTAGCAGTATTCGCAATTTTATTCACTTCTCCAGACAACAAGCCCTTCAATTGTGGAAGTAAATTTTCATACTTTTCTACCTTACTCTCACCTGAAATTATTAAATCTTCTGCCATGTACCTCTATAACCGTTCATTAATCCGCTAAAATAAAAAGATCACTGGCTATTCCATCAGCTTTTAACCTCCCTTTTTGTGTAAGCAAGTAGACTTCTGGAGTTTCTATCATATAACCTTGATCTATAAAATTGGCAATGTTTGCTTTAAATTCGTCGTTGTTTCTTAATTCAACGTTCAATCTATTTTTATCCACACCCCATTTGGTGCGTAAACCAACTAGTAAAGCTTCATTGAACTGGTCGTAAACACTTAACCTTTCAAGTTCGTTGTAGTCAGTCTCATTTTCAACCGCCTTCATGTACACAGCGTTATTTGCGACGTTCCACGACCTTGATGTTCCATTAAAACTATGGGCACTTGGACCTACTCCCAAATACTTTTTCCCTTTCCAATAATTGCTGTTGTGAACGGCGTATTTTTCATCTCTGGCAAAGTTGGAAATCTCGTATTGTTCGTATCCTTTGGATTTTAGAAAATCTACTAAAAAGTCGAATTGCTCACTTTGTGCTTCATTGTTAGAGGGAACAATTTTACCTTGCTCTACGGCTTTATGCAAAGCTGTTTTCTCTTCAATAGTTAAACAATAAGCCGATAAATGTTCCGGTGAGTAGGCTAAAACCTGCTCTAAATTTTGCTTAAAATCTTCTGTGTTGAAGTTTGGCAAACCATAGATCACGTCTATGCTCAACTCAAAACCTAGTTCTGCTGCTAATTCTAAGGCTCTTTTTGCCTCTGTTACATTATGTGCTCTGTTCATCCAGTCCAGATCTTCTTGTCTAAATGACTGCACACCTATGCTTAAACGATTTACACCAGCCGCCTTCCACTGACTTAGCTTCTCCGGGGTTATATCGTCTGGGTTCGCTTCTAAGGTTATTTCTCTATTTTCATGAATTTGAAAATTGGCAGTAATTGTAGAAAGAATCTCCTGAATTTCCTCCGCTTCTAAAACACTTGGTGTTCCACCCCCAAAGTAAATACTTTGCAAGGCCTCCCCTTCCAAATAACTTTTTCGAGTTACAATTTCCTTACAAATAGCACTAACCATACGCGTTTTATACTTTTCAAAACTTGTACTGAAATGAAAATCGCAATAGGAACATGCTTGTTTACAAAATGGAATATGTATATAAATTCCTGCCATGTTGCGAAGTTAGAACATCACATTGAAATAACTCTCTACTTGTAACAATACTTCCTTTTTCTACACCTCTTTT
>NZ_JAWWCF010000059.1:0-15701 GCF_033720595.1 Lishizhenia sp. | reverse complement strand
TATGCTTCGTGTTTGGGGTGGTGGTATATATGAAGATGAAGTGTTTTATGATTTATGTGATGAAAAGGGCATTCTAGTTTGGCAAGATTTTATGTTTGCTTGTGCCATGTATCCTAGCGATACTGCTTTTTTAAACAGTGTTGAAACTGAAGCTATCTATCAAGTTAAGCGTTTACGACAACATCCTTCTGTAGTTTGTTTTAATGGGAACAATGAGGTAGAGGTTGCTTGGAAGAACTGGGGATTTCAGGGACAAGAAAAGTATAATTTGACGGAAACAGCTCAACTGAAAATAGAAGAGGGCTATAATAAAATTTTTAAAGTGTTACTAAAGGATGTTGTTGCTCTATATGCTAATATTCCGTACGAACATACTTCGCCGTTGAGTAACTGGGGAACAGCTGAAAATTTTAAACACGGAACCATGCATTATTGGGGAGTTTGGCATGGGAATGACTCTCTTCAAGAATTTTGGAAACAAATTGGTCGCTTTAATGCTGAGTTTGGTTTTCAGAGCTTTCCTTCGCCATATGCAATGCGTATGATTACAGAAAAGGAAAATTGGTCTTTGGAGAATACTGCTATTCAAGCACGACAAAAAAGCTACATAGGTAGTGCAAAAATTGAAGCGTTTATCCAACGAGAATTTGAAAAGTATGAAGGGTTCTCTGATTTTGTTTATAAGAGTCAATTGGTACAAACTAAAGGAGTTGGAGGAGCCTTGATCGCTCAACGTTTGCAATCACCGGCTTGTGGAGGTTCTTTGTTTTGGCAATTGAACGATTGTTGGGAAGCTCCTACTTGGTCAGCCATAGACTATCATGGAGAACGTAAAGCACTTTATTATGCGGCTAAAGAGGTGTTTGCTCCTCAAACGGTAGTAAGAGATCCCAATCGTCCGTCAGATTTCTATTTTCTACAAGAGGATATTCCTGAAGAAAACCAAGCTTTAGAATTGAAATATTATTCCTTTGAGGGACAGTTGTTACACCGGACAGATTATCCACTTACTGCACAAATGAAGCAACAGGTAAGAGTGGAGGATAGTTTGGGTGATTTTCTGTTGATCACCCTGGGTGAAAAGAGCTTTGAGTTCATATTAAATAATGAAAAACGAAAGGAATCTTTAGAAAATTCAACAGTTGAGATTGTCGCTTTAGCGTATGATGATGAAACCAGAAGGGGAACGCTTACTTTTAGAGCAAACACTTTTGTAGGAGCTTTACAGTTTTACAGTGAAAAATATCCTCTTATTTTTGCTGAAAACTTTAATCATTTCTTACCGGGAAAATATAGCCTGGAATTCGAAATAAGAAAGCCCGTTAAAGGACTCGATAAAGAAGATATTTATTTTCATTACATCAAGAGATAATGTTTAGTAAAGAAGAATTACGTGAGAGAAAAACCCTGTTTTGGGAAGGTTTGAAAAAGAAGATGCAAAACCGCAAGTCGGCCAATGGTAAGCGTGCGAATTGGATCAATTATAGAACCGGACTCAAGTTTTTCTATGTTCGACTGGATGTAAACAGTAAACGCGCAATTTTTGCTTTGGACTTACAGCCCAAAGATGAAGGGATTAAAGAAATTTTCTGGGAACAATTACAAGAATTGAAAGTTGTTTTGGAGTCAGAAATGGGGCCTGGAATTTGGGATGAAGATGTAGAAATAAAATACGGACACAGTGTAAGTAGAATTTACTGGGAGTTGCCCGATGTAAATATGTTCAAAAAAGAAGACACAGATAAAATCTATGCCTTCTTTCAAGAAAAGTTAATTGCTTTCGACCGTTTCTATACAGATTACGATGAAATATTGCTTACACTAGCTCAGTAAGCGTTAATTTATTTTAATCACGTTTGAATAACTCCAACATTGTATGGCTTTTCAGCTTTCTTATTGTTGGCCATTTCTATACCCATACTTACTACTTTACGCGTTTCTGTAGGATCGATAATAGCATCTACCCATAAACGAGATGCTGCGTAATATGGAGAAATTTGTTCGTCGTATTTATTCTTAATTGTATCGTAAAGTTCTTTCTCTCTCTCTGGAGTAATTTCTTCCCCCTTCGCTTTTAAAGAAGCAACTTCTATCTGTAACAAAGTTTTAGCTGCAGCAGCACCACTCATTACAGCAATCTCAGCCGTTGGCCATGCTACGATTAATCGTGGATCATAAGCCTTACCACACATTGCGTAGTTTCCTGCTCCGTAAGAGTTCCCCATAATAATAGAGAATTTAGGTACTACACTGTTGGCCATGGCATTTACTAATTTGGCTCCATCTTTAATAATACCACCGTGCTCACTCTTAGAACCTACCATAAATCCGGTAACGTCTGTTAAGAATACCAATGGAATATTTTTCTGGTTACAGTTCATAATGAAACGCGCACCTTTGTCGGCAGAATCAGAATAAATCACTCCTCCGAATTGCAATTCACCTTTACCGCTTTTTACCAACTCTCTTTGGTTTGCTACAATACCAACGCTCCATCCATCTATGCGGGCATAAGCAGTTACTAATGATTTACCAAATCCTTTTTTGTATTCAGTAAATTCAGAGTCGTCTACTACAGCTTTAATGATTTCTCTAACGTCGTAAGGTTTGCTTCTTTCCACAGGTAACATCCCATACAAATCTTTTGCAGGTACCTTTGGTGCTACGCTTTCCTTTCTATCGAATCCAGCGTTTTCTTTTGCACCTACCTTATCCATGATTTCACGAATTGTATCTAAGCACTCCTCGTCAGTTTCACTTTGGTAATCACAAACACCAGATATTTCTGTGTGCGTATGTGCTCCTCCCAAGGTTTCATTATCTATAGATTCTCCAATAGCAGCTTTTACTAAGTAAGATCCTGCTAAGAAAATAGTTCCTGTTTTGTTGACAATTAAACTTTCGTCAGACATAATTGGCAAATAAGCACCTCCGGCAACACAGCTTCCCATTACAGCAGCAATTTGTACAATTCCGCGTGAGCTCATTACCGCGTTGTTTCTAAAAATACGACCAAAGTGTTCTTTGTCTGGGAAAATTTCATCTTGCATCGGTAAGAAAACCCCTGCAGAATCTACCAAGTAAATGATAGGTAAGTTGTTCTCCATGGCAATCTCTTGCGCTCTCAAGTTTTTCTTACCAGTAATTGGGAACCAAGCTCCTGCCTTCACAGTAGCATCATTGGCAACTACTATACATTGCTTACCTGCTACATATCCTATAACAATAACAACACCTCCAGAAGGGCAACCTCCGTACTCTTCATACATTCCTTTTCCTGCGAAAGCACCTATTTCAACACGCTCTGTGTTCTTGTCCAATAAGTAGTCAATACGCTCTCTAGCTGTAAGTTTTCCTTTTGCGTGGTGTTTTTCAATCTTCTTTTTTCCACCTCCTAGGTATACTTTGTCTAATTCCCTTTGTAGTTGTGATATCTTAAGACGCATAGCGTCTTCGTTTTTATTAAAGTCTAGTTCTTTCTTTGAAATACCCATGAATATTCAATTTAGGCTTAAAAATAGAAGGAATTCTTGATTCTCCTTGTGTTTAAGGGCTACTTTTCCCTAATTCACTTAATATTCTCTTGAGGTGATGAATCTTAGATAAGTATAATCTATGTAAAGAAATGGATCAATTTGTGAGATATATTTCATTGGTGTTGATTTTAATTTAGGAAGTGAATTTCTTTGGAGGTGGGTCTACAATAACACGTTATTTTGTTGTTAATATTCTTTCATTTACTGGTTGCAAGTGTGAAAAATATTTAATCTAAATACTATCTTAGCGACACCACTTAACAACCAAAACCTCAAAATGAATTAATTATGAAACTTTTTTTAATTACACTTTTGAGTGTGTGTAATATTTCCTTAACCACAGAAATCAAGGTCCACAAGGCTTTTGAAACACATTACTCTACGAAAGAATTGAGCGATTTGAAAGCAATGTCACCCCAAGATATTAAGGTGATGAATTATAGTGTAGAATATGCTTTGTCCAAAGCTTTTGAAATGAAGAAGCAAGCGGTTACTCCTGATTTTATAGTTGATGAATCTCGATTTAAAGCTGCTAAGTCATATTTAGATTTAGGGTTAAGAATCAAAGCAAACAAAACCCTGTACATTCAATTAAAAGGAACAAATCTATGGGTGAGTCTTTATTCTTTTGAACGACTTAAAATTGAATTCCAATCTAAAAACCGTAAGTAGTGATGAAGTTATTTTTAAGTTCAGTTTTTGCCCTTAGCGCTTTTTTAACTTTTGGTCAGTTTACCATGACTGGTCCCGATAATGATGTAAATAATCCTTTAGATTGTAGTACCATTGGTGGAAACCCAACAAATTTTACTTACGATGGTTCTGGGTCTTATCCTGCCAATGCAAATGAGGTGTTAACACTTTGTCCAGATTTATCACAAGGTTCTAAAGTAAGAGTAGCTTTTGCTACAAATGCTGGTTTTACCTTTGATATTGATGGAAGCGATGAACTTCGCATTTATGATGGAGATAATATTTCGGCTCCATTAATTGGTAGTTATAATTCTGTTACCCATCCAAATGGGATGAATGTAGAGGCTTCTTGGAATAATCCAAGTGGATGTTTAACCTTGGAATTTATTTCTGATGGTGCAGTTGAAGGAACAGGTTGGACGGCAAATATAACATGTGGTAATCCACCTCAACCCTTCGAAAATCATATAGAAGCATTTGTTAATGACGGCACAACCGATGTTTTAAACCCATCAGATACGGGGTATGTAGACGTTTGTTTAGGAGATTCTATCTTATTTGTAGCTCAGCCTGACTTTCCTTATGCGTTAGAAAATACTGGAACGGGCTATTCGCAATCCAACACAACGGTAAATTTCGAATGGACCATTTCTGGAGTAGGTCAGTTTCAAGGAGATTCTTTGTGGTTTACACCTCCAGCTAGAACGGGTTATTTTGTTGAGTTAAGAACAACGGATGATTTTCCAACCACGGAGGTTATGAACTGTAAAGTTCGCGTTTCTCAATTGCCCAACTTTTCTGGAGCCGGTACCTTAGAGGATACTGTTTGTATGGGAGAGATTACGGAGTTAGTAGGTGGTGTAACCACCACAGATACGGCTGGTGTACATGTACCCGGAGGAACTTTTGTAATTGGAGGTACTTATGCTGGGTTAACTGTTTTGCCTGATGGAGTAGGGGTTTCTTATTCTACCACCATTCCTATTACAGGATTTGGACCTGGTGTGACTATACAGTCAGCATCAGATATTGATTCGTTAATTTTAGCCATGGAACACAGTTTCTTGGGTGATTTAGAGGTTGAGCTGGAATGTCCTAATGGTACTTCGATCGTTATTTTTAATGGAAATTCGGGGGGTGGAGGTTCCACTTTTTTAGGTGATGACACGAACATAGACGGAGGTGCTCCTGGACCTGAGATTTGGACCTATGCCTTCTCTGATACTTATGCAAACTGGAGTGATTTAATAACTGAAAATGGAAATGGAAACACCGTTTTAAATAGTGGTGGGTTTAATTCAATGAACCCTGACGGTGTTTATCTTCCCGAAGATTCATTTAGTGGGTTCATAGGGTGTCCAATCGACGGAGCTTGGACGATTACAGTTACAGACAATTTAGGAATAGATGATGGATATATTTTCTCATGGGGATTGTTCTTTAATCAAGATTTGTTTCCCGAAACAGAAGGTTACCAAAATGTGATAGAGCAGGAGTGGTGGACAGATGATCCTGCTATAGTAGGAGGACAAGAGGATACCGTTTTAATGGTGAACCCTAGTGCTGAAGGAGAATATAATTTCACCTTTAATGTTATTGATGATTTTGGGTGTGAATACGATACAACTGTAACATTTTTTGTAGCCCCTGGGCCTGCAATTTTTGGAGATACCATTGCGTGTGATTTAGGTTTACAAGTTACAGGGACTGCTTCTTATTCTGGGGGAGTTTGGAATGCTCAAGATACAGCGGTTCATTTTACACCGAACGCCAATATGGAAAACCCAATAATTACAACTAGTACTGCGGGTACGTATGAGGTAAGTTTTACGGATCAACAATGTAATAGGAGTGTAACAGCTGAAATTTATTTCCCGGGTTATCCGTGGACACATATAGATGATACACTTATTTGTGAAGGAGCGAGTGTACTGCTTGTTGCTGATACAAATATGAATAACTTACAGTATACTTGGGAGGATGGAACTGTTGGTCAAACCAGGACAGTTCAAGGTGCAGGTGTTTATACGGTGATTGTAACCAATGAGTGTCATTCCTATACAAGCTCAGCTGTAGTAGTAGAGAAAGTATGTGGACTAACAATTCCCAATGTGATTACACCCAATGGAGATGATATGAATGATGCTTTTATTATTCAATTTGTTGGGGTGAAAGCATACGAAATTGTCATTACCAATAGATGGGGAAATGTGGTCTACGAAAGTAATGATCCTTTTGCCGCTTGGGATGGAACTAACAAAGGGGGAGCTGATGTGTCTGCAGGAACATACTTCTATCAAATTGTTGCAGAGATGGAATCGGGCGAAGAATTAGTAGAACAAGGTTTTGTACAGGTTGTTAGGTAATCATCACACGAGCATATAATTAAAAGCCCCGAGCATTTGCTCGGGGCTTTTTTATTGCCTTTTCTTTATGACCAAGAAAAAAGGGAGATCAAATTAACCTCCCTTTTATTCTTACATTTTTGAAACAAAGTCTTTGAAGACTTCTTTGTGTTTTTCTAAGTCCATATTTGCAGATAAAGATACACGCGCGATGTAGTCTTTGTCAGCTTCCTTTGTAGTACCTTGTGTTGAGGTTGCAGGAATTGTCCAGTAACATCCCTTTAATTGACCATAACTTACACAATATTTACTTTCATTAGGAATTTCAGTAATCATCATGTTGATCAATAAATTGTTCATTTCACGTTTGTAGCTTTCTTTTTCTTCGGCTGTGTTTCCTTTCGTTGGAAGGTCCAAAGAGAATACAGAAGGAGTAAATCCTTCTTGTGCTAATTCTTCTGATACAAAATTGATCTTGGCTTCAGGCAATACTTCTTCGATGAAATTTACAAATGCTCTCGTATTTACGTAAGCATCTGCTATCCTTTGGTTCATAGAAGGTATTTGTTCTGCTAATATTTCATACTGAAGTGCTGTTGCTTCATTGTCACACAAGGTTAAGTGTTTTTCAATTTTAGCCATCAAGTTGTCTGCCTTTTTGTTGGCTACTAAATATCCGGCTGTACACTTACCACCACTAGGGAATTTAGATCCACTTACATAGGCGATAGCACTAACTGATGCTAGAATGTTATTTTCTCCTAAGAAATGAAAATTTGGACAAAAAGTTTGGTCTAAGATAAAGACCGGAGCAACCGCTTTTTCTCCATTTGGAGTAGTGCGTTCTTTGCTTAGCGCATCTCTTAAATTTTCTAATACAGGAACTTCAACCCTTGGGTTGGTTGGTATTTCAGCTATAATGAAAGGTACAGCATCCATCTCAGCAATGGTTGTCAGTACTCTGTCCACACTGTTTACCATATCGTTTCCTCCATCCACGGGTAAGTCCATTACTTCCACGTTTTCTAGGCATGCTGCCACTCTTCGAGCTTGATCATTAGTACCTCCATAACAGTTCGGTGGAACAACAATTTTTATTTCCTTTCCTGGGTATGTTTCCAATGCATGGTCTATTAATCCCATTACAATGGCATATTGTGTAGATAACCCACACGAAGCAACCAAGGCTTCAGAGTTTGTATTGGTTATTGTTTTTACCTCTGCTCGCAGTTTAGCTTTATTGGTTGCGAGGTCACTAATGTTTTGATGAGCGTCTTTTCCGACTAATTGTTGCAGTACGGAGAAAGTATTTGCAGGCGTCATTGCTACCGTTTCTCTTCTTCTTACGTGTTGAATTTCTGAAACATAAGTTTGGTTCTCCTCTCCAAGTACTGATAAAATACTTCCATATGGAGCATGTATACTTAAGAAGAAATCAACATTATCATGCTCAGTTAATTCACCTACTTTGTTATGTGTAGAAATAAATACGGTACTTCCATCAAATGCTTCCAATGCTGCATCCTTATCAATGTGTTCAACCTCAAAGTTGTATCCGTAAACTTTTCTTAATGCATCAAAATCAAACTGAGATGGTAGTTGATCTGTATACACTACACGCGTATTTTTTTTCAAGAATAAATTCTTTCTCAATACGGCCATTAAAGGAATGGTGATAGATTGAAAACTGATTACACGTTCTGCTGAAAGTCCGTTCATTTTTGCAATGGTCCATTCTAAAACAGAAGAAAGTGGGTGACCTAAACGAATATAATCGTAGGCTGTTGGTAAACTTTCTAAATTTTGGGTAGATAATTTATCTGCATTTACCAAAGCTTCGAATTGCTCTAAAAATTGAGTTTTAGCTTGAGATTCGTCATATATATCTAATCGGTGAGTTGTAAGTTTTAACCAGTCTGTTGGTACTTGCTCGATTAGCGTAGAAATGTAATTGATCAATTTATTGTTCTCCATAATTTTCTCCTTCAGATTGGCGGCCAAGATAGCAGAATTCGATGGATTTTAAAAGTTTTTGGAGACGTCTTGGCCCTTTTCTACAGGCTCTAGAAAATGTTAAAGAGCAGGATTGGAAATATTGCTTTAACCTAAAGCAATTCTTCGTAAATGGAATTATATATCTACACCGAAAAGAGATCCAACATATGCTGAAACTAGCATGGCTACTGTTCCCCAGATAGTAATGCGGAGTACAGGTTTAAGAACAGGTGCTCCTCCTGTCTTTGCTGAAGTAGCTCCTAAGAGAATTAGAAAGAAAATGGTGGAAATATACAAGGCATACTCCATTAAACTTAAGGGGGTGAAAAGTACAACAAGTAAAGGGAGTAAACCACCCACAGTGAAGGATGCTCCTGATGCCAAAGCTGCTTGTAAAGGTTTGGCTTTGCTTATTTCATTAATCCCTAATTCATCTCTGATGTGGGTTCCGAGGGCATCCTTTTGTGTAAGTTCTATGGCAACTTGCAAGGCTGTAGCTTTGGATAAACCACGTGCTTCATAAATTTGGGCTAAAACCTGAAGTTCCTCAATTGGGGTATCCCTAAGTTCTTGTTTTTCTCGTTCTATATCTGCCTTTTCGGTATCTGTTTGAGAGCTTACTGATACATATTCTCCTGCAGCCATTGATAAGGCTCCGGCCACTAAACCTGCTACTGTAGCTAATATGATGGGTTCATGGGTGGAGCTGGCGGCAGCAACACCTATGGCTAAACTGGAAACCGAAATAATACCGTCATTAGCACCTAATACTGCTGCGCGTAACCAATTACTTCGGTGTATGTAATGTTTGTCTAGATAATTGTCGAGATTTACTTTATCCATCTTATTTATAGAACAGCGTTTAACACCTAATTTACAGTTTATTTCTGTAAAAAGAGATTTTAAGTGAGGAATAAAGTAGTGTTCAATGTATTTAAAAGGTTAGAAGTTGTGTTGAGATGAGGTGAGGTTTGGCCGACAGGGAAAAGCCAAAGAATTCTATTTTGTTAGAAGAAAGGAAATTTCAAATCTTTATCTCTTTTTAAAGAACTATCAATTTTACCATCGCAGTGAGACGGTCATTTCTTTTTTCTGAGGTTTGTTTAGTTGTAGGGTATAGTTTCTTAGACTTTTCCGTATCAATTCTGTCGTACCTTATTTTAATAATGTTACTTTTTTATTCATAAATACAACGGTCAAATTCAAAGGAAAGTCATTTTTTGTAAAGGGTGTCTTTTACATTTTTATAGTTAAATTACTCTCCTCTTTTCTCCATATTTAACAGAAAGTTACAACCGATTCTCAAATATCCAACGGTAGAAACACCCCTATTTTTAAGGGGGGAATACCTATTTATAGAGTAATTTACGCGAAAAAAAATAATTATCCCAATAAAATCATTTAATAAAAGGCAAAAGAAATTAGTTGAAAAAACAGCTTAAAGTCGCAAGATTTTTATTGAAATGCCGAATTACTTACTAAAAAAGAGAT
The DNA here is from genome assembly GCF_033720595.1 of Lishizhenia sp. Classification (GTDB taxonomy): domain Bacteria; phylum Bacteroidota; class Bacteroidia; order Flavobacteriales_D; family Crocinitomicaceae; genus Lishizhenia. Next base: position 5,641 of record NZ_JAWWCF010000059.1, on the reverse strand, counting down.
GAATTGGATACATTTTGAACAAATAATTAGCCTCATGCTGGAACGGAAATGATATCGTAGAGCTCAGGTAAACTACAATCCCAATGGTAAGTGTCTTTAATTTTAACACGAAAAGTATCTGCAGCATGTGCTTCGCCATGAATGATGAACACCTGCTCGGGGGTGTTCGATATTTCGCTCATCCAGTCTAATAGTTCTTTTTGATCGGCATGTGCCGATAGAGTTTGGATTTCAAAAACCTCTGCTTTTACTTCATAATACTTTCCGTAAATCTTTATATCAACGCATCCATTTAATAATTTTCTACCCCTCGTACCTTCAGCCTGATATCCTGCAATCAAAATGGAGGTTTCTGGTAAATCAACATATTGTTGAAGGTAAGTCAATACTCTCCCCCCAGTAATCATTCCACTTCCTGCAATTACAATTTTCGATCTTCTATCATCGATAACTTCCCATGTCTCTTTGTATTCTTGAACTATTGTAAAGGCATTGCACATGGCTGTATACTCTTCCGTTGAGAGTTTATGCCATGATTTGTGATTATGGAACACGTTTAAGACATTTGCTCCCATCGGACTGTCCATAATTAATGGGATATCCGGAATAAGACCTTTTTTCTTAAGTTGCCATATCACGTACATAAGTGTTTGTGTACGTTCAACCGCAAAACTTGGGATAATTAATGTTCCATCTTTATTTACTGTATGATTGATGATTTTTTGGAGTTTATCCTGCAAGTTTTCTTTGGGATGTAACCGATCTCCATAGGTGCTTTCAATAAAAAGAAAATCGGCTCTTTGAGGCTTTTTGTACGGTCTCATTAATAAATCCTCCTTGCGACCAATATCACCGGAGAAAACAAAACGTTTCCCGTGCACATCTAGTTCTATGAAAGCAGCACCTATAATATGTCCATTGTATTGAAACCTTACTTTTATATCCTCAAATAAATTGAGCCATTCTCCTTCTGGCATTGTTCGGAAATGATGTATGGCTTTTTCCGCGTCTGTTAAGTCGTACAAAGGAGCAGGGTGTGAATGTTTCGAATATCCCTCCTTATTAGCTTTTTGTGCCTCTTCTTCCTGAATTTTTGCACTATCGCGAAGAATGATTTCGGCAATTTCTAAAGTTGGTGCTGTGCCGTAAATGGCATTTTTGTAACCCATTTTTACAAGTCTTGGGAGATATCCTGTATGATCCATATGCCCATGAGTCAGTAGAACAGCATCAATTTCTTCTACATTAACAGGTAAATAATCCCAGTTGAGTAAACGAAGTTTTTTTAACCCTTGGAAGAGTCCACAGTCTATCATTATTTTTTTTTCACCTGTATCAATAAGATATTTCGAACCTGTTACAGTGCCGGCAGCACCAAGGAAGTGAATAGAGATATTATCGTTTATCTTCATGTTGGTTGTTTTAGCTATTTACAAGTTACACAATTGTTTTGCTTCTGATAATATATTCGAGTGCCTTTGTTTATGAATATCAATTTTGAAGAGTATATTTCTGCTATTCATGAGTTCCTTACACAATACTATATTTTCATTGAGTAATTTATGCTTTTCATTCAGAGATAAAGAGGTTAAACAAGTTATTGGATGAAGTCCGGCCTGATCAATTAATTCTTTCAATGATCCTTGAGCTGGAGAGTCCCAATCGACAAGTTTTATTCCCATACAGTTTCCATATTGAATGGCATCTTTGCTAAAACGCGTGTTGGTAAAAATCCATCCCTCATGTATTTTGTTTTGATGCTGATTGAGCTTTTTCCAGTTTTGCTTGATATCATGAAACCTTGATTGAATATATAAAGGGATTTTTACATCACTTTGTCGAGATTGCTCGCTATGAAACTTACATTCTACCAAGAGATAACGATTGTCTTTTTGAGCAATCACATCAACTTCATGTTTAACGCATACCCCCTCTAAAATCTGATCGGTTTCAGTTTGATATCCCTGATGTATAAGCGTTTGTTCTACTATTTTTTCAAAGGGAAATCCAGAAGGACCCATTTCTAAAAGCGCTTTTTTTAATTTGTAGCGAGCCGCAATGGATCTTTTATATTGACGTAAGCGAGAGAAGGCAATTTTATGTATTTCCTCGGTGGAGATGTTTTCGTAAAGTGCTGCAGAAACTTCTGAAAGCACATGGTTTATCATGTCGTCTGTAGCTCCTGAGTTTTTCAATGAAAGGCGCAGTTTTCTAGCATCGAAAACATCGTGTTTCCCATTCATTTTTAGGATGGATATTTGCTCATTTTCCATAGGGCTTGGGTTATGCGTCTGGGTGACTTTCCATATGGCGTTTGAGCAAAATTTTTAAACTTTCTAAGTACTCTGATAAGTTTTTGGTGTCAATCTTATCTGTTACTGGTACATCTAAAGTCATGGGCGTTTCATTGAGATGCTGATAAAGCCCAGGGTATTCCTGTTCTATTTTTAAAGTTAATGTAGTTATTTCTTGTAGTAATCCTTGTAGCCTTTTCATGATTCATGTTTTTAATGGGATGATTACGTATGGTATTGACCAATAAAAGATACGGATTTTTAACGTGAAAAACTATCTATTTAATACTCGTTTATTCTGACGGCTTAACGATTCGTTAGAACTATGGTAAAGTATTTGTCTACTGGCTTTTCGGAGTCTAGGTTTTTTGTGCTTTTTCTTTTCTCAGAGTTAACACATGAAGTACTTTTTGATTTTCAGATTTATAACGGTTGGACTACCTGTACAGCCACCCACTTCCTCCAACTCTCTATCCTTTTCATCATTACTAATTATAAATACACCAGATTTATGACGGAGAATGAAACCTTCCTCTAGAATGTCTCCTTTCTTGTACCCCCTCATTTGACCTTCTCCCAAGTATGATACCTTAACCTTTCCCGCTTTAAATTCTACATTTACTTTTTCACCTAAAGATTGTCCTTCCCATTCTTCAAAAGAAACTTGGAAGGTATAAGTGGTATCAGGTATAAGCGTATCACTTTTCAATGGTCTTTGTGTAAATTCAAATTGGTCAATGTGAGTCGTTGCATCAATTACCTTTCGATTTACCTGTGAAAACGATATAGATATGGAAAGTAATTGAATAAAGTAGAAAGAGCAGAAGAGTTTGAAATTGACATTCATGGTCAAGATATTAATGATTAAGCGTGATTGAATATTTGAATATTGAACACAAAAACTCAACCCGAAGGTTGAGTTTTGTATTCATATGTATTGAGTTCTAATGAACTCCAATAGGATCTGTATCTGGGTAATCAGGAGTTACATTTACGTATCCTCCGATACTAACATTTCCTAATAAAAGTAATCCTGTTAAGTGAGGAGCAGCCATAGAAGTTCCGGAGATAGTGTTGTATCCACCATTTTTCCATGTAGAATTAACGTTTACACCAGGTTCTATATAATCTACAGGTGAACCATAGTTACTAAAACTCGCCCATCCATCTGTGGAGGTCATGGCACTTACTGTGTAGATGTTTGCACCATTAACACGGGCAGGAGAATGATTATTAGCATCATCAGATTCATTACCTGCTGCAAGAACAAATTTACATGTACTAGAAGCTGATACAACTGCGGCATCTAAAGAAGTAGAAATCCCTCCACCTAAACTCATATTAGCAACATCATTGGCTCCTGCATTGCTCGCCACGTAATTTACTCCAGCGATAACTCCACTTAATGAACCGCTACCTCTACGGTCTAAAACACGTACAGATACAACAGATGTTCCTGGTGCAACTCCGATTACACCAAAGTTATTGTCAATGGCTGCAACGGTTCCGGCAACATGAGTACCATGTCCATTTTGATCATCCGGTGTTGAATTTCCCCCTAAGAAGGTTTCAGATAAGCTTGTGTTTACATTTAAATCTGGATGGTCTAAATCAATTCCAGAATCTACAATCCATGCGGTAAAGGATGAACTAGATCCTCCTCCGTTAACTCTGTTTATTCCCCAAGGTGTAGTTTGTGGGGGTGGATTATCACTTCCTTTATTTCCTCCACCTACGCCTTCTGGTTTCCCTAGAGATACGATTCTGTCAGGCTCAACGCTAATCACACGCGGGTCATTTTTTAATTGCTGTACTTCCTCATCACTCAGAACGGCAGCATAACCCAGTATAGTTTTATCGTAAATTTTGTCTGCATTTAAATCGCGTTGTGTAATGTTTCTGTGAACGCGTTGTAATTCATCTTTGAATAATTTTTGACGTTCCTGATAGGTTAAACTCACGTTATTTTTAGGTGTAGCTATTGTACTTTTTTCATAACGAACGATGTAGGTATTGGGAATAATCTCTCCGAACTTGGTCGGAGTTTCCATGTTTTCGATTTCGCTTCTTTCCTCTTCTTGGACGGGAGTATCTTTTTTACAACTCACAGCCAACAAGGTGCAGGCACTAAATCCTAGTGTGTAAATTAATTTCTTTTTCATCGTTTTTGGGTTTTTGTTTCATTACAAGTTACGAAAAAAATGATGAAAGAAATAGAATGAATTTGTCCAAAAAGTTGCTGATTGTTTTTATTTGTCCTTGTTCTTTGATTATTTGAAAATGGACAAATAATCAAGGGCAGAAACCTAATTGTATACCTATCAAAGTTTGTGGGTTAAGAGAATTGTGCTACATATTATTTTGGTGGATGAATGCCCTGGCACTCATATTACATTGTCAATTAATCGCTGCATCAAGCCCTTTTCATTAAATACCCAAAGAATTTCATAGAACCCGGCTCCGTCACTGTTGTATTGATATACAAAGAAAATGTCACCGCTTTTATAAATAGTAAAGTTGTTTGTACATTCATAAATGTCAGAATAGAAGATATGGTGAAGATGGAGATCCGTTCCATTAAGGTTTATTGCTATTGAGTCAACTTGCGTTTTAGGGAGATTACCATCTGTTCCCCAAATAGGTCTTCCATTAATTCGAGTAAAACAAGTTTTATTTATGGTATCTATAATCTTGTGGGTAGAGTCAAATGGACTGGTGAAATATTGAAAAGAAAAGTCATTGCCCGCATATTCTTCAAGCTCATCCAAGAGCATTAACCGAGACCTGTGTATAAACCCACTGATATACGGTTGAAGAGTCTGATGAAAGCTAAACTTATTTTTTGGAATTAATACAGGAATCCATTCTTGATGTTTTAACATGGAGTCAGTAACATTATAACCTAACCAGAAAACCTCATTTTCATACACTTTATAAATTATTTCTGAATGTGCATTGGCCGACTTTCTAAGGTTGGTCCAACCATCTTTATCCTTTACAATCGCCATTTGAGAAAAGAGAAATGATGAAAATAGGAGGGGGAAGAAAAGAAATGAATACTTCATATAAGGATGGATTTTGATTGGAAATTACTGTAATTGTTTGGGTTTTTGTTGTTGACTAGCAGCTTCTGCGATAGCTTGGATACGCTTCATTTTTGTTGCTTCCCTTTTAGCAAGAACAATCCACGATAAGAGTAGTTTTTTGGAAGATTTGCTCAAGGATTCATAGTAGTCTCTGGCTCCTTCATATTTGTTGAATTCAAGGTTTAATTTTTCCGGAACTATAAGTGCTTCTACACTGTCTAGCAAGGTCCAAGATCCATTTTTCTTAGCCCTTTCAATTAC
>NZ_JAWWCF010000058.1:0-15915 GCF_033720595.1 Lishizhenia sp. | reverse complement strand
CAGCAAGTCAATAAAAAAATCTTTAGAATTGGTCAAGCTCCCTGAAGACTTAGATACAAAAGGAATGATCCATTTTGTAGGTTTTGTTAAAGATATCGATAATATAAGGGAAAATATACCAAGCAATGCCACAGTTTATTCGAATTTATTTCAGGGAACCAATGTCATGTGCCTATTTGTGAGAAAATCAACCCCAAAAATACAGAAATTGCTTGAAGAAAATAACTTTTCACCTATAGATGCTCCTGTTGTAAATACAATTCCTGACACCAATGTTTGTGACGGACCAATAGTAATTGACGCGGGGAGTGGATACCAAACTTACCTTTGGAATACCGGTGAAGATACACAAACTATAACTGCTGATACTGCAGGTATTTACACCTGTATTGTTAGTAATGCTGGTGGATGTGAATCGACAATTGAAATTAATGTTACAGATTGTGCAAGTACGGAAAATGCATTAACCTTAGATTGGAATGTATACCCGAATCCAACTACTGGAATGATAAACATTCAAAGCAGCGAAAATCAAATTACTTATGTAGTTTTTGATTTGGTTGGAAATAAAATAGCTGAAGGTCAATCAAAAGAAATCAATATGATTGATTATCCAAGCGGAACATTTTTAATTGAATTACAAAATTCTGAAGGCTTACTAAAAACCTTCAGAATCGTTAAGAAATAGGTAATATTTAAAAGTGATTAAACGGAGGATTTTCTAAGTGAAAGTCCTCCGTTTTTTTTGTGATTCCTAATTAACGTGAAAAGATAAAAAAAGCGGTCATCTTAGAAGTGACCGCTTTTCGTAATATCATCTCTTCCTTAAAGGATGGATTTTACTATTTTAGATGAAGTAAATTTATTTTCATGCAAAAAAACGTCGATTTATATTTCACTGAAGGATGCTTACGCTGTTCAAAAGGAGCAACACCAGAATGTAAGGTGCACAAATGGTCGAAAGAATTGGCTGCCCTTAGAAGCCTTGTTAAATCGTGCGGTTTGGAGGAAGAATGCAAATGGGGAGTACCTTGCTACACCATTAAAGGAAAAAATGTATTGATTATCTCTGCCTTCAAGGCATATTGCTCCCTTAATTTTTTTCAAGGAGCTTTATTAAAAGATGACGCCAAGCTGTTAAGTAAAGTAGGGGAGAACGCAGAGGTGAGCAGAATCTTTAAAGTAACGGATTTAGCTCAAATAGAAAAGAACCAGGATGTACTCAGAGCTTATATTCTCGAAGCGGCAGAAAATGAACTTGCCGGCAAAAAGGTAGAGACCAAAAAAGAGCTAGATATTCCATTAGAATTAACCGAGAGTTTTAAAAAGTTCCCTGATTTAGAAGCCGCGTTTTTTGCTTTAACTCCGGGTCGACAAAAAAGCTATATCTTTCATATCAACGGCGCCAAACAAGAGAAAACAAAATATTCAAGAATCGAAAAGTGCATACCTAAAATTAAAATGGGGAAGGGCTTTAATGAGCGATAAAAAATGAAAAAATTCTTAACCACTCTACTTGTACTAATAACTTTCCTTGGTATTGGTCAAAATTCATTTACAGCCTATCAAAAAGCACTTTTGGAGGAAGTTAACACATTAAGAGATAGTTTAAAGTTAGCACCACTTGAATTAGATCAAACATTGAATTTAGCTGCAGATGATCAAAACTACTTTCTTAAGAATGCTGGAAAGCTTACCCATTTTCAACCTACTTTTGGGAAAGAAACACCTTCAGAACGCATTTTATTTCACCAAGGAAATAGAACTTATGCAGGCGAAAATGTAGCATTTCGTGAGAAAGCGAAGAAGGAAAATCTAACCCCGGATTCCTTAGCCTTACTTTTCTTTTTAGAATGGAAAAATTCTCCTGCGCATTATCAAAACATGATCAATCCCAATTTTACAAAAATGGGGGTGAGCCTTTTTTCTACCAAAAATAGATATTATAGTACGCAAGTTTTTTCTTCTGACGAGATAGAATTACCCAACGAATTTGATCATCCGGATTTATCCTGGGGGGTGCGCAAGGCAGAATTCAATTGTAAAACGCAAGAACATTTATACGAAACCATGTTCTTTGGTAATCATACACAGATTATCGGTAATGAAATATACCTTGTATATCACGACATGGAGTTTTTCAAAGGTGTAATCCATGCACCTAACGATGGATTTGCAGTGGATATAGTACTAAGAGAGCAGTTTCCATGCGATCAAGAAAATCAATTACACCTTTCTGATGTGTACGATGGAGAAATGCAACGTCCCATTTATAACTATGATTTACTAAAAAACGATATTTCTGGAAATCCTTATAAATTAAAAACGAAAATAGGAGAGGTGCCTACGTATTTAAAAGACAAACAATGGTCAGCTAATATTATTGTGATAAATGATAATAAGCTGTGTGATTATACTATTCCAACCCGTTTAAGTACGGGAATTTATCCCTTATTAGACATTGAGCCTTTTATCGATTATAGCAGAGATATTGAATTAGATGGAAATCCAGATACGGTGCTGGTTAAAGATAGTTTGGTGGCTCCATTTCCTTTTTTAAGGAGTGATAGTACTCTTCGCTTTTTTAATTCTTACGGGATGAAAGTTTTTCAAGATTATTACCATCTCTATGATACAATTTGGGTAGAAGTATACGCCTCTGTTGAAGGAAAAACTTGGTTCAATGAACAATTGTTATCTGCCAGAAAAGAGGCAATAGAGAAGGTATTAGGGAATTATTTAAGAACATACAAACCGCGTATTAATTATGTTCTCACTGAAAATTGGGACATGATGTACAAACAGATTAACGACTTGAATATAAATGAATTAAAAGGATTAACTAAACCAGAGATTAAATCTTATTTAAAACGTCATCCTTCTGATTTTTACGACTCTTTACTGTATGCCCAAAGAGTTTGTTATTTACACGCTTACATAGACAAAGAGTTAGAAGTGAATACCCAGGAAAAATACTTATTTAGTAAGTATTTCGACTCTACTTTAAGTGTAAGAAACCTGCCTTGGCAAATACTGTTACCGGAACAAATTGAAAACAGGCAAGTTTTAAACTCATCTATCTTTGATAGTTTATATACAGAGGAACGCCTTAAAACCAATTTATTGAATATTGGGAGTATGTATAATTCAGGAATCTATTATGACTCATTAAGCGTTGAAAATTTTGTGAAAAAGGTAGATACAAATAATACTTATCAATTGTTTAATTATATCCATTTTCTCACGCAATATTGGTATGGAAAGCACGCTTTTAGTATGTCGTTAGAAAATGTAGCCAATACTCCAAGTCCTGCGCTAATACTTGGTTATATGGAGCTATTGAGGAGTAGAGAGGATATCGATACGCTAATATTAAACCGACTGGAATTAAATGTTTTGCTTGCGGGTATACACCGTTACAATGCAATTAATGATTGGAAAAAGGAAAAGGTATTTTTTAAAGAAATCGTAAAAAGAGCAAAATCTTCTAATCTTAATGCTCAAGAGGCACTAGAACTTGCTTTGTTTTGTAATTACTTTCATGAATTTAAGATCAGCGTTGAACTTTTGGATTATTACTACAAACAAGGATTGTTGACTGAAAATGGAATTTTCGTTTTAGCAGAAACAGCTTATTTGGTAAAAGAAAGTTTGCCAGATCTAGATTACATCAGTTATTTCATGGCTGCTAAAAATGCGAATAAAACGCGTTACTGTAAGTGGTTGGATGAATATTTCCAAATACAGCGACATGAAGTCTTAAAAAGAGATTTCTGTAAGAGTTGTTTGTAGTTCTTAATAAAGGCGAAATAGCATCAATCGGTAAATATATTGTTAAATAGCCCATAAATATTGAATACAACTTATGTCTTATAATTAATATTATGTTAAATAGGGTTATTTGTGATTAGGGAGAATCCTTCAAATCCTCCCTTTTAATACTTTTAATTAAAACTATCTACTTATCCTTCTATCCAATCTATAATCGTAGAATCATTCGGTAAAATTTGTGGAGAAACTACTCTTACAAGCTTTCCTGCTTCATCTATCAAATACTTCTGAAAATTCCATTGTACTTCAGAATCTTCTAATCCGTTCAAATCTTTCTCCGTTAAAAATTTGTAGACGTCTGCCTTGTTGTCTCCTTTTACAACAACCTTAGACATCATAGGAAATTCTACACCGTAGTTTAGTTTACAGAATTCTTGAATTTCATCATTACTTCCAGGCTCTTGTTTACCAAAATCATTGGAAGGAAAACCTATAATCGTAAAGTTCGAGTCTTTGTAATACGCATATAGTTCCTGTAATTGTTCATATTGCGGGGTTAAACCACATTCTGAGGCTGTATTTACAACCATTACCTTCTTTCCTTTTAAACTTGATAAATCAAAATCTTCACCTGTAATATCTTTTACAGTGTAATCGTGTAGTGTTTTCATATCGCTATTTAACATAATACCTAACAAGGTCATTGCTACTAATAAAACTTTCATAATCTTTAAACGTCTATTGGCTTTTATTGTTTGTTACGTTGTGTGAATTTCACCTCAAAATCACTCGCCATCATCGTAAAGGCCATGATCTCCTTAATATCCTCGGCTGGCGTCGTCAATTCAAAATCAAAATTTTTGAAGAGCATGGCCAAAACTAATTTCATTTCTGTTAGGGCTAAATTGGCTCCAGGACAGTATCTCGGTCCACCACCGAAAGGATTATATGCAGTAGTATTATGCACAGGACATTTACTTTTTGTCTTCATCCATCTTTCTGGTACAAACTCCCCTGCTCTACTAAAATGTTCTTCCATTGTAGCACTTTTTCTCAAATGGAGAAGCATCCTACTGTCCTTTTTTATTTCTATTCCTTCTATCTCCACATCCTCATTGGGTTGATATAAAGTTATGGGTGCTACAGGTTTTAGACGCATAACTTCATTAATTACAGCACCTACATATTCCAATTGCTGTAATTGCTCAAAACGCGTTACTACATTATCATCCCCCAAAACACGATCTACCTCTTCCCTAGCCTTAGCGATTACTTCTGTTTGCTTATCCAATAGTGTAATAGCCCATGTTAAGGTATGTGCCGTGGTATCTTCTCCTGCTAACAATAAAGTCAACAAATTACTGCGTATGTCCTCGTCATTAAATTGCTGATCCTCCTCAGCTGCTACAATAATGGCCTCTAAAAAATTCTGAGGATTCTCCTTTAGCTCCGGCTGTGCATTGAGTCGCTGCTTTGTACTGCTAATCACATCATCTACAAACTCTTGTAATCTATCTGTGGCAGCATTATATTCTTTATCCGCTTTCGTTCTAAACCATTTGTACCATGGAATCGGTTGGTTAATGCGTTTAAAAATCATTGGAAATACCTTTTCCATATCATCTTGTATGGCACCTTTACGTTCTTCCAAGGTATTCATCTCCTTACCAAAAGCAAGGTTAGTACTTACGTCAACCGTATAGCGCAAAAAATCATCTTGAATAGAAAAAGAACGCAATTGTTCGGCATCTTTTTGCCATTTGTGCAACAACCTATCGGTTACTTTCATCATCCAGGGAAAAAATGCAATCTGATGCTTAATATCCAAGCCTTTTGCCACCATCCCTCGATGTTGTTTCCAGCGTTCGCCTTCTGCATTAAACACACCAGAAATACCTTCTTCTTCCAGCACGTTATTGAGCTTATCCATACGACGAAATAAACGCGGTCTGTTCTTTTGAACGTAATCAATCATCGAAGGTTTAGCAACAATCAAAAGGTTAGATAAGCCTAAATTTAGATTAAAAACATCACCGTATTCATCCACCCAATCACTGAGTTGGTTGTGCAGATTATCAATGTCTACATCCAACATATTACCAATTATGGGTTTTCCTTTAGGACCAGGTATTTCTTTAGAAAGCATAGTATTTTTTTGCGACTCCTAAATTGCGAAAATCTTTGCGGTTAAAAAAGGTTTATGGCGACGAATAAGGCCGTTTTTACGGGCTATGCAGTTGTAGTTTTTTCTTTGCTTCTAGGTTCTACTAAAAGCTACCAAAGCTTCTCGGGGCGCTCTGGTAGCTCAAGTATAACTAAGAAGCAACTTCAATAAGCTACCCTTTCTATCCCTAACGGAAAATACAGTATTGAGTGTGAGTATGGAGTTTTTAGGGCATAAAAAAAGCGTCCAACCCAGAAAAGATTGAACGCTTTTTAATATATACTAGCGGTCTAACCGTCTAAAAATTTACTGTCTTTTAATCTTCCTTGCCATCTAGTCCTCTAGGTATCTAGATCTCTAGAAATCTAAATTAAACATTGAATCTAAAGTGCATAATGTCTCCGTCTTCAACAACATATTCTTTACCTTCAACTCTAAACTTACCAGCGTCTTTTACTGCATTTTCAGAACCTAAAGTAGTAAAGTCTTCATACTTCATCACCTCTGCTCTAATGAATCCTTTTTCGAAGTCAGTGTGAATAACACCAGCCGCTTGAGGTGCTGTCATTCCCTTCTTAATTGTCCATGCTCTTACTTCTTTAACACCTGCAGTAAAGTAAGTGTCTAAGTTCAATAATTTGTAAGCAGAACGAATCAAACGGTTCACACCTGGCTCCTCTAATCCTAATTCATCCAAGAACATTTGACGTTCGTCGTATGTCTCTAATTCAGTAATATCAGCTTCTATCTTAGCACCAATTAAAAGAACTTGAGCATCTTCATCCTTCACTGCCTCTTTTACTTGGTCTACATATTTGTTTCCGTTAACAACAGAAGACTCATCTACATTACACAAGTACATTACTGGCTTAGCAGTAATCAAATGGAATCCTTTTACAAATGCTTCCTCTTTTTCATCAAAGTCCAAAGAACGTACTGAATTACCAGACTCTAAACATTCTTTTACACGAATTGCAGTCTCGTTTTCTTTGATTGCATCTTTATCTCCAGATTTGATAACACGTGCCAAAGAAGTAATTTTCTTTTCTATCGTTTCTAAATCTTTCAATTGCAATTCGTAGTCGATTACCTCTTTATCTCTAATAGGATCTACAGAACCATCAACGTGAACAATATTTCCATCATCAAAACATCTCAATACGTGAATAATCGCATCTGTTTCTCTAATGTTTGCCAAAAACTGGTTTCCAAGTCCTTCACCTTTAGAAGCACCTTTTACCAATCCTGCTATATCTACAATCTCCATTGTCGTTGGTACAACGCGCTCTGGATTTACCAATTCTTCTAATTTCTCTAATCTTGGATCTGGAACTGAAATGGTTCCAACGTTAGGTTCTATAGTACAAAATGGAAAGTTTGCCGATTGCGCCTTTGCGTTAGACAAACAGTTAAATAAAGTAGATTTCCCAACATTAGGAAGTCCAACTATTCCACATTTTAAAGCCATGTTCTCTTAATATTTGCTGCAAAAATAGGAAATTATTTAGTGTGGAGAATCCTTAGCCACAGGTTCTATGCACAAAATGTAGTGTACAAGGGTAAATTTAGATTAAGGACGCTCTTCAGAGATCACTTTTACCATTTTATTCAACACTACAGAATTGGGTAATGTTACCTTTTCATATTCAGAAATTCTGATGTGTAGAAAGAATAAACCTATATCACTTACCTTTCCTTTTACCGGATACTCCTTGTCCATTATTTCAATTTCATCCCCAATTTTTACAGGATGATTTACAAATAAAAGTACAGCTGCGGTAATGTTACTAAGTAAGGACCATTGCGCCACAAAAGCGACTCCTAATACTGTTAGAAAAGATGATATATACACCCATAAATTAGATTGATCCATGGAGTAAATCATCAAGATCAATACGATAGCTATAATGTAGAGTACAAGGTTTATGGCTTTATTGATAAGTTTGCGTCTTTCTTTTTGTATACCAAATTTTAACGCAATCCTTACAAGTACACGATTCAATACTGCCTGTAGAATAATACAAGCTACTACGATAACACCAATCTTAAATAAACGTGGATCCATTGTGAAAAAATAATAACTTGAAATTAGTTATTATTCCACAAATCGTATGCTTTTAAAGCTTGTTCTTTTAACATGCTTAGGCCATTTAAAATTTCAGCTCCTTGCTTTTCAGCTTCTTCTAAGAATCTCGTTTTTTCGGGATTGTAGATAAGGTCTACCACTAAATGGTCTTTTGTTAAATATTGTGTTGGAAATTCAGGCATATCCGCAACATTAGGATACATTCCTACCGGTGTAGTATTTACAATTAATCCACAGGCCTGAACCATAAAGGAATTGATTGCTGAATACGTAAAGTGCTCTTCATTTTCAGGTTCTCTTGAAACAAAAAGTACATCTAATCCAATGTTTTCTAATACATGCGCCACGGCCTTGGCAGCTCCACCTGTTCCCAAAATCAACGCTCTGTGATGCGTATTCTTTAAGAAAGGTTTAATGCTTCGTGCAAAACCATAAGCATCGGTGTTATGCCCCACTACTTTACCATTGTTGAAGGTAATTGTGTTCACGGCTCCTATTTGCTTTGCTTCCTCCGAAACGTCATCCAAAAAGGGTAAGATGGCTTCTTTGTAGGGAATGGTTACGTTAAGTCCGTTGATATCACCTCTGGAAAGGATTTCCTTAACTTCTTTGATGTCGGCGATTTCAAAATTGTGGTAGGTGGCGTCTGTGTTTTCTTTGATAAATTTCTCTGTAAAAAAATCTTTTGAAAAGCTGTGTTTAAGTGTTCTACCTATGAGTCCGTAATTTTTCACGATGTTTCTTTTGGTGCAAACCTATCCATCAACAAAATCAAAGCTAATCCTGCTAATACCAAGAGTATTGCGAGTGTTAATTGACTATCCCCTATGTAATTTTGAGGCAAAACATTTGTTTGCATAAACTCTGCTCTACCATCAGAATGAACGAGGTAAGGGACGTCACTAATATTATTTTTCCATGGCCATATTTTCAAGAGAGATCCCAATAAGAATCCACTTAAAAGTGCCAAGGTAAGGTTTTTAAAATTTGCAAAAAGATACTTCAGTAACTTCGAAAAACTTAAAAGTCCTACCAAACAACCGCTGGCAAAAACCGCGATTAGCGTTAGGTCTAATGTTTTCAATCCATTCATGGCTGTGGCATAACTCCCCATCAATACCAGAATAAAGGCTCCACTAATTCCCGGTAGTATCATGGCACAAATAGCAATGGCTCCACTTAAAAAGATATACCAGTATTCTTGTGCTTGACCAGCGGTGTTCTGCGCTAAAGAAATATATCCAGCAATCACAACTCCTACTAGAAGTCCGAGAACATTAGCTAAGTTCCATGTTTTAATTGTCTTTAAGATCAAAATTGTACTGGCAATAACCAGTCCGAAAAAGAAAGACCATAATAACACCGGGTAATGTTCTAAAAGTCCAACGATTACACGTGACAGTGTAATTAAACTTACTGCAATTCCTCCAAAAAGGGCAACGAAGAAATTACCATTAATGTGTTTCCAGAAAGCTTTTAAACCGTCCGTTTTCAAAACTTTAAATGCTGCAAGATTGATGTTTCCCAAACTCGCAATCAACTCTTCATAAATACCTGTAATAAAGGCTATGGTTCCACCAGATACACCTGGAACTGCATCAGCAGCTCCCATAGCAAGTCCTCTTAAACTCACCATTAAATATTGCAGTAGGTTACGTTCTTTCATCTTAGTATAATTCTAAGCTATTGTCAATTTCTTTAGCGTAGGCCTCTACTCCACCTTCTATCAGTACTAAATTTTCAAATCCGTAATCTGTAATCAATAAATTACAAACGGCTTCGGCTCTTTTACCTGATTTACAACAAACATATACAGCCTCTTCTCTCTCCAGCTCATCTACACGCTCCGTAATCTCACCCATTGGAATATTTACAGCGCCTTCTATTTTGCAAATGTTGTATTCGTAAGTTTCCCTAACGTCAATTATAATAGGTGATTGTTGTTGCTGTAAGGTTTTAAGATCGTTTACGTTTATTGTTTTCATTTATTCTTATTAAACACGGTTTTGTAATAAGCCATGGTTTTGGCCACGACAAAAGTATCCATTTTAACGAAAATTTGGCTATAATAAGTGATAAACTTCTTGTTCGCCATTCCGATTATAAGCTTAATTTTGTCTCTGAAATGGAACATAAATACTTTATTTTTAACAAACCTTTTGGTACGCTTTGTCAGTTTACAGGTGAAGAAAGTGATAGCTTATTGGGCGACTTTTATGACTATCCAAAGGATGTTTATTCAGTGGGTAGGTTAGATAAAGACTCTGAAGGCTTACTTTTACTTACCAATGATAATCGTTTAAAAGACAAAGTGTTAAATCCTTCAAAAAAGAAAGCTAAAAAATATTTAGTTCAAGTGGATGGAGCTATAACTTCAGAGGCGGTAACACAATTGCAAAACGGTTCCATTCAAATCAAGCACAAAGGAAAAGCTTATCGAGTAGCACCTGCAAAATGTAAAATTGTTCCTCAACCAGCTATCGAAGAAAGAGATCCTCCTATAAGAGTTCGACAAAATATACCAACTTCTTGGATAGAATTAGAACTTACAGAAGGGAAAAATAGACAGGTACGTAAAATGACTGCTGCTGTAGGATTTCCTACCCTACGTTTATTACGCATTTCTTTAGGTGAAATTCTTTTGGAAGGTTTGAAAATAGGTGAGGTAAAAGAATTAAGCCGAGAAGAAGCTTACAAGGCTTTAAGATAAAGTGGATGTATTGTTGGAGATGAAATCAAAAGCTGTAAGTATCTCAAGCATTTCCTCTTTGTTTTTCGGTAGCGCTTTCAAATCCAAAACTAAACTTTCCTTTTTAGGCTCTAAGACCTGACTATTGGCGTGCGCTCTAATGTTTTGAATTTGTACGCAGGGTGAATGAGCACATAATCTCACCAACTTTGGTTTTAAAACTTCAATATCTAAAGGATGTGAAGCGTGAACATGCATACGATGAAACTTATTCCCCGCATAAAGTAAATTGCGCTTGTAAAGTCCTCTTACATACTTCGGAATCTGTTTAATGGCTAATGAAAAAGAAAACCCCAAATCAGCTTCCGTAATAATTATCGTTTCAGAATTAGAAATGAATTTAATGTGATAGTTTTTTTCCTTAAAAACTATGTTAAAAGTGATGCGGACGTCATCAAAGCCGTCTTCAGAATGAGCTGCAGCACCTGCTAAAGGGTTTCGAATACTAGGATTCAGTAACAAACCCGGAGAAAAATCCTCCAGGAGCATTTGATAATGTTCTAGATGTTTTTGGTGCTCTTCTGTCATGACTCTGGATATAAATTTACGGCTAATTTTTCTTGCATAAAAGTAGCACCCTGTACACCGCCTGTATGAAGGAATACCAATCTACCGGTGGGTGAACATTGTTTCCAATTATGTTTTATCCACAACATCGATTTACCAGTATATACAGGATCTAACTTCACCCCAGTTTGTTGATAAACCTTTTGAATAAATTCAATAAGTTCTGGATTTGTTTTCGCGTATCCTCCGCAGTGCGCATCGTAAATGAAATGTGCACGCTGCATAAGTTCGTCTACTGCTTCTTCATCGAATAAACTATACATCAGGAGTTTTTTAACTTCTTCTTCCATCCACTCCCCTTTTAAAGCAGAAACTATATGTATGGTTTGATGTGCTCTACTTCCCATCAAAAGTCCGGCGGCTGTTGTACCTGTTCCTGCACTTACAAAAATGTCACTCACATCTTCGGGAAGCTCTCCTATTATTTCTGAACAGCCTATAATACCATAGTAATTGGCCCCACCTTCTGGAACAATATATACGTTTGGGTGCTCGATGTGAAGTTCATCTGTATAGAACTTTTCATTTTTTAAATTATACTCCTCTCGGGTAATAAAGTGTAGTTCCATGCCTAATTCGGCACATTGTTGTAAAGTAGGATTAGAATGTTCATTTAATTCTTCCCCCCTTACATAACCTATAGATTTTAAGCCAACCTCCTTACAAGCTGCAGCAGTTGCTACAAGATGATTACTCAATGCTCCACCAAAGGTTAAAATTGCCTCATTTTTATTTTGTTCAGCTTTCGCAATAGAGTATTTGAGTTTCCTCCATTTATTTCCAGATACGATAGGATGTATCAAGTCATCTCGTTTAATGTAAAACTCTAAACAAAGGTTTTCTTCTTTGCTGTGATAACGAAACTCTTCCAAAGGAGAAACTTGAATTCCTAACATAATAATTGCTTTAAAACAAAAATACGTTTACTAATCTGAAAAGCGAGGGATTTTTATTAATTTCATTAGAGCTATTTTATTGATAAACGAATTAACTACTTACTACATTCATGCTATTTAAAACCAAGACTTTAGAGCGGTATTTCATGTCTTACCGTAAAAACATCACTGGAATTCAACAGAGAATCTCAACTCCTTATCATAAAAGTATACCAATATTATACGCAGATTGGACAGCTAGTGGGCGATCGTTTGCACCCATAGAGGATAGAATTCAAGAAGAGTTGCTTCCTTTTGTAGCCAATACGCATACAGAAACGAGTGATACAGGTTTGTATATGACCCACGCTTACCACGTTGCAAGAAAAAAAATTAAAGCGCACGTTAACGCTTCAAATGAGGATGTTTTAATTAATTGTGGCAGCGGAATGACGGGTGCTGTGAATAAATTGCAGCGAATTTTAGGGATTAAGCTTCACGAACGCTTTAAATCCTTATTAGAAATAGAAGAAAATGATAGGCCTATTGTTTTTGTTACACATTTAGAGCATCATTCGAACCATACGAGTTGGCTAGAAACCATTGCCGATGTTGAGGTCATTGCACCTTGTGAAAAAGGTATCTTTGATTTTGACGATTTCGAAAGGAAGATTGAAAAATATAAAAATAGAAAACTGAAAATTGCCGCCATTAGTGCATGTTCTAACGTAACAGGTGTCCTTACTCCTTTAATGGATATTGCTCAGACCATACATAATCATGGAGGGGTTATTTTTGCTGATTTTGCCTGCTCGGCTCCCTATGTCAACATAAATATGCATGAAAATGATGCACAAGGCAGGTATTTAGACGCCCTCATGTTTTCGCCCCATAAATTCTTAGGAGGTCCAGGTAGCTCTGGTGTATTGATTTTTAATCAAAAACTTTATCATAACCATATTCCAGATCATCCTGGTGGAGGGACTGTGCAATTTACAGATCCTTGGCAAGGAAGAGCCTATTTCGATGACATAGAAGAACGTGAAGATGGCGGAACACCTGCTTTCTTACAAACCATTCGAACTGCCATGTGTATTGCTTTAAAGGAAGAAATGGGGGTAGAAAATATTCTTCAACGCGAAGAGGAAATCATGGAATTATTTTGGAAAACGATAGATAAAAATGAGAACATCATTATTTACGAAAAGCAAAACAAAACCAGGTTGGGGGTTATTTCTTTCAACATTAAGGGCTTGCCGCATCAATTGGGTGTTCGTATTCTGAATGATATGTATGGTATTCAAGCGAGAGGAGGTTGTTCTTGTGCTGGAACTTATGGGCACTACCTTTTAAGTGTTGATCAAAGCACTTCGAAAAAAATTCAAAATGAAATTACATGTGGTTCCCTACAGAACAAACCTGGGTGGATAAGGATCTCCTTTCATCCAACTTTTACTGATAAAGAGGTTGTTTTTGTTGCAGAAGCTATTAATAGTTTAGCAAAAACATTCCCAAAATATCAAAAGGATTACAGCCTCACCAAAAAAGGCTATGTCTTTAAAAATCAAAGAGAGACTAGTGGAGATTTACTCAAAAGTCAGGTAGAAGAAGTTTTTGCAGCGCCTTTTGTGTAGAGAGAAGACAAGATAAATATCCATTTTCAATTAACTTTGCAAACATGAGTGACGATTTTAGCATGTTTTCGGGAAAAAAGAAAATGGATCCGGAGGATTATTATGAAAGTCCTGATGGATACATCGTATTTACAGAAAAATACCATCTAAAACGTGGGCATTGTTGTAAAAGTGGGTGTAGACATTGTCCGTATGGTTTCAATGGGAAAACAGGAAAAATAAAAAGATAGAGCCGGATTTACTTCGGCTTTTTTTGTGACTTGTTTTAAATCCACATAAATCCTTTCCCTTTTTTTCAGTACCCTGTATTCGTTTTGGGACGGAATTGTTATTATTTTAGTACACCGTTAAAATCC
This sequence comes from Lishizhenia sp., assembly GCF_033720595.1. Taxonomy (GTDB): domain Bacteria; phylum Bacteroidota; class Bacteroidia; order Flavobacteriales_D; family Crocinitomicaceae; genus Lishizhenia. The sequence continues at coordinate 1,713 of NZ_JAWWCF010000058.1, read as the reverse complement.
ATGCCTAAAAGAACAAGTTGGTAGAACGGAAGCAAACCTTTAACAGATCACTTATCATGAAAAACGAAAAAATCATCTTTATTCTAGGAGCTGTAATGGCAACAATGGGCGCGGCTATGAAATTCTTCGAATTACCTTATGCGACATTGGGCGATATCCTCTATAAAACCACTTTTGTGGCCATCACCTTCTACTTAGCCTTTAGGTACAATAGACTAAAAAAAGAAAGTAAACGGTTAGAGAACAATAACTAATTCAATAATTTAGTTCTACCCAACCCATCCCTTAAAATGAAATATTTAATCCTAACACTCTACACGCTAACTCTTCTTTCTGGAATAAGTCAGAACCAAATCATAGATGCCAAATCTAAAGAGCCAGTTTCTTATGCACATATTAAATCAGTGAATGAATCGAAAGGAGTACTTTCAGATTATCAGGGCTACTTTGTTTTGGACACATCCTTTAGAAATATAGACTCAATTGTAATTTCATGTATTGGATACCACAGTAAAAAAATATTAGTGAGTCAGTTAGTAGAGCTTAAACAAATTGAGTTAACTCCATCTCTACAAAATCTCACAGAGGTAATAATTTCGTCTACAAAAATTAAAACCCAATTAAAAACTTTGGGAATTACCAAAAAGCCGAAGAAAAGATTTTCGGATTACATGGGCAGCGGCAATAATGGAGAGGAAAAAGCGACATGGATTCCGAATGATTATTCGATAACAGGTTATTTAAAGAATATCAACGTATTTGTGTCAGATTTAGGTTATCCCGATGCACATTTTAGAATTCACGTTTATGCCTGTAATTCATTGGAGACCAAACCTGGTAGAGAGTTAACAAAATCTAATATAATTACTTCATCTACAAAGGGAAATGAGTGGATTACCGTTGATGTAAGTGGTGAACATATACAGATTGGCGAACACGGATGTTTTATAGGCATTGAATGGTTTGATTCTCCCAAATCTAAATACTTTCAAGACACCGTTTATTCTAAGAATAGTGTAACCTGGGATGAGCGTAAAAGTAAATACAAGGACACCGTCTTATCGAGAGTTAGAAAAGGAAACGGCGCTGTTTTAGGTAGTATTTCACAAAAGTATAGGATCTCCAAAAATAAAAATTGGTATAAAGTGGGCGATCAATGGCAAAATAGATTTCCTTTTGCTGAAGCAATGATGTATAAAACAGACACATCACCTGATGGAACAACAACACTTAACACTCCAGACAATCACTATATTGGAGTTATGTGTATTCATATTGATGTTTCCTTCCCCAAAAACAAAATTGACTTAACTCATAAAGCGCCTAAAAAGAGAAAGTTGAATAAACTTAAAAAAGTGAAACAAGATTTGACTAAATACCCTCAATACAATATTCATGAATTGTTCACCTCCCTTATTAAAGCTTTGGAAAATGATGATATCGTCTATGTTTTGAAATTTCTCTGTGTTTATGAAGAAGGCCAATTAGATCTGATTTTATCCAAAATAATAGATGAGGAAAACGAAAACTTTTTATCCAACAAAATCAAGGCTGAAATGGTAAGAAACTTGAAAGAGCTTCAAGCAAAATTTAACAGTGCTGTGTTAACGAAGGTCGATGATAAACATTTCACTTTATCCTTTGACAACGAAACATATAACCTTATCGTGCATGAAGGATTATGGAAAATCAATCCTATAGCAATGATGCCTT
>NZ_JAWWCF010000057.1:0-16097 GCF_033720595.1 Lishizhenia sp. | reverse complement strand
CCTTCTTCTTTGGCAAGTTCAACATAAGAAAGCACTTTTTCCATGTGCGGTTTACTCACCAATGCACCTAAATGTGCTTTTGGATCTGTAGGATTAGAAACTTTCGAATTCTTCACTTTTTCTACGAAGGCAGTTTTAAACTTATCGTAAATACTGCGCTCCACAAATATTCTAGAACCACATAAACAAATTTGACCTTGGTTGGCAAAACTAGAACGTACCGTAGTACTTAACATATCATCAAAATCGCAATCAGCAAAAATGATGTTCGGGTTTTTACCACCTAATTCCAAAGAAAGCTTTTTAAACATTGGAGCTGCAATACTTGCAATCGTTTGTCCAGTTTTTGTACCTCCCGTAAAGCTAATGGCTTTAATTTTTGGATGTCTAACCATGGCATCTCCTACGGTATGACCGTAACCGTGCAATATATTTAATACACCTGCAGGCATGCCAGACTCCTTTAAAACCTTACCTAACAAATATGCGGTGTAAGGAGTAATTTCTGATGGTTTAGCGATAACACAGTTACCTGCCGCTAAAGCTGGAGCAATTTTCCAAGAGAACAAATATAAAGGCAAGTTCCATGGAGAAATACATCCTACAATTCCTAATGGTTTACGCACAGTATAATTAACACCTACGCCTTCCATGTAGTGCGATTCTGAAGCGTAATGTTGAATTGCTGTAGCAAAGAATTTGAAGTTAGAAACAGCACGAGGGATATCTACATGTCCCGCCAACTTAACTGGCTTACCGTTATCTCTACTTTCAGCCGCAACAAATTCGTCCATGTATTTTTCAATACCAGTACTCACTTTCATAAGGATGTCACCTCTTTCTTCTTTGCTCATGTTAGACCAAATAGGAAAGGCAGCTTCTGCCGCTTTTACTGCTTCTTCAACATCTGCTGCGTTAGAATCTGGAATAAGGGAATAAACTTTCCCTGTTGCTGGTTCGTAGTTGTCTATATATTGATTGCTAGATGAGTTTGTGTACTCACCATTTACAAAGTTCTGTAATTTCTCCATGCATGTAAAAATTGGACTCTAAAATTACTATTTTCTCGTGAATTTTCGGGTGCTTCTGTGAAATAGAAATGGAGCAGCGCTAGTAGTTTGATTTCTTTTGAAAGATTATTGAAAAGTTACTACAGGGTGAAGGAGGTGTAAATAAAATTTCACCAAATCATCAAGGTTAACGTGGTGCTTAAATAGCTGGTCATGTATTGCTTAGTTTTAAATCAAAATTAAATGAAATGACACATATTTTTGAAACTGCAAAAAAGCTTTGCATTACGGCTTGGAAATACGGGTATAAAATCTCTAATTCAAGTGTTTACAATGAAAGTGGTTTGCGTATTGTAAAGTTGTCGCAAGACATTAATCTTACCCTACATGCTAGTAATAGTGATACACAAAACATAGAGGAAACGAAAACGAAAATCTCAGATTATAAAGCCCTGTTGGAAAAGTTGATGAATATGCACCCACAGCAAAAACAGTATTTAGAAGAGATGAATACTTATTTAACAGAACTGGTATCAGGTTTGAATTTAGGGGGACAAGTGAAAGCAGCTTAATCTTACTGTTTTACTTTCCTTCTTTTAATTTTATGAGTGCTGTTTTGATGCTCTCTAATTTATCAATCACTAAATCCTTTTCACTGTACACACTCTCTTTTTCTTTGATTGCTTTACGAGCACCATCTAAAGTATGTCCTTGCTCTTTAACAAGGTGATAAATTTTATTGAAGTTGGAGATGTCTTTGGGGGTAAAAAGTCGGTTCCCCTTTTTATTTTTTTTGGGTTTTATAACAGTAAATTCTTTTTCCCAAAAACGGATAAGTGAAGTATTTACCTCAAACATTTCTGCCACTTCCCCGATGGAGTAGTAAAGTTTTTTAAGATTTGCCTCATTTACCTTCATCGTTATAAAAGTAGTATTAGTTCGGCTTTGGATAACCTAAAACATAGATTTTTTTCATTTTATCTCCTATCGTTTCAATTTCCCAGACGTAGTCGTCTTGCATGTGTTCACCCATTAATTCTAACCAATCTGCTTTGGTGTAAGTTCTTACATTACTTACTGTTCCATCCCATGAAATAAGTAGGGGAAGGATGGGAATAAAATAAGTGAATAGAATTTGGTGCCAAGTTAATTTTTTCACCATGGGAGTAACAAAAAAGGGCATAATGATTCCGATGATGAAGTTGATTGGGAATAAGAATTTAGGAAAGCCATTGTCGCTGATTTCGTATACGCAGATGCTTTGTTTGTTAGTTTGAGCATTCAGTAATATTTCTTTAGCAATTTTTGGAGGCATGTGGTGCATGCTACATATCATGGTTACCAAGGTGTCTTCCTTTTTAGTATTCTCCACTGCATTTACCGGAGAGGATTGATAGTTGATATCAGCAACCCCTTTAAATTTTTGAATGGCTTGCTGGTTAGGATATAGATCGGTAAGTGTTAACTCCAAATTTTTAAAGCTAGATTCTTTTTTAAGTTCATGCAATACATCAGGCATAGGTCCTCCTGCTCCAGAACACAAGTCTTGAATATGAGAAGCATTAGAAATATTGAGAGCTTTCTTAATCACAAGGCTAAGGTCAATTTTTGTTTGAATGACACGGTGAAAAGCCTCGAGATAATTCGTCATACTATTGCGAAGAAAGTTGGGAAAAGCTTTAAAATCCTCAAATTCGAAAAGATGAATACGTTTCATGGGGGAGTGTTTGTGGTAAAGGTAGTGAATATTCGATTTTGATTTTATAATTTTCGTGACTCACCGCAATCCTGCCAGGATTATATGGTACAAATTCTCATGAATTCATTCATTCTATCAATATTTGAATGTCTATGGTTGTATTTGAAACAGTATTCATTAAGTATTCCTTGAATAAATAGTATTGAAACATTGTGATGCAAACCCTTGATATTCTTTATTAAGTTTTCTTGAATTTTTCGTTTCCAGTTGCGATTGATTTTCGAAGGAATTGAAGGTGATTTTTCCGTCTTTATTTTAATGTGACAGAGTTTTTTATGTCTATAGTTAGTAGATATGAATCTGCTAACTTTGAGCTTCAAGGCTTCAATCTTGTATTTCCCATAAAGCTCTACCTGAATATTGTCTTTTCTATTGTTTGGTGATTTTTGGATATAAAGAACCAATGAAATTGGAATACCAGGTGAGTCCAAGGAGTTTGTTCCAACTTCATCGCTTTGATGATCAAATAAGAGTAGATCATTTAAATGTGATGACTTTTTGATGTTATTTTTACTTAGTTCTTGCCTTATTTTCTTTACTGCATAGGATACAGTATCATGTCTTGTTTGCTTTGATAATCGTAAGATTTCAGAAATTGATCTAGTTTTCTTTCCATTTAAGACTAAGTATATGATTTCCATCCATTCGGCAAAAGTTAAATTGCTGTCGCGCATGAAACTAATACTTTTCATAGAAATTCTTGCAGAGCAACGGTTACATCTCCAACCTACAAAATTTGTTTTCCAGCAAATTTTTTTAGAAGTGCATTTTGGACAGCATGATATAGTTTTTTCGAGATGTTTCTTTAAAAATTGGATACAATTTTGCTCATCGTTGTACCTGCTATAAAATTCAGATAAGTTCATAGTAATTTAGGTTGATTATACCTAAAAGTTATGAAGTTTTTGGCTCTTAACCAAGAACTTGGCAAAATTGCGGTGAATCAATACCCTTACTTATTTTTCACATAAACCAACTTAAACCTACTATTCTCCTGCACCCTTCTTTCTATCTCAAATCCCTTCAATCCTTCAAACAAGGGCGTCAATTTTTCGTACCCGAAATTCCTAGGGTCAAAATTAGATTGTTTCTTCAATAATAAACTTCCTACATCACCCATAAATGCCCAACCATCATCATCCGCGGTATCGGCAACGGTTGATTTTAATAAACGTACCACCTTAGGTGTAATCTTGTCGATGTTAGTTTTCGATTTATTGTCATTATCGTCTTCTTGTTTATGGAGTATTTCTAAGTAGATGAATTTATCACACGCTACGATAAATGGTTCTGGTGTTTTCTTTTCACCAATACCATACACCAATAACCCGGCTTCTCGTAATCGAGTTGCCAATTTAGTAAAGTCAGAGTCTGATGAAGCCAAGCAAAAACCATCTACTTTTTCGGAGTACAAAATGTCCATGGCATCTATAATCATGGCTGAATCGGTAGCATTTTTTCCTTGTGTATAACTGTATTGTTGTATAGGATTGATGGCGTTTTCTAAGAGTACATTTTTCCATTTCGAAAGCTGTGGCTTGGTCCAATCTCCATAAATTCTTTTTACGGTTGGACTACCATATTTAGATACTTCCTCCATCATTTCCTTAATGTATTTTGAAGGTATATTATCACCATCAATTAAAACGGCAAGTTTGATTTCTTTTCTCATATTTTTTCGGTCTCCTCTAAAGATAACAAGATTTTGATAGTAAGTTGGTTTTACACTTCCCTTGAATTTTATTCAGGATTGTGTGAAGGTGTATGCTCCTAAGTGGAATGATTATGTAATGTATAGGATTGGATATCTGAATGATAATAAGTAATTTCAGCCATCATCCTTAAGTTTAACCATGAAAAAATTAACCACCCTCGTGTTAACAAGCATTTTGTTAATGGGTTCTTGTATAAATCCAGATCATTATGCTCCAGCGCCTGTAGAAAAAACGGTGATTGTTGTAACAGAACAACGGCAACCTTTACCCAATAATACAGAGATTCCACTCTTTTTTAAGAAAGAACAAAATGTACCTGAGTACAACAAAATAGCACATATAGAAGTTGTAGGTAACGAGTGGTATTCAGTAGATCAACTCATTAACAACCTAAAATATGAAGCCCATAAATTGGGGGCGAATGCTTTGGTGAATGTTGAATTCGGTGAAGACATATTTAACGTAGAAAAGTCAAGAATTCTAGCGGATACTTTGTACGACGCAAAGGAAATGCGAGTGAAGAGAAAAACAAAACTCAGACAGTTTATGCGTGGACTTGCTGTAGTGATGGATAGTACAACATTACCCGTTGCCAATGATTCAATTGCTTCTCATATTGAGTATATCAAGGAAGAAAGAAAGAATAGAGAATTGGCAGAAGCTAAAGGAAGTAATAATCGCATTGTGAACATTACGATAATTGGTGCGGGAATCATTGCAGCAATTATCGCTTCAACGGCAGGAGGATAGAAAATTTTGCCAATAAAAAAGGCGGTTTAATATAAACCGCCTTTCTAATATTTCAGCTTTCTTACAAGATTAACATTGCGTCACCGTAAGAGTAGAATTTGTATTTTTCTTTAATCGCTTCTTGGTAAGCTTCCATCATTAATTCGTGTCCCATGTAAGCAGATACCATCATTAACAATGTTGAAGAAGGTGTGTGCAAGTTCGTAATCATTGCATCTGCAATACTGAACTCGTATGGAGGGAAGATAAACTTGTTTGTCCATCCATCAAATGGTTTCAACAAGCTTTCTGTAGAAACTGATGACTCAATAGCACGCATAGATGTAGTACCAATCGCAATCACTTTCTTTTTGTTTTTCTTCGCTTCGTTTACTTTATCAGCACATTTCTGTGTAATTGTAACTTGCTCAGAATCCATTTTGTGTTTCGTTAAATCCTCTACTTCAACAGGTCTAAATGTTCCTAAACCTACGTGTAAAGTGATTTCAGCGAAATCAATTCCTTTGATCTCTAAGCGCTTCAATAAGTTTTTAGAGAAGTGTAATCCTGCAGTTGGTGCAGCTACAGCTCCCTCTTCAGAAGCGTAAATAGTTTGGTATCTTTCTTCATCCTCTTCTTCAACTTCTCTTTTGATGTATTTTGGAAGTGGAGTTTCACCTAATTCAGTAATCTTAGCTTTAAATTCTTCGTAAGTACCGTCAAATAGGAAACGTAAAGTTCTACCTCTCGATGTTGTATTGTCTATAACTTCGGCAACTAGTGATTCGTCTTCTCCGAAGTATAATTTGTTACCAATTCTGATTTTTCTTGCTGGGTCAACTAATACATCCCACAACAAGCTTTCTCTGTTCAATTCTCTCAATAAGAAAACCTCAATTTTAGCTCCAGTTTTTTCTTTGTTCCCGTACATACGAGCTGGAAATACCTTGGTATTGTTTCTTATCATTACATCCCCTTCATCGAAGTAATCAATTACATCTTTGAAAAGTTTATGTTCTATTTTACCAGTATCTCTATGCACAACCATTAATCGTGCTTCATCTCTGTTTTTGCTTGGGTATTCAGCAATTAATTCTTCTGGTAATTCAAAATTGAACTCTGATAATTTCATGTGTTAAACTAATTTTTACTCGCATTACGGTGCGATAATTAAAAATACTTGCGTTTTCTTCTTCTTTAGGGGCATAATTAGAATTCAACACCAAATCTACTTTTGGGGAGTAAAGCTGTGATAAATAATAATTTATGGTCCTTTCCCTACCGTGAAGAGGGCTACAAAGTTAATAAATTTATTCTGTAGCAGATACTTCTGTTTCTTCAATAATTTCAAGCCATTGATCAACTGTCTTGGCTGTGTCAATTGAGAAGTCTCCAGATTTTGTACGTCGTAGCGCGGTTAAAGTTCCTCCGCTATCTAATTTTTTTCCAAAATCACTTGCAATTGACCTAATATAGGTTCCTTTAGAACAAGAAATTTCAAAATCAATTTCGGGGAATCTGCTGCTGTCTATACGAAAAGAGCTAATGTTAATGAGGTTTTTACGCATCTTTATCTCTACCCCTTTTCGAGCACTTTCATAGGCGCGTTTACCGTCAATTTTTTTAGCGGAAAATACGGGGGGAGTTTGCAATTGTTCACCCAAAAAACTTTGTCTAACTTCTTCTAGTAATTCCTCAGTAATGTGTTCGGTTGGAAATTCCTGATCGTATTCCGTTTCTAAATCAAAACTAGGTGTAGTTTTTCCTAAAAGTATGGTCCCTGTGTAGGTCTTGTCATCTGCCATGAGTTCTTGACTCATTTTAGTAGCCTTCCCCGTGCAAATAATTAAAAGTCCTGTAGCCAATGGGTCTAAGGTACCGGCATGACCTACTTTAAATTTTTTCTGGTTGTATTTCTTACGTAGTTTCCAACGCAATTTATTTACCACATCAAATGATGTCCATTCCAAAGGTTTGTCCACCAATAATACTTCACCTGCTTTAAAATCCATTAAACGAAAAATAGAGAATATGTAATGGCTACAACTCCTGCTGCAGCACAATAAATTGCAAAGGAAGTCAATTTAGCCTTTTTCACCAAGGCAATCATCCATTTACACGCAACTAATCCTGTAAAGAAAGCAACGATGAAACCTACAAGTAGAGGTAAAGTTTCGATTGTATTCTCTCCTCCGGCATCCATGTAATCTTTTCCTTTTTTGAGCATGGCACCAAGGATAAGTGGGAGCACCATTAAAAATGAGAAACGCGCCATTTTTTCGCGATTTACTCCTAATAAGATTCCTGTTGCAATGGTAGAACCAGAACGAGAAATACCAGGCAATACTGCTATGGCTTGAGCAATACCAATGACAAAAGCATTTTTAGCATTGAGTTCCTTGGTTTGTGTTTTGCTCTTTTCCGTAAAGTATAAAAGTGCTGCAGTAAATAGTAAACAAATTCCAACGATAATTAACCCAAAGTATTGATTGTCTTTTTGAGTGATAGAATCTATCATATCATCCAACGTTAGACCTACGATTCCTGCAGGTATCATTGAAAGGATGATGTACCAAGAAAACTTCGTCTCTGCGTTATTTTTAAATTGAAATAATCCCTTGAAGATGGAAACAATGTCTTTCCAAAAGATAACCACTGTACTCAGTGCTGTTGCCAAGTGTAGAACGATAGTGAATAGCAAAGGTTCTTCAGAAAACTTTTGCATCATTACTTGACCTAAAAAAATATGCCCACTACTAGAGACGGGCAAAAATTCTGTTAATCCTTGGATCAATCCAAGGATGATAGCATCTAAAATATCCATGTAAGGAGTATGTTATTTTGTAGAATCTGAATTACGAGGTTTTTTCATAATACCCCAGATGATTACAGCGTACCCCAAAACGATTAAAATGGGAGCAACAGTTAAACGTACTTCTGAGAATAATTCTTCAGCGTTGAAGTCGTTAGGGTCTTCAACTCCTCCACCTTGCATAAGGTAGAATCCGATGAAATTTAATACAACTCCTGCTATTAAGTAGATGTAGTTTTCTTTGGCAAAAACGAATCTGTTGTTACTGTCTTTTGATTCCATGGTACTAAATTAATATAAATCATCGAGTTTCTTGCGCAAATATTTGTTAAGAGCAAACCAAGTAGATAAAATACTTATGACGCTCCCTAGGGCAAGTAATGACCCGAATAAAATTCCGAGGTTGGTTAAGGTGTAGTCTATATCTATGCTAAAGAAATAGCTTTCAATCACAAAAAAGGCTCCCGTTAATAGGGCCATTCCCAAAACAGCAGAGATAATTCCTTGCAGTATGGAATGCCATAAAAAGGGGCGGCGAATAAAACGCGGTTTGGCACCTACCAATTGCATGGTTTTTATTGTAAATCTTTTGCTGTATAATGAAAGTCGGATGGTATTATTAATAATGGCAAATGCAACGATGATGAGCAAGAAGGCTAAAATGGCAAATACATAAATTGCTTTTAAAAAACCGAGGTTTACATTTTCCAATTCTTGTTCGTTGTAGTTGATTTCGGTAATCTTGTTTGGATAAGCTGCCAATAGCTCCGTCTTTAAAGCTTTGATTGCTTCTGGAGTAGCAATACTTGCCTTAGGATGAAAAGTGATGGAAGGAGGAAGAGGACTCTCGCCTTCGTAAATTTCCTTAATGGCATTGATTTCCGCTGAATTCCCATCATTAAAAACTTCTAATGCTCTATCTGGAGAAACAAACCAAGCCTCTTTGATTTGATCAAATTTCTTTAAGTCTTGCTCTATGAATTTAATGTCAGAATTATTCAAAGAAGGGTCGAAAAACAAATCGATCTCTATGTTTTCCTTGGAAGCATTTTGTAGGTTCTCGAACCACAAATAGGTTCCGATTACCATACCTAGCATAAAAAGTACAAGAGATATTCCAACGATTACAGAAACGTAGCTGGTCTGCAATCCTCTCTTGTTGTATTTTTCTATGCCTTTTGCCATGGCACGAATATAATTAAAAGTTGTTTACCTGCTTTTGAAGCGAGTTACAGTTTTCAGCTACTACCTTTTAATAAGTCTAAAAAATAAGAAAACACTGCCCAAATGATATGAACAGCGTTTTCTCTTCTTAGATATCGCTATTTGAACGGATAGCTTTTTTAATATTATTTAGAAGGTAAATGTTACAGATCCTGAGAAGCTCATTCCTCTGTAGAATGAATCGTAGATTTGAGAATCTGACATGTATGATTGATAAACTCTTTGGCGCTTTTGATTCAACAAGTTCTGTGCTGAAATACTTGCTTTCCAATTCTGCTCTTCTCCAAACTTCTTAGAGATTTTAAAGTTTAACGAATGGAAAGGCTTTTCGTAGACATTTGGTAAACGTCCAATACCTACTACTGATAATCTTTCTCCTTGTACGTTGTAGTTGATGTTAATATCCAATCCTAACGGACGATTTACATAGTTTAAGTAAGAGTTGATGATGAAAGGAGATTGTCCAGACATAGATCTGTATTGTCCAATAACCTCACCGTCTCTTGCATTTTCTTCTCGAATCTGTTTTTCTGTAACAGTTTCGTTTCCTTTATCAATCAATACTTTTGACATATCGATTCTCGAGTTAACGTATGTAGCGTTCAATCCGAAGTATAAAGATTTACTTGCAGTGTCTGAAGAGTTAAAGTTTGTAATTCTTTGTCTTACTTCGAATTCAAACCCGAAGATATCAGCTTGACCAGCATTGATAGGTTTCACTTCACTTGGAGCAACATCGAAAGAAACGATTTCAATAGGATTGATAAATTTCTTGTAGAAAGCACTTACCGAATACACCTGTGCATTTGGTAGGTAAGCTTCCCAACGGATGTCTGCATTGTAAATATCTGTTTGAATCAGATCGATATTACCGTTGTAACGTCTACCTTGGATGGGGTCATAGATTTGAGAGATAGACTTTTCTTTAAACGATGGTCTTGCCAAAGTTTGAGAAAGAGCAGCTCTTAAATTCATTTTAACTTTTGTGCTATCTGGGTGAGATAATCTATACTTTACATTTAATGAAGGCAATACATTTAATTCATCCAACACTTTTTCATTTCTGTAATTGATCGTGTTTGAAGAGTTTTGTCCTGTGTAGTAGTTATCTGCTTTTTCAATTCTAGCTCCATAAACAAATTCCAAACGATTTGTTAGCGGCAATACGTGCATACCGTATACTGCAGCTACATTTTGAGAAGCTTGGAAAGAGTTTGCCAATTCGCGTTCACCTTTTGCGTAAGTTCCTTGATCTGTTTCTGTGCTCCAAATGTTTTCTGGTAAAAAGTAATCATCTGGATTTCCGCTGTATTCAGTTGCATTCTCCACTAAGAAAATGTAATCGTAAACATCAAATGTTCTGTTCTTGTAGGTGTTCATTGCACCCACTTTTAAGTTAGATACAATGGAGTCTCCGTTTTTCTTACGAATTACAAGGTCTCTATCCATATCATAACGCGCAGAAATATTGTATTCACTTAAAGATCTAAATGTTCTTTTAATCTCAGCTCCAACTGCTTGGTTCAGTGCGTATCGTCTCCCTCCGTTTCCGTCGTCTTCAACTTCTAATGCTGTAGAACGAACATCAGGGTCTTGAATAGATGAGTAAGTTGGAGAAACTTTCCAGTTAATGTTCCATTTGTTCAATTGCTGTTTAGCAGAGAAGTTTAAGTTAGAAACAGAACGTTGTGTGTACTGTAAACCATTTTTGTCCAATATACCAGGGTTTGACTCAAAGTTTTCTTGAATCAAGTGTGCAGCTTGTGATAATCCACTTTGTGTGTGAAATGCTGTTAATGAGAATGATGATCCGTTTTTAACCTTTAAAGTTTGACCGAATAATGCAGACCATGTTACTTCTTGCTCACCCATAGATCCTCTACTTTCTCTATCTCTGTAGATTTGGTTGATGCTTTTGTCTTGATCTTTTCTGTATTCGTTAAAGATTACCTCTTCAACAAATCTGTAGTTGTTTCTGTAGTTGGCAACGAAGTTATATCCGTACTTCAAGTTCTTTCTATTAAACACACTATCACGACTGTTTCCTAATACCAAACCAAAGTTGTTGTTCAATCCGGAGAACATTTGTGAAGCAGCCATCGTTCCAGAGAACTGAGATGTCATTGTATTTAATCTTGGGTCGTTTTGAGTAGGGTCTGGAAATTTAGCGTAAGGACTAACAGGTAATTTACGTGTTCCATCATCAAATCCTAAGAAGTCTAATTTACCTCCTTGATACAATAAGAAATCATTGCGTAAAGAAGCCTCAGTGTTGTATCCTAAACCAGCTTTAATTTGGAAAGTAGCTTTTTCCTGAAAATCTTTTGTTTTGATGTTTACTACACCACCTGTAAAGTCACCTTGTAAATCTGGTGTAAAGGTTTTAAATACTGTAATGTTGTCTACAACGCTTGTTGGGAAGATATCCATCTGTACAGAGTTTTTGTCTGGGTCCAATCCAGGAATCTCCATACTGTTTAAAACAGTTTTCGTATATCTATCTCCTAAACCTCTTACAAATACATCTTTTCCATCAACGATAGAGATTCCAGGTATTTGTTGTACGGCATCTGCTACGTTGTTAGCAGGAGTTTTTTGAATGGCATCGCTGGTCATTACCTCTGTAGTAGCTTTTGCCTTTTGCTTTGCTTCTAATCCAGCGGCAATAGATGTGGCGTTTAATTTTTCTGCTACAATTGTAATTTCTTCTAAACCAGTAATGGGTGTTAACGCAACGTTTAATTCAACTACTTTTCCTGCTTCGACTACTACCTCTTCTGAATGGTCTTGATATTCAGCCTTTTCATAAAAGACAATAGTGTAAGTTCCAGGATCAAGTCTTAATGCGTACTCACCGTCAATTCCGGTAGTTGCTCCAATGTTCATTCCCTCTGGAGAAACTTTAGCAATGAATTCAATTCCTGCACCAGTTTTTGCATCGGTAACGAAACCTGTAATTGTTCCTTTCTCTTGGGCAAAACTCGTTAAGGTTAACAAGCAAAATGTGATACCTAAGAATAATAAATTTTTCATAACCTTTAAATTCTAATTGATCAATTGTTGTTCAGGCAACTGACTTTTTCTATTTGTTTTGTTTGCACTTAAGTACTTGATTCAATTTGTGTTTGGACCTAAATGCGCTGCAAAGATCAGCTAACATTGTTACTGTGAGGTGATCTGTGTTTTATTAGTGTTTTAAAGTAATGTTAAGCCTGTGTTAAGCCCTTTATTCATGGTGGATACAGCTGTTTTTTGGACCTTTGATGAGGTAGTTTTTTTCATAAAAAAAGCGCCTACCGAAGTAAGCGCTTTTCTATTTTTATATACTCTATATAATTCGGTCTGTCGAATTAAAGTTTACCTTTCTCAGCTGCCCAAGTCCAAGAGAATGCTGATGCATCACCTCCAACTGTTGCAGTGGTAACGATAGAAGGATTAGCAGCAGTTTCTGCAGCGATTTCTTCAACTGAAGTCACACATGCATCAGCTCCATCCGTTCCTGTGTATACTGAAATTGCGTTATCAACATTTGAAGCACCAACTACTTCAACATTTGTGAATACTAATTTACCATCAACTGTTAAGTGAGTGAATGCATCTGTTTTAACTGTACAGTTACCAGCGTCAGAGAATGAAGTTCTGAATTTAGCAGCATTTGTAGCGTATCCTGAGAAAACAACATTTTCTAATGTACCCTGCGCTTTAGATTTAAGATCAGATCCAGATCCTGCACCTACAGCTGTAATTACAGTACCATTTTTCAAGGTAAACATTCCGTCTGTGTATGTTGATCCTTCTGGTCCGTCAATTTCTAAACCTTCATCAGAATCAGTTCCTCCAATTACGAAGAAGTTGTTTACTGTACCAGAGTAGTTCATGTCGATATCAATACCATCATCTCCTTGGAATCCAACGATAGCGTTATCGATGTTTACTGTTCCTCCAAAGAATTCGATACCGTCATCTAAGTTAGACATTACCTCGATATTGTTGATAGTAGTTCCGTTACCAACACCACCTAAAGTTAATCCGTTGATTTCGTTACCAGCTCCGATTAAAGCTCCACCATGACGGATAGAGATGTAAGTCATAACCCCTGAGTTATCAGCAGCGTCAGATCCTCCGAATGCACCGTATGTTTCTGTTGCTGGAATACCTTCGATTTGAGTTTCTGTATCTCCGTTTTCAGCAGATGTTGGTGCCGCTCCTAAAACGATAACTCCACCCCATTTTCCAGTGTCTTTTTCGTCTAAGTTATTTCCAGAAGTTTGTCCGATTTCGATATTGTCTAAAACTGATGTGAAGATGATTGGCTTTGCAGCTGTTCCTTGAGCATCAATTTTAGCTCCTTTTGCAATGATTAAAGCAGATGCGTTGTTTCCTGTTCCTTCAGCTCCTTTGATAATTGTTCCTGGTTCAATCGTTAATGTTGCTCCTGCAGAAACAAATACTCGACCTTCTAAGATGTATACCTTATCAGCTGTCCAAGTTTCGTCAGACGAAATTTCTCCTGACTTCTTTACTTCAGACTCATCAGATGCGTATTCACATGATCCGTCATCCTTATCTGCGTCTTCATTATAGTTGATGGCAGTTTCATCCATACAACCTTTTTCCTTACATGAAACGGTTCCTAATGTTAGTGCCCCTGCAACTAATGCCATTCCTACGATTTGTGTTTTCTTTTTCATTTTAATTATTTATTTCGGTGCAAAGATGAGGCAACACTGTTACTGTGAGGTAACCCGAGTTTTATTAGTTATTTAAAGTAATGTTACGAAATAGTTAACCCCAGTAAATACAGGTGTTTTAGAAGTTTTTTTGTGTGGAATTCATGCTGAAATTGTTTGTTAATATTAACTTAATATTGAGGTGTATTTGTTAAACATAGCTTAACCTCATCGAAAAGTTAGCTTGATGTCTATAGGGTAATTTTGTGGCAAACACCAGAAGAAATGACAGCTAAGAAAATTGTATTAGTAGACGACGAACAAGATATACTTAGTATGCTCGAGTACAACCTAGAAAAAGGGGGGTACAATGTACACAAGGCAAATGACGGTATTAGCGGGGTTGAACTCGTTAAAAAAGTAAAGCCGGATTTAGTCTTACTAGATGTAATGATGCCAGGAATGGATGGCATAGAAGTTTGCCAAACCATTAGAGATATAGAAGAAATCAACCAACCAGTAATTGCTATGCTTACTTCAAGGGCAGAAGATTATTCACAGATTGCAGGTTTTGATGCCGGTGCAGATGATTATATAACCAAACCAATTCGCCCAAGATTATTACTTTCTAGAATTGAAGCATTATTGAGGAGATCTAGCTTCCAATCGGGATCACCTAAAAACGGAAACCAAGTTCACTATATAGATAAAGAACGTTTTGTATTGGTGAACAACGGTGAAGATGTGCTTTTACCTAAGAAAGAATTTGAATTAATTGAGCTCCTATTGTCAGCTCCTGGAAAGGTGTTTACCAGAGATCGAATTTTAGACAAAGTTTGGGGGAATGATACTGTAGTAGGAGAAAGAACCATAGATGTACACATACGAAAACTAAGAGAGAAGATAGGGGATCAAACCATAAGAACCATTAAAGGAGTAGGGTATACCTATGAAAAACCAGCAATGGCTTAATTGAAAAACATAGAACGACAGTTGTGAAGGTCTGGCAATATTATTTGTCAGACCTTTTTTTATTGTATTCTTCTTACTTCTACATAGGCATGACCTATAGATTTTCTATTTTTATGCCCATGAGAATAGTATCTTTTAACGTAAATGGAATTCGTGCCATCTTAAAAAAAGATTTTGCACGCGATGTAGAAATAATGAACCCAGACATATTGTGTTTACAAGAAACCAAAGCACAGGATGATCAGGTAGCAGAAGCATTAGCTGATTTTAAGGATTACCATATTTACTCTAATTCTGCAGTTAAGAAGGGATATTCAGGAACGGCAATTATGTCGAAAGAAAAGCCTCTTTCTGTAGATTTTGATTTAAAAATTGAAGAACACGATCAAGAGGGAAGAGTTACTTGTGCAGAATACAAAGATTACTATGTAGTTACGGTATACGTTCCTAATTCTAAAAATGACCTTTCTCGTTTAGATTATAGAACTACTTGGGACGAGGCTTTGTTGAATTATGTAAAGGAATTAGAGGCTAAGAAACCAGTAGTTATTTGTGGTGATTTTAATGTGGCGCATAAAGAAATAGATTTAGCAAGACCCAAGCAGAACTACGATAAAAGTGCTGGTTTTACGCAAAAAGAAATTGACGGAATGGATGCCTTTACCAGCAATGGATTGGTAGATACTTTTAGAGCATTGAATCCAGAACAAATAAAGTATTCTTGGTGGAGCTACCGTGGCGGAGCAAGAGCAAAGAACGTAGGCTGGAGAATAGATTACTTTTTAGTATCAGAAAGCTTGATGCCGCGTGTTAAGAAAGCTCAAATTTTAAATGAAATTATGGGATCAGACCATTGTCCTGTCTTGGTTGAATTGGAGGATTAAGATCCAATCTGCCAATTTAAACGTATATAGAATAACGCATGTTTATGAAGCACGGAAGGCATATAATAGTAGTGGTTATGCTTCTTTCGTGCTTCATTAGTTTTGGTCAAACCGACACCTTGAAGCAAAAGATAAAGATTGTTGGACTTCCTATCGTATACTATCAACCAGAAACTCGCTTAGCAGTGGGGGTAGCTGGGTTTTTAAGTTTCAAAACAGACCCTTATCAAAAAGACAGCTTAAATTGGTCGCAAATTGCACTGGGCGGTGCCTATACCCAAGAAAAGCAAATACTTACTTACGCCTCATTTGATGTGTGGAT
>NZ_JAWWCF010000056.1:0-16196 GCF_033720595.1 Lishizhenia sp. | reverse complement strand
TAGAGATAGGTACCGCAGGACTAAGTTATAATTGGATAGGACCAAATGGAAACAGTGTTGGAGATACGAACAATATTTGGGTGACAGATAATGGTGATTATTATTGTATTGTGATGGATTATGATTCTTGTCAGCTCGTTTCTGACTATATTACTGTTACAGAGTATACAACACCAAACATCAACATTAACGGAACTCCAACAATTTGTAATGACGACAGCATTTATTTAGAAGTAAATTATTACGGAACGCCTTCTTTTCAGTGGTCACCTACAGGAGATACTACCCCAGGCATTATGGTATATGATCCCGGTTATTATTATTGTACCATAGAGCTCTGTAACATTACTACTACAGACTCAATATTTGTACAAGACATGTCCATATCACCTGGTTTAAATGTGGGAGACACGCTCTTTTGTATTGGAGATTCTATTTATGTAGAAACTACATCAGGGCTTGCTAGTTACAATTGGTCACCCAATGGAGAAAACACTTCTGGTATTTGGGTAAGCACACCGGGAGATTATTTTGTTACAGCCACCTCAGCTGATGGATGTACTGCGAATACAGACACCGTTGCAATTGGGTACTTTTTTGGCAATGAAAACTTTAATTATCCAGATACTACCCTATGTGCAGGAGATTCGGGAATTTTCGAGTATACAGGAAATGGAAGTATAGAATGGTATTTAGACAACAACTTGGTTTCTACTCAAAACAGCTATGTGGTACCTGAATTAATAGACTCTTTTACGTTAGTTTATATCGTTGACAGACCCTACTGTGGTCCTTACACTGATAGTTTTCAAGTTTCAATAAGTGAATTACCTAGTGAAATAATCTTTGCTATGGACGATTTTTATTGTCATGACGACACGCTAATATTAGCAACACAAGCTTCGGCAGAAAACTATAATTGGTCCAACAGTAATAACGAGCAATTTTCTGGTAATAACTTTATGATTTACCCTATAGACGAAAACAATAGTGGTATGTATTATTTAACAGCGAGTAACACGTATTGTAGTATAGAGGATTCCATGTACATTACTGTATACCCTACCCATTACCTTCAATTGAATAAAGACACCAGTTTCATTTGTAAAACTTCAACTGATGAAGTTTATGATACCGTTAATAGTTATAATGAACTGTACTGGGAATTTGAAAACACCTATTTCATCGATGAGGAAACCTTATACGTTGATCAATATTTCGAAGATGGTTATTATGTATTACAAGGGCTGGATGTTAACAATTGTCCTTTTATCCCAGACTCTGTAAAAGTATACAATACAAACAACCACAATTTCTTTGTACAATTAGACACGTCTGCTTGTTTAGGTACAGACTTGAGTTTATATGCGGATGAAATTCCAAATACCGATTTTTACTGGACATATCCAGACGGTAGTAACACAAGTAATCCAACGATAGATATCTTTAATTTAGACTCCTCTCATGTGGGTTGGTACAGTGTAGAAATTGAAGTTTTTGGATTTTGTAATTTTTCAGACTCCCTTTATTTAGAAGTTTATGCTCCTCTTGAATTTTCTTTAGGCAATGACACATTAATTTGCAGAAAGGAGTTTTACGGAATATATCCACCCGAAGAGGTAAACAATTACTATTGGGAGAATGGTAGTGATGATAATCCTTATTTTGTAGAAGCTGACTTCAATACGATAATCCTCACCAACATAGATGAAAATGGTTGTTATTTTTCAGACACCATGGAGCTAGAATTGAATGAATGTAAACCAATTGTACCCAATGTAATTACGGCCAACGGAGATGGAATGAATGATTATTTCATCATAAAAAACTCAGAAAAACACCCAAGAAATCGTTTGGAGATAGTGAATCGCTGGGGTAATCCAATCTATGAAAAAGACCACTACGACAACACTTTTGATGGAAAGGGCTTATCTGACGGAACCTATTTTTTCATTTACTATGAAGATACTGCAGATAAAGATGCCAAACCCTATACTGGATTTCTCACCATCATTAACGATTAACACATAAATGATAAAACTGTCCATTATTTTAAAGGACCATATATACTCACTACTTTGAAGAGTAATATCTAAATAAAAACTTAATTTTGCGCCTTATGAGTTGGTTAGCAAATAAGGTAATTTGGATAACAGGAGCAAGCTCCGGAATTGGTGCAGAAATGGCCAAACAATGTGCCGCACTCGGTGCAAAAATTGTGTTATCAGCCAGAAATGAGGATAAATTAAACCAAGTTAAAAACAGTCTAGAGCGACCAGACGACCATTTGGTAGTACCCTTAGATTTAGAAGACAACGCTAATTTCTCTCCTAAGGTTGAAACTGTGGTTAATCATTTTGGAAGAATTGATGTACTGATGAATAACGGAGGTTTATCTCAACGTTCTGAAGCTCATGAAACACCCTTGGCGGTAGACAGAAGATTGATGGAAATCAATTATTTTGGAAACATAGCCATGACCAAAGCTGTAATCCCTGTTTTTCAAAAACAAAAACATGGTAAAATCATCGTAATTTCAAGTATTGCCGGAAAGTTCGGGTTTTTCTTGCGTTCTGCCTATGCAGCTTCGAAACACGCACTTCAAGGGTTTTATGAAGCCCTTCGATTGGAGGAAGAAAAAAATAACATTGATGTACTGATGGTCTTCCCTGGAAAAATCAATACAGATATTTCCAAACACGCATTAAACAAAGACGGAGGCGCGCACGGGGTTATGGATCATAATCAAGCTACAGGTATGCCTGTGGAGGAGTGTATTCAACACCTTTTAAAAGCTTTCAAACAAAATAAAAAAGAAGTATTAATTGGAAACAAAGAAATATTAGCGGTTACCGTTAAACGCTTTTTTCCAAAACTCTTTTATAAAATCATAAAAAAACAAAGCGCAACATAAGAGCTATGAAAATATTAATGGTTTGTTTGGGGAACATCTGTAGATCTCCTATTGCAGATGGGTTACTCCGAAGAAAAGTACAAGAACATAATTTAGACACCTATGTAGATTCTGCGGGAACAGCTGCCTACCACGTTGGTGAAGCTCCAGACCCAAGGATGCAAGCAACAGGTAAAAATCTTGGTACCCCTATAGATTTTTTAAGAGCAAGACAATTTGAAGTGGCAGATTTCGATCAATTCGATATCATTTACGCTATGGATAAAAGTAATTACAACAACATCTTAAAATTAGCGCGTAATCAAGCAGATGAAGCAAAGGTTAAGATGATACTTAACGAATCTAACCCAGGCATGAATTTAGAAGTTCCAGACCCTTACTATGGAGGTGATCAGGGATTTGTTGATGTGTACAACATGCTTGATATAGCAACGGATAAAATCGTAGAAAAATATTTAAAATAATGGCAAAAGGAAAACTTTATTTACTCCCTACAACACTGGGTTCTGAAGGATACAAACACGTCATCCCGGAAGAAGTAAGTGAATTTGCAAAAGAGACGAGATTTTTTGCGGTTGAAGATATTAAAACAGCAAGAAGGTATTTGCGTAAAATGGACAGAAGCTTTCCTATCGACGATAGCACGTTTTTCATCCTTAATAAAAAGACAGATCCTGCTGAATTATACAAAATGCTTAAACCTTTAAGCAATGGAGATAATGTTGCAATTATTTCGGAGGCAGGTTGTCCGGGAATTGCAGATCCAGGTGCTGAATTAGTAGCCTTGGCACATGAAAAAGGTCATTTTGTTTCTCCTTTAACAGGACCTTCTTCTATACTATTGGCCTTGATGGGAAGTGGTTTTAACGGACAAAGTTTTTCTTTTCACGGGTATTTACCTAAAGTAAGAAAAGAGCGTATCAAGTCTTTGAAAGATTTTGAAGGTGATGCCAGAAGAAATGGCACAACGCACTTGTTCATGGACACACCTTTTAGAAACATGAACGTATTGGAGGATTTATTGAATGATTTAATGGATGATACTAAAATCTGTATTGCCTGTGATTTAACACTTCCTACAGAGCGTATCCAGACCATGACCGTGAAAGATTGGCGTGATAATGCTTTTGACTTGCATAAGCGACCAACTATATTTGCCATTGGAAGGTAATTAATTTGTAACTTTTCACGAAAGATTAGATTATGAAGTTAAAGATGCTCATACTTTCTATTGAGCATCTTTAGTTTCTATCTTAAAAACACGTATCATGAAAAGTTTACTCTTGCTATTCTCAGCCTTAGCTCTAGGCTATTTTAACACCCCTACCCCATTAACACTTCAGGAAGCCATCGACAAAGGTATGGTCGAAGCTAAATTCGAATCTACAGGTGATTACAGTGGAGAAGCCATCAATGTTAAAATAAAATGGCTCAAAGGAAAAAAACAACCCCTCACCATCCCTCACGGAACCCAATTTATTTCAGACGACGAGTATGATCAAGACATATTCATCTTGGAAGACCAAGACATTTTTGTTCAGTCTAACCAAGAGGAAAGTTATCCTTTATTGGGGTATTGCTGCCAGGCAAACAATGCTGCACCAAACGAAAGTTCTGGGTTTACGATGAGTACTGCTAAATCAAAGGACCTATTATCCTTAGCGAAATTCTGTAATAACAAAAGACTTGATGACCACTCGAAGCAAGCTGCCGTTTGGGCAATTTCAGACAACAATAGTATTAGTGACATTTACGACATCGAAAACCCTATGGTCAAAAATTTGCGTAAAGAAGTTGCTAGAATTAAAAACATAGAGGACAACTGGTACAGTACGGTAACCGATTACGAAATGGATGAAGAACGCAACATTGCGCGCCAACCTGTTGAAGTAAAAGGAGATCTGCAGTATGAATTTAAAAGATCTGGAAAATTGAGCTATGCCGTATACGATGAAAACGATGAACTCATCAAACATTTAGGAGACGGACTTCCAATTACTAGGCCTGGAAGCTACAGTTTTGGTTTCAATTTAAAAGTTGAAGGATGGAAACCTGGAAAATACAGCGTTAAATTAAGTATGAACGGGAACATTATCCATTCTCAAGCGTTTGAAGTTTAAAACACGGTTTTTAACTAAAATTAATGTTACTCATCGAAAAGCTCTTTACACATTGTATGGAGCTTTTAATTTTGGTACAGCGATAGAAAATGAAACAACTAAATATCATCATTTTCTTCCTCTTGATTTTGCTTCCAAAGCAAGGAGAAGCTATACAAGTGGATAGAAATTTAACTGTACTAGAATTGGATGCTTCCAACATGGAAGTAATCATGGATAAGGACAGGTTATTCAATATAGATAATCTACCTCATGAACAATTTAATTACTTAAATCAAAACACGTTAAATTTTGGTTTTTATGATGGTGTAGTTTGGGTAAAACTAAACATTACAGCTCCCAAGACTTTTGAGTACATCCTAGAACTTAAAAACCCGTACCTAGACCACGTAAGTTTATACGTAAAAAATTATGGTACGTACTTCGAAGAATTTCAGGTTGGAGACAAATTACCCTTCTCCAAAAGAGCCATAGAACACAGATATTTTCAACTTCCGTTAACGGGAGCTCAAACCATTATCATGCGATTTGACAATGGAGGTGATCAGTTTTCCATCCCTGTAAATATCTTTTCTAAAAAAACACTGAATAAAAGAGATAACGAAGAACAATTCGTACTCGGAATTTACTACGGGATTATACTTTTTGTACTCTTATTTAACCTCTTTATTTATTTTAGAATCAAACTCACCCCCAACTTCTATTACGTACTTTATTTAATAGGCTTAATGCTACTGCAGTTAGGCTTAGGTGGACACGGTTTCCAATATCTCTGGCCTTTTAGTCCGTTTTTGGCAAACCACATGCTACCTATGATGGCTAGTTTAGGCGTGTTTTTCCTAATCCTCTTTGTCCAATCATTTCTTCAGCTTAAAACCTTAATGCCTAAAGTAAATCTTTGGCTAAATATCACAAGTGGTGTTTTAATTGTCATTTTCATTTTATCCTGTTTACCCATAGATATTTGTTATAAAATAGCAGTAGTAGCTGTAAATGTCATCACCTTAATATTGAATGTTGCTATTATCCCCATTTCTATATATGCCGTTCGTAAAAACTTCAGACCAGCTAGATTTTTCTTTTTAGCTTTTGTTTTACTTTTCATCTCTGTATTCATTTTCTTACTGAAAAATTTCGGTTTGGTTTCTACCAATTTCCTAACCCAATATAGTCTGCAAATAGGATCTTCTTTTGAGGTAATCTTGCTTTCTTTTGCTATCGTTGATCGCTTTAAAATGTACAAAGAAGAAGCGCTTACACAGTTGAAAGAAAAGAACGCATTAATTAAAGAACAAGCCAATATACTAGAAGACAAAGTAAATCTGAGAACAGCTCAGTTATCTGAAAAATCAAATCAATTAGAGGTCAAAAACACAGAAATTCTAGACTCTATAAATTACGCGCAACGTATTCAGAATTCGGTGATGCCGTTAAAAGAAGACATCGAAAACAAATTAAATGCTTTCGTGTATTTCAAGCCTAAAGATATCGTGAGTGGTGATTTCTATTGGATAAACGAAAACAAGGGAACTGTAATGCTTGCGTTAGCAGACTGCACAGGTCATGGTGTTCCCGGTGCAATGCTCAGTATTCTTGGATTAAACACCCTCAACAACGCCTTGAAGCAAGCTCAACTTAATCAGCCTGCGGACATATTAAAATATACCAATAAACAATTCAATATTGCCTTAGCAAAAGAAAATAAAAAGACCATTAGAGATGGAATGGATATTTCTATTTGTAAGTTAGACCTCAATCAAAATCAATTAGAATTTGCCGGGGCTAACGCCAATATATATGTCATCCGAAAAGACAGTCTTATCCCCTTAAAAGGAGACAGAAACCCTATTGGATCCCTCAATGTTGAATTCGAATACAAACAACAGTCTTTACAGTTAGAAAAGGGTGACCTTATTTATTTGTTTACGGATGGGTATCCTGACCAATTTGGAGGGATAAAAAACAAAAAGTTAAAACAAAAAGAATTCAAAAAACTCTTACTAGAAATCTGTCACCTCCCCACCAAGCAACAGCACGAAAAACTGGAAGATTTCATGTGCAATTGGAAAGGAAAACTAGAACAAATCGATGACATGAGTATTATTGGATTAAAATTATAATACTAAGTTATTTGAAA
The DNA here is from genome assembly GCF_033720595.1 of Lishizhenia sp. Taxonomy (GTDB): domain Bacteria; phylum Bacteroidota; class Bacteroidia; order Flavobacteriales_D; family Crocinitomicaceae; genus Lishizhenia. The sequence goes on along the minus strand of NZ_JAWWCF010000056.1, from coordinate 9,025 downwards.
TCATAGATATTGCTTTAACTTTAAGATTCTTGCCTTTATAACTGGACTAGTTTCATTATGAATATTAGTCGTTCCATACCGCTATTACTACTACCCTTATTGGTAGTTTTCATTTTTTCTTCAGGGAAAGAACCGAATGCCTATGACATAAACTCTCTAACCTATTTCACAAGTTCATCAGCGGAGCTTTCTATTGTTGACCATGAGGAACTATACACGACGTACGCGGCGAGTGACCATGTTGACATCACCGATAAATATATCTGGGTACGTGTGGACGGTAGACGCTTCCAAAACAAAAAGTACCTAAAGATTATCAATAAATTACTCCCTAAAATAGAGCAATACAAAAAAGTAAATAATCACTTTATTAAAATAGATAGTTCCGGGTACGAGGTTCCCTGTAATCAAAGAAGCTTATGTCATGAACACTTCATTCTAAATATTCATCACGATCTGAATTACTACCGACTCAGTAACCCAAGTATTATCACAAACCTTAGACTAAACTTGCTTGATGAAAGCACCTTGTTAAGGAAAAATGTAAGGGAACAAATGGGCTTTGGTATTTACTATGGTGTCTTTTTATTTTTCATCATCCTAAATACTTTTCTATTTATCCAAATAAAGGATAATGCATATCTTTTCAACCTAAGCTTTACCTTTCTACTCGCTGTAAGTTTCGCCATTTACGATGGAACTTTATCGAGTTCACTTTTTACCTCCTATGCAGTGAACACCTATGTGATAAGTCGAATTTTATTTCAGCTACTTCTTCTCATCCACCTCATCTTTGCATACTCCTTTTTTAGTGTTCGCAAGAAATCTAAAGCTTTGAGAATCATTTACTCCTTTACTTTCTATATACAAACGCTCCTAGTTATTCTTTCCTGCATCCCGTTAGAAGAGTATTATTTGTACTTAAACTATGCAAGTATTTACATCTTTTTCTTTCAAGTAGGTATGATACTCCTTCTGATTATAGACGCCCTGCGCAAAAAGAAAAATGTCAATAAAAAATACTTAATCGCCTACTTTCCGGTTGTTACTCTCGTCGTTGCTTACCTTTTAAAAGTTAGTGGTTTTAGTCTGTTTAAATTTAGTTTTAATGACATTTTATACACCTGCATCTCACTTTTAGTAATCATGCTTGCGGTTTATATTATAGATGCATTTTCATCCTACAGAGAAGATGCCGAATTGCGTTTGAAAGAATTGACAAAAATTAAAAATCACAACAACCTCAATCTTGAGAAAAAAATCAATAAAGAAACGCAGTACCTTCAGGAACAACGCAAGCAACGAGAATTGAAGAACAAAGAACTCATAGACTCATTCCGTTATGCCAAAAGGATTCAGAACTCTTTACTCACCAATGAAGTTACTATCCACAGTGTACTTCCCTCTAGTTTTTTGATGTTCGAACCTAAAGAAATATTAAGTACCGATTTTTATTGGGTAACCCGAGTAAGCACCAAAAACAATCCAGATTCAGTGCTGTTCTGTATAGGGAAACCCGATCAAAAAGGCATACCAGGCACACTCATCAATGCCCTTATTTTAAAAACCATTCGAAATTCCATTCACTCTCAAAAACTAAGTAATACGGCTAGAGTATTCAATTATATACAACATAGACTTGATGCTGTACTTGCCAGAAATGGTGTAAATTCAAAACATAGCCTATTGGTAGGAGTTTACAACAACATCAATCAACAATTATCCTTTTCAGGAAACACTGAAATGATAGAAATCATTAGAGACGGTATGCCTGTTGACAAAGAAAATCATGAATACAATGTAGAAGAATACGCCGACAAATACAAGAGTCATGAACACGGCATAACCCTTCAAAAAAATGATAAGGTTTATCTCTTTACGGAAGGAATTAAGGAAGCCTACAACACCAAGGGAAAACATTACTTCCTTCAATATATCATGGGACTTAGTTTAAAACCAATTGAGCAACAAAAAAGGGTTATGCTCGACGATATGATGCATTTAAAAGTAAATCAGCGCAAGGATTACACCTTTATTGGAATTGAAATTTAATATGTTACCGAAATACATTTATACTTTAATATTGTTCTGCTTAATTGGCATTAACAGCCTTGTATTAGCTAACTGTACCCCATCTTTTACTGTTGCTTTTACGCAACTAGATACAGATCAATTTAAGCTTGAAAACATTACGGAATATAAATACCAAACTTCTTCTGCTTGTAAGGTAGAAAGTTTCGGTTTTTACAAAGGAGATGTTATCCTCAAAATTGAACTACTAGATTCTAACTGGTTGAACAATTTTCTATCCATAGACAACCCTCTATTAGACAGTATACAAGTATATTATGAAGATGAACAACACAACATCCAATTATCCTACGAAACAGGAGACCTAATTCCTTTTGGAAAACGGATAAATAAAGATTTTTTAATTCCAATTCAGAACAAATCTAGCTTCTACATCCGAATAACGAATTATGGAACCCCCCTGTACCTCCCTCTTTCCTTAGTACATAATAATCGTCTAATTACAAAGGATGCCGATGTTTACTTTTATCTCGGTTTATTATACGGGGTTATCATTCTTTCAATACTCTTTAACCTTTATCTATGGGTAAAAAGACGATCTAGTATCTATTACTCCTTGTACTTATGTGTTTTCCTCTTATTGATATTTACCTTACAAGGATATTCTTATCAATTGTTATGGCCTAACTCTCCATATATACAGCAAGTAGCAGTACCTATTTGTGTGATTTTAACCTGTATCTTTTTAACCCGATTTTTCCAGTTTTTCTTCAGCACACAAAAACATTTACCTCGCCTACACAAAACCTTTAATACGCTGGTTTCTTTACTTCCAATTGGCATTGTTTTTTGCCTTTTACCTCAGCTCTATTTAGAGGTTTACAAATACTTGCTCGTAAATCTAATTTCTATTCTTTTCTTGTTTCTCTATGTTTTAGCCTTTATTAAAAGTTGGAATAAATTGAACAAAGAATTATGGCTAATTAGCATTTCATTATTAATCTTTTTCCTAGGAGCTTTAATTTACATCGGTGCAAACTTCCAGTTACTTCCGTATTCAAATTTCACGCGTTTTAGTCTTGAAATAGGTTTATTTTTTGAAATCGTATTATTGACGCTTGCTATTTCGATTCGATTTAAAAAATTCAGACAATTTAAAATTGAACAACTTGTAAAAACCAATAGGTATAAACAACATGAGAATTTAAAACTTTCCAAAAAGGTAGAGGATAGAAAAAGAGAAATCTCCGAACAAAGTAAGGTATTGGAAGAGCAAAATTCAAGTATATTAAAATCTATTACCTATTCCTACAATGTTCAAAAAGCACTACTTCCTTTAGAAAAAGAAATTCAACATTACATTAAGAACAGCTTTCTAATTTATCAACCGAAAGATATTGTTAGTGGTGATTTTTACTGGTTAAAAAACATCAATATCCACGAAGATGGAGTGAAAAACAACTATACGTTGGTGGCTGTTGGCGACTGTACAGGACATGGTATACCCGGTGCCTTAATTAGTGTTTTAGCGATTAACACCCTTAATCAAGCCGTGCGTTTAGCTGAAAATAAAACAACAGAAGATTTGCTCAACTTTTTAAATGATGAAATCAACAACATCTTCAACAGCAATATCGAAAGTGAAAATATTCGAGATGGTTTAGACATATCGCTGATTGCTATCAACAATAGTACACATGAATTACACTACAGTACGGCTAAGAGTCAAATAATCCATATACGCGCAGGAAAATTGACACGCCTAAAAACAAGTAATAATCCTATCGGTTTACAAGATACTACCCCATATTTCAGTAAAGGCAATCTCATGCTTAATAAGGATGACAAAATTTATTTACTTTCAGATGGTTTTGCCGATCAATTTGGAGGACCCTACGGCAAAAAATTCAAGATAAACACCCTTAAATCACTACTCGTGAACATCCATCAAAAAGACATGAATAGTCAGAAAGCAGCCCTTTTAGAGGCGCTTAATAACTGGAAAGGTAGTCAAGAACAAACAGATGACATCACCGTGCTTGGAATCAGCATTTAAAAGTTAAAGAAACGCTTCCAAGCTGGTTTTTTAGAATTCACCTTATTGTTCAACTTTACTGGAGTAGCACCTGCCTTTAATAACATCTCTATTACATTTTGATGCTTCTGTGCCGTGGCGTAATACAATGCTGTTTTGCCTTTTTTGTCTTTGATATCAACAACCGCTCCTTTGGATATAAGGAATTCAACGACCTCACCACAATTGTATAACGCTGCTGTAATAAGTGGAGGAACCATTCCATCCTTTTGTCCATCTACAAACGCACCTTCGTTGAAGAGTTCTTTAGCAACGGATATATTATTTTTCATTGCGGCATAATACATGGCATCATTTCCTGACAAGTCCAATAAATTGGGGTTTGCATTAACAGACAACAAAAAGCTTGTTATTTCATCGTATCCTGCACGTATTGAACTGTGTAAAACAAGTTCTCCATTTTCATCCGGTACATTAACATCTGCCCCTAAGGCAACGAGTTCTTTGAGTTGCAACAAATTTCCTTCGTAACAATATTTTATTAAATCTGATGCAAATTGCTTCGCCTGATTATCGATCACGTTGATTGTTTTATCGGTTCGTATATCTAACATAATTTCATTTATATACGGTCCAGCTGTAAGGTATAAGTATACAGTATTTGTGTAGTAGTAATAACTAACAAATAAGCATTAATTTTTCAAGAATTTAAAACTAAAATGACGAATGGAAAGAATTTAGGGGTAGTTAACACCCCGCTATAAATGAAACCGTGAAAACGCCAATTTCTATGAGCAATTTACCTGTAAAATGAGGTTTTTCAATTTCAGAATAGAATCTATAACAAGCTAGTTAACATCTTGTTAAGCTGTTTGTTTTCACCTACAATTGTAAATAATTTGAGTTTTTTGTTAAGAAGAATTAACACCATAAAAAAACCCTCAAACACCGAAGTGAATGAGGGCCATGTTATTCAGAAAGTGGAAGCCAATCTGAATGCTTTAATTTTTTGAAAAAAAAAAGAGACCTCTAGAAGAGATCTCTTTTTAAGTACTCGAGGCGGGACTTGAACCCGCACGCCCAAAAAGAGCACAGGATTTTAAGTCCGGCGTGTCTACCAATTCCACCACTCGAGCATCGGACTATCTTTATATTAAACGCGCTAATAAAAACTCTGAGCGGGAGACGGGATTCGAACCCGCGACCCCAACCTTGGCAAGGTTGTGCTCTACCAGCTGAGCTACTCTCGCTTAAACTTGTAGCTAACGTTTGTTATTCTTTCAATTTTTGACTGCGTTACCGTTGTAATGCGGGTGCAAATATAGACAAACAATTCTTATCTACAAGCATCTTTTGGAAGTTTTTTTCAAAGTTTTTTTATTCTTTTCTATATCTAACTGAAAATCAAAACCCTTAATGAAAAACTTTTTTTTTACCAAATGAACATATTTTGCAAGGAAGCTTTCATGTAGGCATCACGCGCAAAATTATCCAACAAGAATTTCAGCATTTCTTCTTCTGATTTCACCTCCTTTTTCTTGTATTCAGGAATTTTTGCTTCTACTTCTACCTTTTTGAACTCAACTTCACGTGCAAAATAAACTACTCCTCCATCCTCAGTAGCTAAGCCAAGTATTAAACCAGGCAGTCCATTGAATGACTCTGGCCCTGTAGAAACAGGTATCTCTTCTGCATACCACGCATAAATACGTAGGGAATCATTTACCTGCCAAAACACCTTGCGGCAATCATAACCTGCAATTTTCCGCTCGCTTGTGGTCATTTTCCACTCCCTCACTTTTATAGAATCTTCTATAGGTAAATCTCCACTCCAAAAGGACATCAAGGTAATACGCTCACCCGTATTGAAATTTTGGTAAACTTTATTTTTACTTGTCGCCCAGCTCAATTCATCTGGGATATCACTTTCTATAGGACGAAATAAAGAGGTGCTATCCGTGAAGAAAAGTTCGAACTTGTCGATTTTATCCTTCACTTTAATTCTTCTCGTCCAAGGTGAATCACTTCCTTTGAATTTCTTTTCTAAGTTAGTTTTACGCTCAAAGTAAACCCTCCCTTCTGTTTGATAGCTTTGAGCTATACTTCCAAAGGCGCAAAGTATCAGGGCTATTAATAAGCCTTTTTTAATAATGCCATTGCTCATCTTTCTCTGAAGTTTTAGTGTTGTTAAATCTTAAGGTTGCTTTTAAAAGGAAGTATCGCGCGATAACCTGTGTAGTTTGGTCAACAATTACGTTATTTTGGATGTTCCTAATTAAGTTAATGTTCTGATTGAAAATATCATTAGCCTTTAACTCTATCAAAAGATTTTCAGTTTTCAAAAAACGTTTCCCCAAACTTGCGTTAAGAATGAAAGGATTGATATTGTAGCCGGTTGATCTATTGGTATTCACAACATAGTCTACACTTGTTTCAAATTCCATATTCCATGGCAACTGGTGATAATACCTAAAGTTGTAATCGTATCTAAAGTAGGGCTGATTCGCATTTCCAAAAGTACTTTTAGGAATATTATATCCAACGTTCCCTCCAAATGTTACACGAATGCTATCAAAGTCTAACTCAACATCTAAACCACCTGAAAAATTAGCATTTTTAGTAATATTCTCAAGGCCTTCTATCTCTTGAGCAGGCACATTAATGATGTTCTTCGTTTCAGAATAACTGATATTCAATTTTGGTTTCAACTCCAATTGCCTCTTCCAAAAATTAATTCCAGCTCCCCCATAAACACCTGCGTACTTATTTCCCTCTACATTAATTGTTTTTGAACGCGTTCTACCATCATTTAAGTAGGTAACCTCACTTGAAAAAGCAATAGGGTTATATTGGGCATAAGCCCCTGACCAAATATACCTTCCTGTAACCGCATTCCAATTGTTGAAATTTAGGTTTAAGTTATGACTATAATCAGGAATCAAATCAGGATTTCCTTCATAAATTCTGTTTGGATTTGAGTTATCCGGAATTGGCTGTAACTGATTTAAACTTGGCTGAGAGGAACGCGTATTGTAATTCAATCTTAATCTTTTCGACTTACTGAACTTATGCGTATACCTCAAGTGAGGCAAAATATTGTAAACCGATTGTTTGTAGGTAGTGTCTCCCCAAATATCATAATTGTCAATTTCTACATTTCTAAAATCAGCTCCTATCATGATAAAATCCTTCTTGGTTTCGTACTGCATAGACAGACCAATTCTATTTTCAAACCTCTTGTTTGAGAAATTATTAGAAAAGGTAGAATCTAAGGTTTGCGCACCTCCATTGATGTTATAAGCTTCTCTTCCCTGATCACCAAAGAAATAATCAAACTTATAATCAAGTTGAATATTCATTTTTTTATTCAAAGGTTCCACATATTCTAAATATGCTCTATGCCCTTGGGTGTTGCTGTTTCCTAATTTATTTTGATCTGTCAACGAATCCGGAATACCTATACCCGGTTCGTAGGTAATATTTGAGATAAGACGTGTTGAATTTTCACCTTGAGAATATCCATATTGATATTCAAGCTCTAAGCTTCTATCCTTCTTTTTAAAGTTTCTTCGCAACCTCAACAGCGAATTTACATCAACCGTTTCGCTCGTTACACTATTATTTACATAAGTACCCGAAGTTCTTGCGTTTGTGGAAGAGAAATACTCTGAACTATCTATTTGGTTTTGAGCACCCGATGCAAAGTTTACGCTCGGTTCAAATTCTAGCGTTGTCAAAGAGTCTATTTTCCACTCCATATTAAAATTCAAACTGTGTGAAAGCTGTTCTTGATACCCCCTGTTATTATCCGTATTCGTAAAAGTTGTATCAGAAAAAATATACTGTGATACTCTATTGGTATTTTCGGTAATACTATTGTTGTTAAACGTATAATTGAACCCGAGCTTTAAGTCTTTCGCTAACTTATCTGTATAGTAGAATCCACCTTTAAAGTTTTGAGGTAATCCCGTTCGCCCGTTTCCACTAGAAAACATCACTCCATCTCTATACCCCATATCCATTTCGTTGGTTAATCCAAACTTACGCGCGTCGCTCCAACCAAACCCCGTATTCGGCGTATTCGAAGCCAATCCAAAAACAGAAACTTTCAAGTCATTTTTAAAACGATTCAACAGGATTTCACCTTCGTAGAAATTTTGAAAATCGCTCGCCCCGGCAATTTTACCGAAATAACCATTTTTCGCACCTTCCTTTAAACGAACGTCCATTACCTGTATGGTCTCTTCTCCATCTCCAGTATCTTCCACCGTTTCATAAACTTCTACGGTTTGAACTCCATCTGCATTTAAATTCTTCGTAGCCACCGTTGGATCATCACCAAAAAACTCGTCTCCATCCACCAAAACCTTGGCAACTTCTTGACCTTGAGATTTTATATTCCCCTCTTCGTCTACCTCTATACCGGGTAAACGTTTCAGTAAATCTTCAACCACTGCGTTGGGCTTTACATTAAAGGAGTCTGCTTGATAAACCAAGGTGTCACCTTTAAAAAACACAGGTTCTTTGTTGGCATAAATCACCACCTCTTGTAGTTCTGTGGCAATATTCGGAAGTACAACGTTAGGAATATGAATATCTCTATTCATTTCACTACCGATAATGTAGTAACTTTTATCTGCGAATTTAGGATGTGTAAATAACAGCTCAAGTTCTCCAAAAGGAATACTATCTAAGAGAAATTCTCCTGCGGCATTTGTTCGAGTAAATCCTAATAATACTGAATCGGAAAGGTTCACGGCCATTACCACTACATTTTCTAGCGGCTTCTGATTGGTCGTATCATTTACTACCCCTGTAAACTTCATAGTTTGAGCAAAAGCTCCCCATCCCAAGAGTATACAAGAAAGGCTCAATAATAATTTGATCATAATGTGTGTTAAAATACTTAGGTATTATACACAACGAAAATACTTCATTATGGTACACACGAATTCATAT
>NZ_JAWWCF010000055.1:0-16232 GCF_033720595.1 Lishizhenia sp. | reverse complement strand
TACGATATCTACACCGATAATCTCAGCATTCTCTGTACGTGTAGAAAGAATTTGACCTATGGTTCCTGTTCCACAGAAAAGATCCATTACTACTTCGTCTTTCAAATCGTTTCCTCCTTCAAAAACATAGTCCATGGCTTTGTTGTACAAACGCTCTGCAGACTTTGGGTTGGTTTGGAAGAAACTCTCCATAGAGATTTCGAATTCTAAACCGAGTAATTTCTCTACCACGATGTTATCTCCAAACACCAAACTACAGTTTCCATTTTCTATTTTGGCTCTGTCGGCAACATTGTCGTTAATCGTATGCTGGAAACCTGCGATTCTTCCTCCGAATGTTGTTTTTAAAAATTCTCCGAAAGCTTGAGCATCGAACTTTTCTAAACCAACGCTAGACGTCACCAAATTCACCAACAACTGATCTTGATCGAACGATTTACGTACTACGATGTGACGGAAAAAACCTTCTTTACGCGGCGGGTGCCAAGCCGGTAAACCTGTAGCTTTTAAAAACTCGCGTACTTCACGCAATTTGTTTTCCCATTCGGCATCGAAAAGTCCAGATTCTTTGTTCAACGATTCTACTTTCCACCATGTACCACGGTGTTTAAACCCTAAGGCAAAAGCATCATCTATGTCTTCGTCTGTTTCCATATCGTGCTCTATACACGAGAAACTGTACTCCATTTTATTACGGTAGTTGTAATGATTTGGAGATGAGATGAATTCATCGAAACGTTCTTGTATGTCTTGGAAATTTCCTAAACGACGGTAAATATCTAGGGTTGTTGTTTGCTTGTGCTCTTCTTGCAATGCTGGCGGCACGTGAATGTACGGCGCACCACTAATCTCTTGGTAAGGCACTTGAGTTTCTTGCGGAGATCTTTCGATAACCTTTAACAATTTACACTCTGCGTAACGCTTTTTCTTTTTGTTGACTTTCGCCAAAACACGTTGTCCAGGAAAAGTATTTTGTACAAACAAAACGTAGTCTCCTTTCTCTGAGCTCAACTTTGCAATTCCGTTTCCACCGAACGCAAACCCTGTGATCTCTAATTCTATTTCTTGACCTCTATTTACCAATGCTTCTGAATTTGTTGCAAAAATACGAATAGTAAAGAGATTCAAGAATTCAAGGATTCAAAAATTCAACAATTTAAGAATTTGCCTCTCGGCTCCGCTCGAGGACCCAAGTTTGAATATTTGAGGTTATGAGGCCTGAGGTTCGAGGTAGGAGAAGTCTCGAAGGCCGACAATTAGTTTTCATCACACCAATTGGCTTGATCTATCTCCAAGATTTCTCCTTTCGTGTTCATCAGAAAAGTAAAAATTTGAGAAGAGCACCTCTCGTAGTATTTAAGGGAAAAAGAAATAAGAACCTGATCCTCAAAATATTTTCTATGACCAAACTTTATGTAATAATGCCAACTTCTATAGTGGTTTAGTTTAGAGGTTAATTTCACCCGCTTAGAAAGATTTTCTAAAACTATTTTTCTAGGCGTTTCTTGGTGAAATTCTTTGTGCTCAAACCTCTCAAATCCCATTCCCTCATCCACCCCATTCACTGTAGAATCATAGACTTTCAACGTCTTTTTCATGTAATACTCTTCCTTACAATCACAACTTGATTGAAAAATAGCCTTGTTTTCAATGGAGTCTAGGTAATAATTCAAAACGATACGCTCGTAATTGGGGGGTGTTTCTGTTTCCTTTAAAAGGCCCAATCCAAACATTAGGAGAAGTAGATATTTCATAATTCAAAGATGCAGGATGAAAGGATATTTCACAAAAAAAGTCCTCCCAAAACAGGAGGACTTCAATATCTAACATTCTAAAAGTCTAATTGTCTAACCGTCTAAAAGTCTACAACGGCCCTCTAATAATCCCTTTATCGCTTGAGCGAATAAAGTCGATCACCTGCTGTTTTAGATCGGTTCCTTTCAATTCGTTCTCAACGGCATCTAAACCTTTCGTAACGTTATTGTTTAGCACAAACAGCGTTCTGTATACGTCTTCTATCTCTTTAATTTGGTCGTCAGTAAATCCTCTACGACGCAAACCAATAGCATTTACACCTGCGAAAGTCAAAGGTTCTCTTGCCGCGCGAATGAAAGGAGGAATATCCTTGCGAATCAAAGAAGCTCCACCTACAAAGGCATGCTTTCCTATTTTCACAAACTGCTGTGCAGCAGCCTTTCCTTCTATAATGGCAAAATCATCTATTTCAACGTGACCAGAAAGTCCAACGTAATTCGCTAAGATGACATTATTCCCTAAAATACAATCGTGTGCAACGTGTACATAACCCATCAATAAGCAATTGTCTCCAACTACTGTTTTAAATTTGTCGGTAGTCCCTCTGTGTATCGTAACACATTCTCTGATTTTGGTATTATTACCAATTTCAACGGTAGTGTACTCGCCGCCAAACTTTAGATCTTGTGGAATAACCCCGATAACAGAACCTGGGTAGATTTCGCAATCCTCCCCTATTCTTGTACCTGGATAAATGGTAACATTGGGTCCTATCACCGTATTGTTACCGATCACAACATCTTCGTAAATAGTAGTAAAGGGCTCAACTTTAACATTTTGTCCGAGTTGAGCATCTTTAGAAACTGAAGCTAAATTGCTAATCATGCTTATGCTTTATCTTTTATAACTTGTGCAAGCATTTCTGCTTCCATCACAACTTTACCGTTAACATAAGCTTTTCCTCCCATATTAACCAAACCTCTACGCATAGGCGAAAGAAGTTTCAATTCGAAAACAACTGTATCTCCAGGGATTACTTTTTGTTTGAATTTAACGTTGTCTATTTTCATGAAGTAGGTAGAGTACAATTCTGGCTCATCTACTTTAGAAAGTGCATATATACCACCACACTGTGCCATGGCTTCAATTTGAAGTACTCCTGGGAAAACTGGATTTCCTGGGAAGTGACCTGTAAATTGAGGTTCGTTCATGGTAATGTTTTTCACACCTACGATACCATCTTCGTCCATATCGATTACCTTATCTACCAATAAGAAGGGGTAACGGTGCGGCAACATTTTTTCAATGTCGTTAATCGTGTATAACGGCTCTTTTTCTAGATCGAATTTCTTAGGTGCTTTGGCTTGCGCTTTAATTTTGTCTTTTAAAACTTTTGCAAACTTAACGTTACCAGAGTGTCCTGGACGCGCTCCTAAGATGTGTGCTTTAATTGGTTTCCCTACTAAAGCTAAATCTCCTACGATGTCTAACAATTTATGACGAGCAGGCTCATTTTGGAATTGAAGCTTAATGGTATTTAAAACACCCATTCCTTTCACTTCAATTTTCAAGTCTTCTTTCCCTAACAATTTTGCTAAGTTGTCCAACTCTTCTTGCGATACTTCTTCGCGTTCAACCAACACGATGGCATTGTCTAAATCACCACCTTTGATTAAGTTATTTTTTGCTAAGTATTCTAATTCTCTTAAGAAAACAAAAGTTCTACACTTGGCAATTTCTTCTCTAAACTCACCAATGTTGTACATAGAAGCGTGCTGTGTACCCAACACTGGAGATTTGTAATCTACCATTACTGTTATCCTGTAGTTTTCATCAGGAACAGCCAAAATTTCGTTTCCTTTATCTGCATCTTCCCAAGGAATAATTTCGTCTAAAACGAAGTATTCTCTTTCAGCTGCTTGCTCTTCGAAACCAACGCTTTCAATCGCCTCAACGAAAGGCAATGCACTTCCGTCCATAATTGGAATCTCAGGTGCATTTAACTTGATTAAAGCATTATCTACTTGCATTCCGTAAAGGGCTGCTAAAACGTGCTCAGTCGTGTAAATACGAATCCCGTTTTTCTCTAAAGTTGTTCCTCTCTCTGTAGAAACTACTAAATCAACATCGGCATTGATGATAGGTTCTCCCTCAACATCAACACGTTGAAATTTATAACCGTGATTTTCTGGTGCCGGACAAATTTCTAGCGTCACAGCTTTTCCAGTATGTAAACCAACACCTTCAAGGCTTACGCTTTGTTTTATCGTTCTTTGCTTTTCAGACATAATAGTAACGGATGCAATTATTTATTTGATATTTTATCTTCTAGTTCTCTTAACTTCTTAAGGATGTAAGGTAGTTTTCTAAAGCCGAAGAAAGACTTTTTGAAATCGTCAATAGGAATACCTGGTGTTCCCATTAAAGTTTGGTCTGGCTTTTTAACGTTTCCTGGTATTCCAGATTGTGCAACAACTTTTGTTCTGTCGGCAATCTTAATGTGTCCAGAAATTCCGGCTTGACCACCTATCATAACATTTTCACCAATCTTAGCAGATCCTGCAACCCCAACTTGTGCGGCCATGGCAGAATTTCTACCTACTTCTACGTTGTGCGCTAAATGTACGAGGTTGTCTAACTTCACTCCTCTACGTAAAATCGTAGATCCAAGTGTAGCTCTATCTATAGTTGCGTTTGATCCCACTTCAACGTTATCTTCTAAAACAACATTTCCAATTTGTGGCACCTTTTGGAATTCTCCATTTTCATCGGGAGCAAATCCAAATCCATCCGCACCAATAATAGCACCTCCGTGAATCAAACAGTTTTCACCGACCACACAGTCAGCATAAACAGCTGCTCCAGGGTTGATAATCGTTCCTGCTCCAATTTTCACATTCTCTCCAATGTAAACATTCGGGTAAATTTTAACATTGTCCCCTATCTCTGCACCATCAGCGATGTAAGCAAAAGCACCAACATACACGTCCTTACCTATCGTTGCATTTTCATCAATAAATGAGGGCTGTTCTATTTTGGGTTGCTTTGTACGCATTTCGTTGTACACCTCTAATAACTGCGCAAAGCAAGAGTATGCGTCGTCAACTTTAATTAACGTTAAGCTTGAAGGAAGTTCCTTCGATGGAGTGAACGCTCTATCAACTATGGCTATGGAAGCTCCTGTTGTGTAGATGTGCTCCTCGTATTTCATGTTCGCCAAAAAGGAAAGTGTACCTTCCTGACCTTCTTCTATCTTCGATAAACCACTAACCGTAACATCTTTATTACCTTCAATGTCACCCTTAATGATACCTGCAATTTGCTCTGCGGTAAACTTCATGACGTCAAAAATAAAAAATCCTTAGGTTATTTAGATACACATGAAATCATTGTTTTAAACATTCTTTAATTATTAGGTAAGTATTTCTAAGGATTCGAGAAAAATAAGTCACAAAACAAGAAGAAATAAACTGTAAAATTTCAGAAGATCATCAACCTTAATCAAGGGACCCTACTTTCTGATTTCCACCGGATAACACAAGAAATATTTTTCTACCGGAGCCGTGAGTGCAGAGATGTTTAAATTATCTGCAGCTTTACTCACATCTACCACTCTTCCGTCTTTGTATAAAACGTTAATATTTTCTTTGAAGGTGTTGTAAGCATTGTTCACCAACTTATCGGTATACACAAAATAATGGGCATCGTCTGGAGCGATGTTAAAGGTACTTTGAACCATTTGTCGTTCCCACTCTAAACGATCAGGACCAAAGGGTTCTGTGCTAATTTCAATTTTAAACAAATCTCTATTTACCAAACCTTTAGACAAACGAGCCAACACTGTATCTTCGTGAAACTGCCAAACCTTAATGGCACCCATGATGTCAAAATCGTCCAGTTGCGCAAAGTGATTCAGGGCTATAGTATCCTTTTCAAAATCTTCAATTTTTATATCGCGCTCCAAGAAATACTGAAGGGGTGGACTTGCAAATAACTTATGCCCATCCCTACTCAACTCTTTAGCTCTTCGCAGAATGTACATCAACATCCACTCTGCTGCTACCACAGTTTTGTGCAGGTAAACTTGCCAATACATGAGTCGACGGGCTACAATAAATTTTTCGATGGAATAAATTCCTTTTTCTTCCATCACCAACTTATCATCCACCACATTGAGCATTTCAATGATACGATCAGAGCCTATGACACCTTCAGAAACACCCGTGTAAAAGGAATCTCTATTGAGGTAATCCATTCTGTCCATATCCAATTGCGAACTCACCAATTGGTGCAAGAAGGGTTTGTGGTATTTATTGTTGAAAATAAGTAGGGCTAAATCTAATTCTCCTTTAAATTGTTTAGAGATTTCTTGAATAAAAAGCGCTGATATTTTTTCATGACTAATCCCCTTAACAATGTCATGCTCAAGGGTGTGCGAATAAGGACCATGACCGATGTCGTGTAAAAGTATAGCCAACATCACAGCACTTTCCTCTTGCTCTGAAATAAAGTGCCCCTTTCTACGTATTACTTGTACAGCTTTACTCATCAAATGCGTAGCGCCTATACAGTGGTGAAAACGGGTATGATGAGCACCGGGATACACCAAGTGTGTGAGTCCCAGCTGAGTGATTCTTCTCAAGCGTTGAAAATACGGATGTTGAATGATATCAAAAACAATAGAATTGGGAATGGAAACAAATCCATAAACCGGATCATTAATGATTTTCTTTTTGTTATTGGTGCTTGAGTTTGGATTCAAAACTATACTTTTAAATACTGATACTGTAAAGCTAAAAATAAAAACGATGCAGACGAAAATACTTTGGGCAGACGACGAAATTGAATTGTTAAAGCCACACATCATGTTCTTGGAACAAAAAGGTTATGATGTTCAAACGGTTAACAATGGAGACGATGCCGTGGAGCAATGTGAGGAACACAATTTTGACATTGTTTTCCTGGATGAGAACATGCCAGGTATTTCTGGATTGGAAGCCTTGACCCGTATCAAAGAAAGAAACCCTATGTTGCCCATTGTGATGATCACTAAAAGTGAGGAGGAAAGCATCATGGAAGAAGCCATAGGTGGAAAAATTGCCGATTACCTCATCAAACCCGTGAACCCCAATCAGATTTTGTTGAGTTTGAAAAAGAACTTGAATCAAAGTAAGCTGGTTTCGCAAAAAACCAATGCCAATTATCAACAAGAATTCCGTCAAATTGGAATGGATTTAGGGGATAACTTGGACAAGGATGAGTGGACAGACATTTACAAGAAACTTGTCTACTGGGAATTAGAATTGGATGAAGCTGAAGACAAGAGCATGGAAGAAATTCTACGCATGCAAAAGCAAGAAGCCAATGAGCAGTTCATACGCTTTATAGAAGACAATTATTTAGAGTGGCTAAACGGCACTGAAGAAGCCCCTGAAATCTTGCACACCCTGTTTAAAAATAGAGTTGTTCCGGAGATGGACGCTACGACCTACTTGTTGGTGATCGATAATTTACGTTACGACCAATGGCAGGTGTTAAAACCACTGTTTTCTAAATTCTTCAGCATCAAAGAAGATGATTTAGTTTACAGCATTTTACCAACAGCAACCCACTATGCTCGTAATGCATTTTTTGCAGGACTACTTCCTTCAGAAATCGCTAAAAAACATCCTGACTTATGGAAAAACGAAGAGGATGAAGGTGGAAAAAACATGCACGAGAAAGAACTGTTAGCGGCCAACCTTAAACGTTTGGGTAAAAACATCAATTTCTCTTACAACAAAATTACCAATTTAGAAGCAGGTAAAAAGTTGAACGACAATTTCCATCAATTGAGCAACAACGATTTGAATGTTATTGTATACAACTTTGTGGATATGCTTTCGCACGCTAGAACCGATATGGAAGTAATTCGCGAATTAGCAGATGATGAAAGTGCATACCGTTCCTTGACTTTGAGTTGGTTTGAACACTCACCTTTATTTGACATCATTAAAAAGATTGCACAAAGCAAGGCGAAGATTGTTTTAACAACAGATCATGGTACTGTAAAAGTTCAAAATCCTGTAAAAATTGTTGGAGACAAAAATGTAAATACCAACTTGCGCTATAAAACAGGTAAAAACCTGAGTTACAAAGCGAAAGATGTATTCCAAGTAAAAGATCCGCAGGATGCTTTCTTACCGAAAAGTAATTTAAGCTCTGAGTTTGTTTTTGCAAAAGGAGCAGATTTCTTTGTTTACCCCAACAACTACAATTATTTTGTAAACTTTTATAAGAACACCTTTCAACACGGTGGAATTAGTCTTGAAGAAGTATTGATTCCTTTCGTGGTTATGGAAGCAAAATAACATATAACGTTTATAGCTATCGCAATGCAAATCATTGTAAACAACGAAGAAGAACTAGATAAAGTGGTAGACCAAGTGCTCCCCCTTTTGGAACAACATAAAATATTTGCCTTTGATGCAAAAATGGGCAGTGGGAAAACAACTTTTATTGCTCGACTAATTGGAGCCATATCTGAAGGTGCAGATGTATCTTCTCCGACCTTTGGTTATGTAAAGGAGCACGAAACAAATTTAGGTACTGTTCATCATTTTGACCTCTACAGATTAGAGCATGAAGAGGAAGCTTATGACATAGGTATAGAAGAGTATTTATACGGCGATGAGATCTGTTTAATTGAGTGGCCGAAAAAAATAGAGAACCTTTTACCCGAAAACACCGTATGGGTAAATATTGAAGTTGCGCCAGACCAAGCGCGCATTTTTGACATAGCACTATGATAACGGACCCAGAAGTTTTAAAAGGATTAATGAAGGAAGGCAGGTTGATGCCTCAAGAAGAAGTTTTAGAAGTAGGTAGAAAAAAGAATTCACTACACATAGGTATTCCTAGAGAAACCTCTTTTCAAGAACGTCGTGTAGCCTTGGTACCCGAGGCTGTTTCTTTATTAGTGGCCAATGGTCATGAAGTAAAAATTGAAACCAAGGCTGGAGAATTGGCGAACTTCACTGATCAAGAATATTCTGAGGCCGGTGCAAAAATTGTTTATGCAACCAAAGAAATATTTGAGTGCGACATCATTTTCAAAGTAGCTCCTTTATCGGAAGAAGAAGCGAACATGATGCCGGGGAATCAAACATTGATTTCTGCGCTTCAAATCAATATACAACCCAAAAAGATACTTCAACTCTTGATGAGCAAGCGCATTACTGCCTTGGCTTGGGATTACATGAAAGATGAAGAAGGATCCTTCCCTGTTGTGCGCACCGTGGGAGAAATTGCAGGAACCACTTCTATTTTAATTGCAGCAGAACTACTTTCTGCCTACAAAGGCGGAAAAGGAATGATGCTCGGTGGAATTGCTGGTGTTCAACCTGCTGAAATCGTTGTTTTAGGTGCGGGAACTGTTGGAGAATATGCAACTAGAGCTGCTTTAGGTTTGGGTTGTTCTGTTAAAGTATTCGATAGTTCACTTTCGCGTTTAAGACGCTTGCAAAATGATGTAGGAAGTAGAGTGTACACTTCTGTACTCCAACCGAAAGTTCTGGCCAAAGCCCTTATGCGTGCCGATGCAGTTATTGGAGCCATTCGTTCTTCTGTTGGGAGAACACCTTGTGTGGTTACCGAAGAAATGGTCAGAAACATGAAAACAGGTTCTGTAGTTGTGGATGTAAGTATAGATCAAGGTGGATGTTTTGAAACCAGTGAATTGACCAACCACAACACCCCTACTTTTGAGAAGTTCGGTGTTACGCATTACTGTGTACCTAACATTCCATCAAGAGTAGCGAGAACGGCAAGTTTTGCCCTGTCTAACATCTTCTCCCCCCTACTTTTAGAAATGGGAGAATACGGTGGCTGTAAAGAATTGATACGCCAAAATTCCGGATTTAGAAATGGGGTTTACATGTACCAAGGAACTTTGACCAGCGAAGTACTTGGAAATGCCTTCAACCTTAATTACAAAGATTTGGAGTTGTTCATTATGGGAATTAAGTAAGACTTTTAAATTGTTAGATTTCGAAATGACGTGGTTTTAACCACAAAGAGCGCTAAAGGGAATCTATACTCCAATTGGATTTTAAAGATCACACGACTTTATTATACAACCAAGTTTTCCGAGCGGAATCGAGGAGCCGAATTGAATGGATTAATTTCCTAAGCGAGCTCAATGGTTTGAGCCTATAAAAATCGGAAACACTCATTTCTTTGAATTCTTGAATCATTAAATCCCTGAATTTCGAATTTATTAGAACAGATTGGCTAATTTCGCGCAAAACATTGGTCATGGATAAAATCATTAACAGGTTTAAGTATTATTTAGGAGGATTTTTAATCGGTTCTATCTTCGTATTTTTCTTTTTTCAAAACAGAGGATGTTCTTGGCTTCCTTCTAACCGTGTAAAGAACACATTATTAGGTAAAGTAGTAGCACTTCCTGAAGCTGACAAACAAGAATTGAAGGCTCAAGGTTTAACTACCGAAGATTTCATTTCCCTTTTAGATGATGGAGAAATTGACTTTGGAGGATCTTTAAAAGATCAAGATGTTTATCCAAAAGTTTATTTGATCAATAAAGAATTTGACGGGAAGAACATTCGTGCCCAATTCTCTTTATACGAAGATGCTTACATCACAGTAGGAGAATTACTAAAAGAGGATGAAGAAATTCACCGCGTAGAAAAGTATACGGGTTGGGGAGATTACATCAAATTCCCAATGGACACCAACATGGTTTACATGGATACAGCACTAAACAACTGTGTATTGAATGCTTTCGCTTATCAAAAATATGATTCTATCCAAGCGGACATGCTGCATACAACACGCATCAATTTTGATCAATCCGATTTAATGCTTCCTAAGGCAGAACAGCAAATACAGTTTACTGACAGAAAATTGGGTGTAGTAGATGCTAAAACAATTTGGTATTTGTCTAAAATCTTTATCAATAGAATAGAATTCGATGGGAAAGAAGACTTGCCCTGTGCAGACTAATTTCATCTAAAAAAAAATAGTTAAGACCTTCAGCTTTCGCTTGAAGGTCTTTTTTTTGTCTTAAACGTTAGGAATCAAAATTTCACAAATCCATTTATGGAAAATTGAACGCTGCTGCATCATAGGTGTATAAACTCTAAAGCAGTGCACCATGCGTCATAAAAACTTTTTCATTTCCATTCCTGAACCTTGCCATGAAGATTGGGGCAAAATGACCAAGCAAGAAAAAGGCAGACACTGCTCTGCTTGTTCTAAAACGGTATATGATTTCACCCATAAAAGTCAACTAGAAATTGAAGAAGCCTTTGCGCAAAATCCAGAGTTGTGCGGTAGGTTTACGAGCTCCCAATTAAAGCAGCCTTATAAAATGCCGTATGCGGAAAGATTCAATTTGGCAAAGTTTACGGCAGCGTGTTTTCTTGTTTTTGGCCTAAGTTTATTTAATTATAGTTGTGCGTTAGAAACTCCTCATTTCAACCTAATAGACCTTCTACAAGAGCAAGTTATTCAAGGAAAAGTAACACCACCTGACACTTTAATTCAGACACAAACTACCACGGACACAGTGACAGCGGCAATACCCTTGGACACTACAAATGTAGATTCTTTGGATTTTGAAGAAGTCATTATACCGTCAAGCACCCACATTATTTCACAAGAAAAAATCTTTGCAGGTATACCCATTAAAGTTGCTACTCCAACGGTACTAAGAGAAATTGAACCTCGTATGAACCTTGAAAGTTCTTTAGAAATCTTCCCCAACCCTAGCAGTGATTTTTTCAAATTAAAGTACACTCCCCTACAAATCGATAGTACATCATCAGAAATAGATATACGTATTTATGACACCGCAGGAAGATTGGTGGAAGATGAAAGCTACCCTTTTCAAGGAGGAACTTTCGAAACCATACTTTCGCTTACAGGAAGAACGGCAGGAATCTACATCCTTCAAATCGTTAACGGACAAGAAACACTAAAAACGAAGCTTATTAAAAAAGACTAGCGCATTTTGAACTCTTTTCAATTAAGAGTGTACAGTTGAAAAACGCTGAGAATACTCATAATTTTTAATTAACTCTTCAAGACTTACACCATGCAAACAAAAAACTATCGTATTGCCATACCAGAACCTTGTCATGAAGACTGGAATCAAATGAGTCCGAATGCCCAAGGTAGATTCTGTTCTTCTTGTGCAAAAACCGTTGTTGATTTCACACAAATGAATAAAGATGAAATTGCCAAACATGTAGCCGAAAATGATAAGGTCTGTGGTAGAATTAGTTCTTCACAACTTAACACCGTTTACCAAATACCTTACAAAGAACGTTTTAAATTGGCTCGTTTTGCAGCAGCATGCTTGTTGGTCTTTGGCCTTGGACTTTTTAATTACTCCTGTGAAATGGAGAGTCCTCATGTAAATTTAGTAGAGTTAACACTACAGGGAAAAACCATATTTACTGAAACTGACCCCGAAATTCTGGGAAATATTGTAAACGTCGACGACTCTGTATTTGCTACTCCAAACAAAGAAGATAGTATCATACCTCAAGAACCTGAATTAATTAAAAAAGGTGAATTTGCATTTCCAGAACATGTTGAGGGAGAAGTTTATATTACAGAAATAGAAGAATGTATTATTCCTGATATTGAAGAGGAGCAACCGCCATCTGATGATACTACACCTACCCTTACAAAAGAAGACATTGAACGCCTGCCTGAAAGAGATCTCTACATGGTAGGAGCAATGGTTATTGTAGACAGTTATAAAGAAACTATTGTTGAGCCAGATATAATAGACAATGCCATGAAACTATACCCTAATCCTGCGAATCAAATCGTTAATTTCAGTTTCAAACCCGGTAAATTAGAGCAAAGAGAAGAAATTGCTATCCAAATATTTAGCGCGACAGGAGCCTTGGTACAGAACGAAACTTTACAATTGACCGGTGATACTTATTCTACAGCTTTCACTGCCGCAGATTTAAACAATGGTGTTTATTTCATCAATTTTGTATATAACAATGAAAGGATTAGTCAGAAGCTAATTGTTCAACAGTAAGCACCTACCTAAAGCATATTCACATTGAAATATTGAGGGTCTGTAGATACGTCTTCCTTGATAAAGTAGGGCAGGTCTACAGCCTCTTTTTCTGTGTTTAATTCTACCTCTGCTAATACAAGTCCTGTTTTAGGTGAAGTAAACTCATCCACCTCCCATGTTTTGTCCTGATAATTGAATGTGTAACGTACTTTGTCAATGTGTTTCGCACAAAATTCAGAGATCATTGCCTTGGCCTCACTTACGGGAATTTCATATTCAAACTCAGACCTTGTAATCCCCTTTGTCTTTCCTTTGATGGTTAAATACGCCTTTTGCTCACCGGCTTTAGACTTTATACGTACACGAGAAGTTTGAAGTTCTGTTCTACCTATATATGCTTGTATGATTTGTACTTTTTCTGAATTCACCTCCTTTTTAAAGGCTTCCCATTTTGTGGTATCTACTAAAAACTTGCGTTCTATTTCCTTCCCCATTAATTAACATTTACATATTCAAACTGACCATTGGTAATCTTTACTGTATCCCCAAAACCTTGTGCTAACTTGGCTTCAAAAAAACCAGAAAACTGATTATCCACTACATCAATTTCGGAGAACACCACGGTTCCCGATCCTAAAGTGGTATAATTGTCAGTATTACTCTGTAATTTATCTGTAATCTTTACGTAATTATTTAGGGGCATCATTGGACGAGCTCCTAAAGTATCTCCATTACCAAAGTTAAACTTCACTTCTATGGCCAAGGTATCATTTTCGAAATCCGCAATGAAGTAATAGTTTCCCGAATAGGAAATTTCATAATTCTGGAAGGTCCATTTATCACCATTGACTTTCGCCAAAGCATAGCTTATTTCCTCTGGTTCAGGACAAGGTGGACAGTCTCCTCCACAATCAACAGCTGTTTCTCCTGGAGACAAATACCCATCTGCACATTTATCGACCATTTCCTCTTCTTTACAAGCAAAAGAAAAGACAAACAGCCCCAATAAAACCGCTAGATTTGAAATTTTCATGGCAATCACTTTATAGTTTCTGCAAGATAGGTACTTTTGAGAAAAAAAGTATTCTGGAAAAGATAAATAAATACAAAACTATACAAGCTAAGTCGGAAGGATTGTACAAAGAAAAAGGATCCAAGTTCATTGGTTACGTGGTACAATGTTATGATGAAGACGAAGCTAAATCTTACCTTGAACAATGGCGAAAAGAACACCATCAAGCCAGACACTGGTGTTATGCCTACCGCTTTGGTCTGCATAAAGATGTTTACAGGGCCAATGATGATGGTGAACCCTCTAACTCTGCTGGGGCACCGATATTAGGACAGATACAATCTTATGATTTAACCAATGTTCTCATTTGCGTGGTACGTTATTTTGGAGGAACTAAGCTCGGAGTTGGGGGATTGATCCATGCCTACAGAGCTGCTGCCAAAGAAGCTATTGAGAATGGGAAAATCATTGAAGTTACCGTACATCAATGGCTGGATGTAAACTTTGAATATCCTGAAATGCCAGGAATCATGAAGTTTGTAAAAGACAACAACCTTATCATTAAAGAACAAATTTTTGAACTCTCTTGTAAATTACGCATAGGAGTTCCTTTAGAAATTAGTGAAATGGTAGCGCAACATTTGGACGAATTAGACAATACATCAATTACTGATTTAGGAATATATTAAATGAAATTATTAGAAAAACTTATTGAGGTTCGCGGAACTTCTGGAGATGAAGCTGAAATCAAAGACTTCCTATTGAACCATATCAATGCGGTTAAACATAACTGGAAAGTTCAACCTCAAATTATAGAAGGTGAAGATTTTCAAGATGCCATTATTTTAGTTTTTGGAAAACCCAAAACGGCAATTTTCGCGCATATCGATACCATTGGATATATGTCTGCTTACGGTAAAAACCTTATTAAAATTGGCGGACCTAAAGCTGTGGAAGGGTACGAATTGGTAGGACAAGACAGTAAAGGGGAAATTGAAACAGAACTCATGCTCATTGAAGATGAGAATGGTTCAACAAGTATTCAATATGTTTTAGACAGGGAAATTGATAGAGGTACACCGTTAAGCTTCAAACCTAATTTCAGGGAAACTGAGGAGTTCATTCAGAGTCCATACTTAGACAACCGATTAGGAGTTTGGAATGCTTTACAAGTAGCTGAAACACTTGAAAATGGAATTATCGTTTTCTCAACTTACGAAGAACACGGTGGTGGTTCTGTAGGTTTTTTAGGAAGATATATTTACGACAACTACAAAGTACGTCAAGCCTTAATCTCTGACATTACCTGGGTTACGGATGGTGTACATCACGGAAAAGGAGTTGCTATTTCTATGCGTGACAGCGGCGTTCCAAGAAGAAAATATTTAAACAGAATTCTAAGTATTGCCAGCAAGAGTGGTATAGCACACCAATTGGAGGTTGAATCTGCAGGAGGTAGTGACGGTACAATGTTGCAAAAAACAGATTTGCCTTTTGACTGGTGTTTTATCGGCGCCCCTGAGGACAATGTGCATAGTCCAGATGAGAAAGTGCACAAATTCGATATTGCTTGTATGGTAGATCTATACAAGGTGTTGATGAAGGAATTATAGCATATCAAAACATAATACTAAAAAAGGCTCGTTAGAATTAACGAGCCTTTTTTAATCATCTTACTATCCTTTTACAATCCGTTGGCAGCCATGAAACTCTCCAATAATTGTTTCAATACATTTTCTTGACCTTTCTTAGCTTTTATAACAATGCGAGACTCTAAATTATCTGCCTCCATGTAAATATGATCTATGGCATCAACCATAAACTCTGCATCGTCTAAATCAACTTTTATATCTTCTGGTAGAGCATTGATATCAACAAAGGCCGTAATCGGTTTAGAACCGAAATCTTCTGCCCATTCTGGAACGCGAACCTTACCTTCAGGGAAGTTTCCATTCACTCCTTTTTTATACATCAAGAACTCTTTGCTCTTAAACACTTTTTGGTTTTTACCAATTAAAAACTCATTCGCTGCAGTTTCTTCTACTTCAGAAGACCATAAATCCTTGCTATTGTCTAATAAATTCATCATGCTTTCACCTACACCAGCATAAGCAGAAACATAATTCAAGCTATCCGCTCTTCCACCGATTTGCGCAACGGCAGTAAACTTACCATTGATGAAGGTATTCAGTTTGTTCGAGCTTAGTAGAATAGAAACAACTGGTCTCACGTCCATTCGTGCCAATATTTTATTCATGTATCTAGGATCTATTTGCTTGGCAAAATTGTCCATTTTCTCTACATCGATATTGATACAA
This sequence comes from Lishizhenia sp., assembly GCF_033720595.1. GTDB lineage: Bacteria > Bacteroidota > Bacteroidia > Flavobacteriales_D > Crocinitomicaceae > Lishizhenia. The sequence continues at coordinate 100 of NZ_JAWWCF010000055.1, read as the reverse complement.
ATTCCCATATTCGCTTCAAAATCACCTAATTTCTCAAGTATTTCTTCGTTATCATTGGTATTGAAGAATAAAGCATCTTTCAACTGATCATTAACATATG
>NZ_JAWWCF010000054.1:0-16302 GCF_033720595.1 Lishizhenia sp. | reverse complement strand
GAAGACTATCAAGCTACCATCAACAAGGGAGAGCTTGCTGTTTTTAGAGGTCATTTCTTAAGTGAAGAAGACGAAACAGTACGTAGACTCATTTTAGACTTAATGTGTCGTTACAATGCAACTATTCCTGCAGAAATAGCAGCTAGTGATTTCGTCAATGAAGCTTTATTACAAGAATTATTAAACGATGAATTGATTACTTACGAAGGTGGTAAACTTGAAATCCTTGAAAAAGGAAAACCCTTTCTTCGCAATGTTTGCATGTGTTTCGATTTGAAACTTAACCAACGCGAAAAAAGGGAGCAGTTATTTAGTTCTACGATCTAAAAAAGAATGATTAGATAAACAATCCGTTTTGCATGGCGTACATCACCAAACCAACACGTGATTTTACGCCTAATTTATCGAATACAGAAGCTCTGTAGTTGTCTATGGTTTTGACACTTAAGCACATCTTATCTGCAATCTTATCGTAGGTATCTTCGGAGCAAGCTAATTCTATGAAGCGCAATTCTTTCGCGTTCAATGCGTCCTGCTTTTCTAATTCCGATTTATCCCCATTGATGGTTCCTATTAATTGAGAAGTCATTTGTTCCGTATAATGAAACCCCTTGTCTACCATGTCCAATATGGCACGTTCCAATTCTTCTGGGTCTACATCTTTTGAGATATATCCTTTAATACCTAAACGCAACATTTTTAAAAGAGAGGTATCATCATCATTCATGGTTACAATCAATAACTTCATGTTTGGATATAACTCCTTCAATTGTTTTACCGTTTGGAAACCATCCATAACCGGCATATTGATATCCACTAAAGCTAAATCTGGAGTTTCTTGACGCTCTAACTGATCCAAGAAATGCTTGCCATGATCAGCTTCACACACAACTCTAAAGTCTTGATTTATGTTTTGAATTAGGTTCGCTAACCCACTTCTAAAAAGCTTATGATCGTCTACTACGGCGATATTAATGTTCTCCATGTTCTATACTTATTTGATAGGTTGTACCTTTACCTGGAACCGATTTCAAATCAAATGTTCCACCAATAAATTTACATCTTTCTTTAATATTTAATATTCCAGAACCAAGGGTTACCTCATCCAGAACAAACCCTTTTCCGTTATCTTTTATATGAATTAGGTCCTTGCCATTTTCTACTGCGATGGTAATGTATACTTCCGTTGCCTCGGCGTGTTTAATCACATTGTTCAGGATTTCTTGCACCATTCGGTACATAAAGATCTCCTTGTTTTGTTCAAAGCTAACCTCACCGTCGGGTAGGTCTAAATGGATCTTTAATTCTCCCGCTTTTTCGTAACGGTCAACATCCATTTTAATCATACCCAATAGCCCAAATCGTTTTAAATTCTCCCCTTTTAAACTTACCGACAAAGAACGTATATCTTGTATATGTTGCTTAATGAGCTCCATGGACTGTTGCAAATTTTCTTTACCTCCATCACCTACGTGTTTGTTCAGCAAACTCAAGTTCATTTTTATCAAAGATGCAACCTGACCAAAATTATCATGTAACTCTCTAGAAATGGTAGTAAGCGTCTCCTCCTTCATTTCTATTTCAGCCTGAAGTACTGCTTGTTTAAATTGCTCACGTTCCAATTCGAAGACTTCTTGTTTTCTCCTGTAAAGGATGATAAAATAAATAATGAACACCAACAATGAGAAAACCAGTAAGGTACCCGTGATAACAGAAAAAATAATTACAAATTGATCAGACATAAAACATTAATATCATCTATAGCAGTAAGCACCTGTACAAGTTAAAAATTCATTAACTCAAGCAATTTTATAAAAAGGAGCAAGTTCGAAAATAAACAGAAAAATGAATTTTCCTTCTTTAAGTAAGCTCTTCTTATTAATTGACCGTTTCTACTTTATAACTGTTCCCGGCAGTTGAACAACTTAAGCCTGCTCCAACATATTTCCCCTGCAATACGCCCGAATTCATCTTTGCTAATGCGAAATTCAAATGTCTATGTTCTTTACTGTTAACAATGGGACCAAGCACAGGAATGAATACAAATAAATCATTCTTATTTTCCAAAGTAATTTTCTGGTCTAAACCAACAAAACAAAGCTGTTCAGGTAAGAAGTTGATCCCTTTTATTGTTTCACCATTTCTCAATGTAAACACATCCTTTCCAGATAAAACCCATTCTTTTAAATCGTCGTTCATTTCCACAGGACTCGTCGTGTTATCACAACTTTTTAAGGCCTGCTCGCTTATGGGCAAGGTAACCGGTGGAAAAGTAGGAAACTTCTTTTTTTCAGCGTCAACTTTTAAATTCGATATGGGAGCCAAAGACACTTCTAGTCTCCCCTTATCAGAATTTGAAGTGAACTCTAAGTTCAAATAAACCTGATTCGTTTGCTCAATAACTTCTGCCAAATCTTCTCGAGTGAAAGAAAACCCTCTTATGAAATTTCCATAGGAGTCAAAAAACAGATCTTGCCTTTCGGTATTCAGATACTGAGCATCCTGTCTTTGTTCCTCTTTGGTAATACTATTACTTGTTTTTACTTCCATTGCTTCTATCGGTTAGGGCAAAAGTAACTTGTAGTACTTGGGAACATGCACTTTATTAAAAAATACAGGCATAAACATTCTGTTAATAGGGGGAATTCCCCTTTACATTTCAGGAAGTCTCCTTACAACGATTTATTTAATAATTAGAATCTTTGCCCCATATATAATTGAGAACTTATATAATACGCATTTTACTAACCACAAATTAAGGCACTGGAGATCTTCAGTGCCTTTTGCATTCTACCCTTTTTCCAGCGCTAAGTTTCTCGGCTTTAAGAATAAAACATACAGCAGAATAAGGTAGGCAATATCCATACAAATAGTGGATAAATCGAAGAGAAGTAACCGGTAACGAATTAAAGTTTCCAAGGGTAGTTGATACAATACTGGCCTGAATGTCAAACTCCAAAAATTAACGCTGTAGATTAACAAATTGGCGAAAGTATATAAGAACAAAGGGTTTTTCCAAAGCACAAGGTAATGAGGGCTCTCCATCAATTGTATACAACTCACTAAGCAGAGAATAATGACGTATATACAAAAGAATGCTACCGAGAAAAAGGGGAATACATGTACTTTATTCAAATAAATGGGGTTCACAATAATGACGAAGAGCATTCCAAGGGTAATCCAGTTGTATATTTTGGTATTCTTAGGGTTGAAATTGAGATAAATGCCAAAAATGAAATAATTAATCACCGTTAAAAACAGTGTAATTAATAAGTAGTTGAGGGTATTACTAATATTAAAAACCCCAAAACAGGCCACCATAAATTCAAGAATAAACAAACCTGTGAAAAGCATGGTAATAAACCTTCCTATTCTCAACAACCTGCTATAGTTTCGAATTCCGTAAACACTGCCCGTGACAAGAATAAGATTATAGATGATGTATTGTAGCGAGAGGATATCGAAATAGTAAAAGAAAAAATAGTCTAATGCTAAGATGGATAGAATGATAAGTAGGGTAATCTTAAACTTTCGAATTCTTGAAACCAGCATAAGTCACTGTTTTCTTTAAAGTTAACAGATTTTCATCATTAGAACACTCCCCTATTTCACAAATAAACACGGGATATTTGTTCATGAACGATTTAACTAGTAATTAGACCTTTTTCGTTTCAGCGTTCACCTGTTTCTCTTGTCCAACCAACAAAAGAATTACAAATACACAATAAGCTATTTCCATGATATAATTGGAGAAATTAAAGAGTAGGAACTTATACTTTAACATCACCTCCATAGGTAATTTATGTAAAACGGGACGAAAAGACACATTCCAAAACTTTATACAGTACATTACAAGTGAGGACACACAAAACAAAAATTGAGGATTTCTCCACAATTGCGTTTTAATGGGTACATCTATTAATTGATACAGTAAATAGAGAGACATCGATATGACGTAAATACAAAACAAGCTGACAGCAATAGATGGAAATCCGGATAAATTCCAATTGGATAGCATTATTACTAAAGAAAGACCAGTAATGATTAGTGAGAGTAGGTTAAGTCTTTTGATTTGCTTCCCATTATTTTCTAAAAACTGCCTAAAAATGAAGTGGTGGAGTAGCAGTAAAAAAAACAATATCAGAAAATAATACAAAGAATAAAACAGCCTTAGATGAGTCATTATCATCCCACCTAATTCGAATAAGAAAACTCCTGAAAACAGGACGGTAATCAATTTAATAATTTTGGATTTATTTTTAAATTGATTCAAACCAATAATGGCTCCCGTGAGCAAGGTTAGAAGGTACACGAAGTTATTCAAGGAAAAGATATAAACATGTACACCTTTTAAATCCAAATAAAAAACTATCGATAAAATTATTAGAACAATTAATAAAAATACTCTTTCCTTCATTCCCTTTAAATAAGTAATTCAACTTAATGAATCTTGTAAAAAAACATGAACTGGTGTAAAACACCAGCTCATAGATAAATTACTAAATAAACACGGTCTGATAATTATTACAAGCTGTAGGACATGGATCTACAAAATCAAAGATATCTCCCGATACTACACCATCGTTTACGTAAGCCAAAGCAAAGGTTAAATAAGGCTTGTTGGTTAAACTATCTACAGGTCTTATCATAGGAATGAACGCAAAGGTATCGTTCTTATTCTCAGAAGTTGGTTGGTCTTGTAGGCCTAACGCCTCTATCATATCTCTTGTAAAGTTATACCCTTTCACCTTTTCATCAGAAGCTAAAATCAATGGTTTTGGATCAGCGTCATTGATGTAATCGTTGTACATATCTGTGAAGTCCCTGGCCGTAACCGTTTTTCCATCTGGATTGGTAGCATTATTTGTGTTAAAAGTTAAAGCTCCAGACATTGGAGTTGTGCTACTTACGTACAATGCATTTATGTCAATTACACCACCGTCTACTCTACACAATACTAAATTTAGGAAGTCTATGCTAGCTCCTGGGTACGGACTCAGCGCCGACACCATAAAATACTCACTTGTTGCACTCGTTCCTAAAGCATCATATAATTCCTGGCGCGTAAAAATGTGACCTGTAATTTTATCTCCGTTCGGGTCTAAAAAATTTGCACTTGTTCCGTTTGTAGCGAAATCTTGTACTTGAGGTTTAATCGTTGCTAAGTTAATTAATCCCATAATTGGTTATTTATTGATTTAAAATTTGATTGTTTGAACGGTAACATCGTTACCTAGCAGGAGTAGGTTATATATTTTTTTGTACTCGTCTTTTTCAATTGTTTCTTGTGGTCGTACACCACCCAATTTTTCTATCATGGGTAACAAAATATCTCCATGACCGCAAAGTGCTATAACTTTTGCATCACTTTTCTTTATTTCATCTACAACCTCTTCCCAGGCTTCCCACTTATAATATTTTACGGGAACACCTGTGCTATCTATTAAAGGTTTAACAGTATTTAAGTTTCGAATGTATTTCGTTGTATAAATCTCTTCGAGGTCAACCTCTTTTAAAATATTACTGATTTGCACAGCTTGTCTTTCACCTTCATCCGTCAGAGGTGGGTTATCCGTCTTGGTGGTCAACTCCTTTTCAGCGTGTCTGAACAAATAAATAGTTTTCCCACTTTCCTCATTTGTACATGCAGATAAGGTTATGAATGAAAGTAAAAGGAATAGAATGATAGGTTTTTTAACAAATTTCATAGCATGAAGTTAGAATTTCATTTTAAAATGCAATTGCTCGCGTGTACTTTTCTGTGCAATTTTAGAGCATCCTAGTTCAGTTAATTGAAGTATCCTTGGATATCCTCCACTTGTAGCCGAATCTTTCATTAACACAATTAATTTACCTGATGGTGTTAATTGCACAGTACCAGGAAGTACAGGACTTGATAATATTTCTGGTAAATTGTGTTTCACCACTTCCTCTAACTGATAACCCATTCGGTTGTTCTGGTTTCCTATAGTGAAAGATTGTGTTACTAATGCTTCTCGTTGCTCCTCTCCAAGTAATAAAAATTCAGGACCCGGCTCAACCTCTATTTCATCAGAAAACAACTCTGCATTTACCACAACATTTCCATATTTGTCTAAAAAATTTGCCTGAGTTAAGTAAGGTAATTTGTCGCCAGCTACACAACGTGATTGTTGCGTTACCCCCTCAAACCAACTTCTACTCCCATAGTGTTCAGGTGTTTGAAAACCGCCTTTTATTGCCATATAAAGGCGTATACCTTTCTGACAATAACCCACCTTTACTTCAGTATTTGCTGTGATGGGATAGGCTTTGTTCAGTTCTATTTTTTCACCGTTAATTTTTACTTCAGCTTGAGCCCCAGAAAATGCAATAACCGCAGGTGTATCAAAATGCATGTGCGGACCTATTTGGGTAATCTCCAACAAGGCATCCTCCGCCTTATTATTAACCAAAGCATTGGCAATTTGAGCAGATAAATCATCCATACAACCTGAAGTAGGAATACCTTTATTGCGGTATTTCCACCTGCCTTGATCTTGTACAGAAGTATAAAAACCAGGTTTAATAAATGTTAGCATGGTATAGATTTTAGCTTATAATTTCGTTGATCTGCTGCTTTTTTTATGAATTCATATTCTTGGGTAGATACGGGTATAAACTTGAGATAATCACCCGGTTGAATTCCATTTTCTTCACGCAAGTTAAGTTGTAACATATCCACCGGTGTATTTCCAATGATGTTCCACCCTCCAGGAGATTCTACAGGGTAAATTCCCGTTTGTTGTCCTCCCAAGCCCACAGCTCCTTTTGGCGTAATTTTTCTTGGTATGGACTTCCTTGCTATATGTAATTTTTCATTCAACCCACCGAGGTAACAAAAACCCGGTAAAAAGCCCATGAAATAAACCAAGTAAGTTGGGGAGGTGTGCAAAGTAATCACCTCTTCCTTACTCAAACCATTCTTCAAACACACCTCAGGCATGTCTAAAGCATAAGGTTTTTCATAGCAAACAGGTATATGCCAAGTTTGACGATTCTTTAGGGTATGATTGAGCACACTTTCATTGACGAAAAACTCAATTTCCTTTTCATCCTCCGTGCTAGGTTCATCCTTGAATTGTAATAAAATACTGTTGTAGGCATTTTGCGTAAAAGCCAAACGCTTGGCATATTTCTCTTGTAAAGCGCTCTGAAAACTCAGTACTTCCATCAAGATTTCTTCTTTGATCTCTGCCGGCCACGTTAACAAGACACCATGACTCCCGTATTTCACGCAATTCACTTTCATACCACTCGTATTTGTTCATTTTGTTCCCAAGCCGTTCTGAGATAATGCAAGACATCTTTCGCATTGGGATTATCTCCATGTATACAGAACGTTTCTCCTTGCATTTCTATGGTTTTCCCTCCTTTGGTCTTTACTTGATGATGCAAGGCTATGTTTTCAATTTGCATGAGTATATCTAAAGGGTTTTGCAATACAGCACCTGATTTTGACCTTTTCACCAACAACCCTGATGCATTGTAAGCTCTATCCCCGAAAGCTTCATTCATGAAATGAACACCTCTTTCTAGCGCTACACTTTCCATTACACTATTGAAAGGAACGTAAAGTAAATAATCCTCAAAAACACGGTTACACGCATCTATAAAAACATGGGCAGTAACCGCATCTTCTGCTGCCTTGTTGTAAAGAGCTCCATGCGCCTTGATATGGTTAAGTTCCATATTTTCCTCCTCCATTACACTTTTGAACGCCTCTAATTGATCCACGATACTTTGTTCTAAAGCTGAGAAATCTATCTCCATCACCTTACGACCAAAATTTTCTTTATCGGGATAGGACGGATGGGCTCCTATTCGCACGCCAAAATGTTTGGCGAGCATCATGCTTTTACGCATACTTTCATGATCACCATAATGACCACCGCAAGCGATGCTACATGAACTTAGAAAAGGCATATAATCCTCCTCAGTTTCTATTCCTTCTCCTACGTCTGCATTTAAATCTATGTGTACTGAATCCATCTTAAAATAGTGTGTATATGCTTTTTATACTCATTCCAAAAGCGAAGAGAATGACCAATCCGCCTAAAATGTTTTGTGTAATTGTATTCCTTGCGTTACCGAGTATTGATTTATTGTTCATCATCCATAGCAAAACCACCGCTATAAGGGGTAAAACGATGGCATTGGCTACTTGTGCAAATTGTATTAAATCCAAAGGTTTGAGTCCTAAACTCGATAATGTTACTCCAATAAGCAGCACAAATATGGCTACAGCCTTTTCTTGTTTTTCGTTCAAGTTGAAACATCCTTTGGCCACAAAACCTGCTGCTAAAGGTGCCGTGATTGCACTTGTGAGTCCGGCAGCAAACAAACCAAACGCCAATAAATATTGCGCAATATCTCCGTAGAGAGGCGCTAAGGAGGAAGCCAGTTGATCGGGAGATAGTAATTCTTGCAAACCACTTTCTGCAGCACTTACTACAATGGCCATCGAAACTAGCCCCCCTAAAATCATGGCGATTACCACATCTCTTTTACTTTTCACAAGACCTTCTTCTCCCTTCCATTTTTTAGCGGCAAGAGATGCATGTAGGAACAAATTGTACGGAACAACGGTGGTTCCGATAAGTGCAATGACCGTTAGGAAACTATCTTGAGGTTGCTCAAAAGTGAAGAGTCCAGCCAAGAATTCTGACCATTGAATATCTGATATTAATGCTGTTGAAATGAAGGCTAAACTCATTAATATGACGAGTGTAAGTAGTAAGCGCTCTACACGAACGAAACTTTTCAAACTCAACAAAAACAAAGCGATTCCTCCCAGAACAAGACTATAAAAATTGAATTGAAAGGGTCCGACATCCTGGGTAAAAGAACCAAAAACACTTTCTAGTCCCATGCTCCCGCCGGTGATGTTTCCTCCTTCGTAAGCGGCATTACCTACAATAATTGCAGCAATGCTAATTCCTAATACGAGGTATTTCAAAAAGGGATTTGTTATCGTTTCTCGCATCACCTGCGCCAAGCCTTTTTGACTCACCACACCTAAACGAGCTGCCATTCCTTGAAACAAAATACAAATGAAGACAGAAAGCATAAGTGCCCACAACAATGCATAGGAAAAGTTAACTCCTGCTTTGGCACATACGGTAACCGTTCCGGGTCCGATAAAAGCAGCAGCAACCAGAGGACCAGGTCCTAGATCCTTGAATACATTGATTAGTTTGTTCACCCTCCTAAGGTAGTAAGAGTTTGGAGAGGTATTGAATACTTCTGAAATCAGTTATTCACTTGAGGCTGTTGGTTAAGTACAACAATCTTTGTATTTGAATTAAGCTTGGGTTAAGCTTCTCTTGGCCAAATTGTCCGCTATCTTTTGTTTTACCACACGGTAGAAATAATAACTCACCAAGGCCGTAAAGACATCTGCAAATACGAAAGAGTACCAAATACCATCTAAGCCCCAGAATAAGGGCAATATTAATACCAATGGCACCAAGAAAATGATTTGTTTACTCAAGGATAAAAACAAAGCTGGCATCACTTTACCCACGGCTTGATAATAACCACTCATTAACATATTGATTGCCACCAATGGGGTTGCCGCAAATATCCATCGCATCGCGAAGGTTGCTCCTTCAATCAGTGAAGTATCTGCTGTAAAGATCATTACGATGTACTCCGTAAATATCATGATGAGTACAAAAATGATAAAAGCCATAATCGTTGCCCACTTGATGGATAAACTGATGATATCTGAAACCCTTTGAAAGAGTTTTGCTCCATAGTTGAAACCTACAATAGGCAAAAATCCTTGGGTTACTCCTAAAATTGGGAAGAAGGCAAACATGGCAATTCTATTTACAATACCATAGACAGACAATGCGATGTCTCCCCCGTACTCTACCAAGGAATTGTTCAGGACTATTGCCAAAATAGAGATGGCACCTTGTCGAACCAAAGTTATAGAACCAATAGACCCAATTTCTTGAATGATTTTGGCCTTCCATATCATCTGCTTCGCCTTAAAATTCAATTTAGAACGCGTAGAAAAGAAGAAAACTATAGTATATAAGGCACAAGCAATAAAAGAGACTGTTGTGGCCCATGCTGCTCCCTCTATCCCCATATCGAAGTAAACAATTAATATAGGATCTAAAACAACGTTAATTACTGCAGGGATAATCAGAACAATCATGGATATTTTAGGGTAACCTTCAGCTCTAATTACTGAATTGGTCATCATTGCGATGGTAAGAAAGGGAACCCCGTAAAGCAGTATATCAAAATAAGCTGTGGCAGGTGCTGTTATATTGCCAGCTGTTCCAAAAAGCAAAAGGATTTCTTCCATGTAGAGTGAACCTCCGATATAAAACAGAAGGGCAAAAGCTACTGTTAGGCTGACCATGTTCGCAAAAGTATGGTTCGCTTTTTCCTGCTTCCCTTCTCCGAATGCTCTGGAAATGATGGAGGATCCTCCAACACCTATGGCCATACCTACACTGGACATTAGAAATTGAATAGGCATAACAACGGTAATTGCACCGATAGCATATTTTCCTACCCAGTGCCCCACAAAAATTGTATCGACAATACCGTAAATAGCCATTACAAGAATACCAATGGACGCAGGAATAGCCTGTTTACTCAATAATTTCGCAAGGGGTTGCGTTCCAAACTCATTGGTTTTATTGGATTTCTCCAAGCTTTTATCGAGTGGCTGATTATCAGACGTATCGGTTTTGTTTGTACTGCTCATTGTTTGCAAAAATACTATTTAAAAGCACTAGGTTTAACTATTCTTCTCTTCTAAAATTGGTTGATTTAAGACATTAGGTGATTTGACACAAAATTCAACCGCCTTAGGGATAGCAGCGGCAGCCCGATAGATAAAAAGTTTAGAAATGTTTTGGGTGCAAAGCGACTTTAGAAGCTTAGCAACCAACCTACATGCCTTACTTTTTAGCCGAGGACTATAGCGGAAAGCCCGTCCCCAAGAATCTTGGGGAAAGGCCCTTGACTCAACTATAAAACTATTTCTTTTTCTTGCGTTTACCCCACCAAACTAGGGTTCCAGTAACGGGTAAACTAGCGATAATCAATGACGCTAAAAAGGCGATGATTTTACCGGGTAGTCCGCCAATGGCTCCAATATGTATATCGTAATTCATTCTGAACAACTTATCCGTAGCATCCGCATCAGCGTATTTTCCCCAAAGGTGATTGACCTCTACCTCTTCCAAGGTTTTCTGATCAAAAAAGCGGTAATCAGTTCTGTAATGGGTGCCTTCATCCGGCTGAATAGAGATGTATATCGTTGATGAATCTGTATGGGGAACGTGCACTTCTATGTTATCGGCATTCGGGTATTCCAGCATCATACGGCGCCACATTTCATCCATGTTGTTTTCCATTTCATGGATTGGTAAAGCTGCCTGACCTTTTAAAGATGGTGAGTCTGGTTCTACGTAAACAATAGATTTTTCACCCCCCAGCAATTTATAACTGCCGTAAGCAAACCAACCAAAGCCCCAAACCAAACCGGTTAAACACAAAACCATGGCGATGGAGATGACATAAAACCCAAGGATGTTGTGTAAGTCGTAATTTTTACGTTTCCACTTGGTCGTTTCTTTCCATTTGAACTTAAAGCGTTGTTTACGCGCATTCTTGTTTTTCGGCCACCAGAGAATGAGTCCGGTGATAAGCATGAAAAAGAAAATAAGGGTTGAGGTGGCAACTATGGTTTGACCTATTTTTTCGGGCAGCCAGAGGTAGTAATGTCCGTCTAAAATAAATCGGAAAATGCCGGAGGTTAAGTCGACATATTTTATGCCCTCCCCTGTGGTTGGGTGCACGTAAAACGCATCGTAAATGAGCTCAGAAGTATCTGTATGACCTTCGTAATATATCACTTCTAGGGCCTTGTCTTTCCCTAAATAATTGATGGAATGAATATGTTGTGCTGGGTAGATAGAATCTGCAATGTCTGCTACTTGAGATGGCGTTAAGAAAGGGGCATCTGTTTGCTCTACATGCTTGTAGTCTTGATACAGACTTTGAATTTCCTCCTTAAAGGCATACAAACAACCAGTTATAGCTACAATAAATACAACAACTCCAGTAATTAAACCGAGCCACTTGTGTACAACTAAAAATCCTTTCCTCATTATTTCTTCTCCCTACTAGTTTTCGAATGCCGCAAAAGTCGAGGCTTTTGGAGGAGGAAACAATACCTAGAGTTAGGTATTTATAATGATTCTAAATAGCAATAAAGACTTTTAGACAGTTAGATTTTTAGACGGTTAGATGGCTAGAGTAAACAAATTAATTGTAAGTACTACGCGATACAATCGCGCTGTAGCAGTAGAAAACAAAAAAGCGGAACATTACTGCTCCGCTTTTTTGAATATTCTTGAGAAACTACAAGGTTTCTTTTAACCATTTCTGGAATTCTGTATGCCAGATGAGTGAGTTTTGGTAGTCGAGTACCCAGTGATTTTCTTCTGGGAAGTACAACAACCTACTTTTTAAACCTTGCAATTGAGCCGCTTGGTAGGCTTCTAAACCTTGTCCAATTGGCACTCTGAAGTCTAAACCTCCTTGGATAATCATAATTGGACTGTCCCATTTTTCTACGTGATCTGCTGGGTTGAATTCGTTGTAAGCTTTTTGAGCTACAGCGTTGTCTTTGTCCCAGTAAGCGCCACCTAAGTCCCAGTTTACGAAGAACATCTCTTCTGTAGTACCGTACATACTTTGCCAGTTAAAGATACCATCGTGTGCTAAGAAGGTTTTGAAACGACCTTCATGAATGGCCGCTAAATAGAATACTGAGTAACCTCCATAAGAAGCTCCAATACATCCTAAACGCTCTTTATCTACGTAAGATTCTTTGGCAACATCATCGATAGCTGCTAAGTAATCCTTCATGTTTTGTCCTCCGTAATCTTTAGAAATTTGTTCATTCCATTCAACACCATGACCTGGCATACCTCTTCTATTTGGCGCTACAACGATGTAACCTTGCGCAGCCATCAATTGGAAATTCCAACGGTAAGAGTAGAATTGAGAAAGGGCTCCTTGTGGTCCACCTTGACAGTACAACAAGGTTGGGTATTGTTTTGTAGAATCGAAATCTGGAGGATAAACCACCCATGTAACCATGTCTTTACCATCTGTAGTTTTTACAATACGCTTGTCGATTTTACTCAAACCTATAGAATTGTATAGATCATCATTTTCGTGGGTAATTTGTGTCATTTCTCCCGACTTCACATCCACACTGAAAACTTCAGAAGCGTGGTTCATATCTCCACGCATCACCAAAAGATTTTTCTTATTCCATCCTACGATACCACGAACATCGAACTGTCCGTTTGTAATTTGCACAGGTCTATTCAAGATCTTTTTCTTACCTGGTAAATCGATTCTAAACAAATGCGCCTCACCTCCTGTTGGTGCTACGAAATAGATGCTTTTTTCATCTTCTGACCATGCAAAAGAATTTACGGTTCCATCCCAAGCACCCGTTAAGTTGTGTTTTGTCGTTCCATCGAAATAAATGATATCATTTTTATCACTTTCGTAACCATCGCGTTTCATTTGCAAGTAGGCTAACTTTCCTTCAGTTGAGAAAATAGGGTTGGTATCGTATCCCATGTTTCCTTCCGTAAGGTTAGAGGTCTCTCCAGTTGCAATGTCGTATACGTAAATATCAGTGTTTGTACTTACAGCGTATTCCTTTCCGTACAACTTTTTACATACGTAGTAAATTTTGGTTCCGTCAGCATTCCACGTGTAATCTTCTGAACCTCCGAAAGGTTGCGTTGGACATTCGAACTTTTCACCAGCCATGATATCCACCATCTCACCTGTCTCCAAGTTCTTTACGAAAAGGTGATTGAATTTTCCGTCTTGCCACGTATCCCAGTGTCTGTAATCCAAATCATTGTATATCTGAACGTTCGATTCCTTCAATTCTGGGTAGTAATCTGTTCCGAAAACTTTGTCCAGCTTCACTTCTTTTACCACAATTTGGTATTTACCATCTGCAGAAATAGAGGCGTCTCCTAAAATCTTAGCAGGATCTTCTATGCTTCTCTTCGCACCATCTTTAAGGTCCAAACCAAAAACTTCCGTGCTCTTTTTATTACTTGCAATATCTACCTTAGATACAGCATAAATTAGCTCAGAAGTCTCGGGATTTACACCCATTCCTCCTACTCGGTTCAATTCTATCAATTGCTCTGCAGTGATACCTTGTTGTGCCTGAGCACCAAATCCAAGGGTAGCTGCAAAAAGCATTACTAAACTTTTCTTCATGTTTCTTTTCTATGAAAGGTTTGTGAAATATCGTTTGCCAAGATACTATTAATTCATGATTCAAAAATTAAAATTGAAAAACAAGCGCTACAAAAGTAGACCTGTATATTTACTTAAAATATTTTACCATCTCAATTCGAAAAACTTACGTTTAGAAAGGTATATTCATCACTAAATCAAGCAACATGAAAACACTAACTACAGTAACATCCTTATTTTTACTGGGTGCAGCACTGGCACAAGACTATGTTCCTTTTCATTCTCCAACTAAGTTTAAAGCGGTGGGTGGAACGGAAGAGAAGTTCTTCTTTGCAGAAGAAATGAACTCCAACAACTCTACATTAGAAATAAAACAATACCAAGTAGCTAGCGATGTTCTGCAAGCTCCAAATCCCAACGATATGGGATGTGGTTCCTATGGAGATATAAACCTAGCTACATCCAATTGGTTGGGTAGAAATATAGATTACAATCAATTACTTCATGAACTAGAAATGGATAATAATATCTCTTTTAACTTTGATTTAAACTTGGGAGATTCTGCGGTATTCACCACTACCAACAACACAGATTATTACCTCAAATACATTTCTAAAACACAAGAAAACATTCTCAATTTCACCGATTCTGTTAAAGCTTACGCCATCGTGGCTTATGATGGGCAAGGAAACGCTGTAACCACTTCTTATAGCGCAAATCCCATCAAAATTGCTAAACATTTGGGCGCCGTTCGTTTTATAGATATTCAGGGTTTTCCTATCAATGCGTCAGAATATGAAATATTTGGGCAGGTAAATGACAATGAAGGTCACCTCGGATCTTATGCCCCAACCTATGATGAAGTTTACCCTTGGGAAGTAGGAGATACACTACAATATTCTGGATATTCTAGTATACAAAGTTCACAATCAGCTTACCATGCTATAAATACAGTAACTGTAACCAATAGAGTTGAAACCACTGATAGCGTATTCATTTCAATTTATAACGACTTATACACCTATAATCCTGGTGGATTCGTATATAATATAACCTATCCCCCTGTGATTAAATTCAAAAAAGGAGAAGCACTTACCACTTACCCTTCGAACTATTTCGAATACATGAAAAAATATGACGTGGGTGAAGTTCAATTTGAAACCCTAACAGGCAATGGAATGGAAATGTCTGATTTCATTTACGGAGATTATTGTGATTCATGTGACTGTTTCCCTGCCTTTGAATTATATCAGGTTCTGTTTGAAAATTACACCTACATGGCACCTTATGGTCAGGTTCACAGAGAAAAAACAACCTATGATGGAACCATGGGAGTAAGTGCCGAGGTCAAACTAATTTTCGCACGTGTTGGCAATAACACCTACGGAACTTATGTCGCTGCTAATGTAAGTGAGGCGCAATTAATAGCCGTAAAACTAGCGCCCAACCCAGTAACAGATTTGCTCGAACTTTCAAGTAACGAGAGAATAGCAAGCATAAATATTTACAGTACTACGGGGGCTTTGATTCAAACAAAAGAGATCAATAACCAACAAAGTAACCTGGATGTTCATGACTTCAACCCAGGCGTTTACCTCATCCGAATTACTTTCGATAACGGTCAACATACTACCCAACGTTTTGTGAAACAATAAATCTTTTAGTACACATAAAAACCCCGGAACTAAGCTTTTAGGTTTTTTTATTTCCAAGAATTTGGAAGAGATTTAAAGGTTTGAGAAGGAGGATAAAAATCATTTATTGAATTTCAAACTGGCAAACAGCCGGGCCATACACTATAGTTCACGTTTTAAACATCAAGTAGACTTAAGCTGCACGTTCACTTCCGGTGGTCGTAAGCGTGCAGCAAAGTCAACTAAATGTTCACAACGCAAAGCTGCCATTGCTGTCCCTGTTTGATTTTTAATCCACCATAAAATTGATACTCCAACTTGCATCACTTATATCTTTGAAACGCAAGATATATGTACCTTTTTCTAAAGCTGG
>NZ_JAWWCF010000053.1:0-16503 GCF_033720595.1 Lishizhenia sp. | reverse complement strand
TTCCAATTTAAGCTCGTAGCTCCAGTGAAAGTTCGAAAACGCGTTTGTTCTTGTCCGTCGAAATAAACATTGAACCTATAGGCTTCATTGATGGTTCCAAAATTTGTTTGTTGCGTTTCGGGAGCAAATCTATAATTGTTAGAGGAGAGGTGACCTAAGAAACTCCACGTTAGTTTTTCAGTAATTTCATAGTTGGCCAAAAGTTGAACATCAAAAAAGATGGGGTTGTAAGCACCTGTTGTGGGTAAGGCATTTAACAAGTAACCGTTAGATCTATATCTTGCTCCAACAATAAAATTAAGTCTCGGGCTCAATTTATCTTCTACGTGGAAAGCTGCACCCAGTAAACTACCATTGGCCGTAGCTTTAAAATCTCTTGGTTTTTTATAAGTAATATCTAGCACAGAACTTAATCGATCACCGTAATTGGCAGAAAAACCTCCGGCACTAAAAGATATATCCTCAACAAAGTCTGGATTGATGAAACTCATACCTTCTTGTTGACCACTGCGGGTAAGGAAAGGTCTGTAAATTTGAATACCATTTACATAAACCAGATTTTCATTGTAGTTACCTCCACGAACATTGTAGTTGTTCGATAACTCGTTATTCGAACTTGCAGCGGTACTGTAAATCAAACTTCTTTCAACGGAACCTCCAGGAATGGGAATGGCATTGATATCTATCTTATCAATACTGGTCATGTTTTCCTTTTTGGTTCCCGCAATATCTACGGCTGTATAATTTTGTACTGAGAATTTAGTTTTAGACAGTTTTCTATTTTCACCTTCTTTTAAAACAAGAGGATAAGAAAAACGTTCTGCTTCATTTTGTACAATAATAGTAAGTGAAGTATTACTGGGTAGTGTAAGGTCAAAATATCCGTCAGAATTAGAACGTGTATTAAATTTTAAGGAGTCTTCTTTCACAAAAATATAGGCTCCATAGAATCCGTCATTGTCTTTATCTACAACACGTCCTTCAACGGTAGAAGTTTGTCCCCAAGCAAGAGAACTTAGCACTAATAAAAAAGTAAGATGCAGTAATTTCATAGTAAAACTGAAGCTATAACTTCAAAAACTTGAGATTATTCTATCAAGGGGAAGAAAATCTTAAAGTAAAGCGTCGATAATTTTTTCCATGGTATAACCTTCTGCTTCAGCTCTATAGTTTTTCACCAAACGGTGACGTAAGATAGGCACAGCCACAGCTTGCACGTCTTCTATGTCTGGAGAATATTTTCCTTTCAACGCTGCATGACATTTAGCACCTACAATGAGATACTGTGAAGCACGCGGACCTGCTCCCCAAGAAATGAAATCTTTGGTGATTTGGGGCGCTTTAGGATTGTTATAACGCGTTTTACTTACCAAGTTAACGGCGTATTCTAACACATTATCTGCCACAGGTATTTTACGGATGAGTTCTTGGTATTGTACAATCTCCTCACCGGTCATAATTTGTTTTAAGTCAATTTTTTCGTCAGAAGTAGTAGCTTTCACAATGGCCATTTCTTCTGCAAAAGAAGGATAATCTACCCAAATATTGAACATGAAACGGTCTAACTGCGCCTCGGGTAGAGGATAGGTTCCTTCTTGCTCAATAGGGTTTTGTGTAGCCAATACAAAGAAAGGTTTGTTTAACTGATAGGTAGTACCTGCTGCAGTTATACTTTTTTCTTGCATTGCTTCTAACAATGCGGCTTGTGTTTTGGGTGGAGTTCTGTTGATCTCATCGGCCAAAATAACGTTAGAGAAAAGAGGTCCTTTTATAAATTTGAAATTTCTACTCTCGTCTAATATTTCCGATCCTATAATGTCAGAGGGCATTAAGTCTGGCGTAAACTGAATACGGTTAAAGTCTAAACCAAGTGTTTGCGCAATGGTGTTGACCAAAAGTGTTTTGGCCAAACCTGGTACACCTACCAATAAACTGTGTCCACGTGAAAAAATACTGATCAAAACTTGGTCTACAACTTCATCTTGACCTATAATGACTTTGTGTATTTCTTCTTTAAGAGCTTTGTATTGAACAACGAGGTTATTAATAGCTTGTACGTCTGACATATGATAGAAATTGTTAAGGTTTAAATATAACGATTACCAGTTATAATTCAAGTTACAAGACTTAAAATCGGGATCAATTTTTATGTATGCTTTTTCTATGCTTTCTTCTACCCATTCGCCAATTACTTCTTGCTCTTTGCTTGCTTGTGCAGCTTTCTTAACAAAGGCGTAGTCATCTTCTAAATTCGCAACGTGTGGTTTGGTTTGATCTGCCAAACGTACAATACGAACACCTTCTTTTCTACTTTGGTAATTGATATAGATACCAGGTTGCGTGTATTGCCCGACCTTTAAACCTTGGATAACGGTAAATATCTGTGGGTCTATTTGGTTAATGTTTTGTACATCCCAGTATATATCTCCCGTGTAAGGGTTTGTTACATTACCATGATTTTGTTTCGTTTCTTTATCTTCTGAGTATAATTTTACAGCTTCATCCCAAGAGATTTCGGCACGTTGCAAACGCTGGTAGCATTCGTCAATCACTTCTGCAGCTTTGGTAATACTTTCGTTACTTACTTCAGGAATACGAAGAATATGTCTGCAGGTATAGTCGTTTCCTTTTCTTTCGATTAATTGAACGATATGGAAACCATATTCTGTTTCGAAAACTTCAGAAATTTCACCGGGTTTTAAGTTCATGGCCGCAGCCTCGAACGGTTTTACCATCATCCCTTTTGAAGCTTCTAATAAACCACCTTTTTGTGCACTTCCTGGGTCTTCTGAGTAGATTTTAGCCATCAACTCAAACCTTTTCTTACCGTTGATGATTTCATCTCGCCATTTGTTGAGTTCTGCAATAGTTTTGGCTTTATCTTCTGTTGTAATTTCAGGATATACTACAATTTGTTGTAAAGCAATTTGCTGGTTGATGTAAGGCAAACTATCCTTAGGGATAGAGTTGTAGAATTTTTCTATTTCACGAGGTGTAACAACGATATTGGCTGTAATTTGACGTTCCATTTCTTCGGCCATCATTCGCTCACGGATGATTTCTCTAAACTCGTCTTTAATTTGCGCGTAAGTTTTCCCATAAAACTCTTCTAACTTTTCACGCGAACCAATTTGTGCTTCTATGGTTCTCAAACGGTTTTCCATGTTGGCATTTACTTGCTCATCATTGATTACGATACTATCTAGCTGTGCCTGATTTAAAAGCAGCTTTTGATACATCATGTCTTCGAAAATGGAGCACTTGGCATTGTTGCCCAATCCTTCGCCATTGATTTCGCTTTGTATTACCTCGTTTTTAACCTCTGATAGTAAAATAATATTGTCACCTACCTGGCCTATAATTTTGTCCACCGTTTCTTTCCCAGTACCTCCAATGCTAGTGGGTTGAGCAGCGGCAAAAAAGCTAATGAATAGGGCTACACTACTTAGTATAAATGTTGATCTCATATCTATTTTCTATCAATTTTGTTATCGAGTCGTTTAGTTCAACTCTTATCTTTTTGGCTTTTTGTGCCAAAATTCTTTTTTCTATCAGTTCGCGCTCTTGCGCATTCGGTTTTAAAGCCTCTTTGGTATTGTAACTTAAAATGTTGAGGTAGTAAGCAAATTGATTGTCTTTACTAATAATTTTCCCTTTGCTCTCGATTAACTCTTTAATGTTCACCTCTATGGGCATTTCACGGACTAAATCGTCAAACACAATCCACTTGTTTTCCTCAAAATAGAAGTTTGTGGCGTAAAGATTTGCAAAGTTTTTTATTTCCTCCCTGTCTTTACCATTTTTTAACAGGTAAAGCTGGTCAATGTTGGAGTTGCGTAATTTATTCAGGGCTACTTTTAAGTAGAGTGCTTTCACTAAATAAATTTCGTCACTAAAGTTTTTTCTGTGTTTTTTGTAGTAAGCTAAAATTTCTTCTTCAGAAGGGGATGCATTGGCCAAAGCCTTTTTTATCATACCACTTTCAATATGAAACTTAAGTAAATCAGCACTTTCTTTTACGTTATGTGCTTTGATTTCGTAATACAAGTTGGGTTGTGTCTCCTTTAAGTAAAGGGCGTATTCCTGTTGTGCTATCCAATCCAATAGAAAGCCATCTCTGTCTTCTTTATTGTTCGGGTCTAACTGTAAAGCACGCATCATACCTTCACCATCTTCTTTGGTCAAGATTTCATTTTCTACCGCAGCCCACTGTTCTTTTTCTCCAAAAGAACAAGCTGCTAGAAAACAGAAAAGGCTGCCGAAAATGACAGCCCTAAATGTGATATGTTTGTGTTTAACTACCAAGGCTGAATAATACCTCTTTATTAATTACAATATCGTGTTTCTTTCTTAATTCTTCTAACCAAGCTTTTTCCAATTGTGTTTGGTAGTCTTGGATGATTGCACCTTTCGCTTCTTTATAGGTTTTTGGTCTACTTGGTAATTCTTCATTTACTACCACTACGTAGTATTTTCCGTTTGCCTCGTACGCCTTGTTTAAACCTAGTGATAAAGATTCGTTTTTGATACGTTCGTCAGTTTCCGTATTCATTACCAAGCTATCGGCACGCATACGCAAATCAGACTCACTTCCGAATTCAGCTTCTAAATCTGCCATGCTTGCTCCTTTCTTCAACATTTTGTATGCTTTCTTCGCATCTTTCTTGTTGTAAAGTTCGAATACATTTGCGTTTAATCTGTTCGGTAAGATGTAATCTTCTCTGTGGGCTTGGTAGTAATTTTTCAACCCTAAAGTGTCTTTAGACGCCTTGTCCCACACTTCATCTTTCATGATTTCATACAACAATATTCCATCGTGGTATTCTTGCATTAAGTGTTTGTATGCAGGGTATTTGTTTTTTAATTGGCTTTCTTCGTATGCAATGATTTGTGTTCTTTCCCAGTTCGTATAAACTTTTGCTACAAAATCATCCACGTTTTTCATAGGTTGCTTACGCTGTGTGTTTTCTAAGAACGAAGCAAAGTCATTCAGGGTGTAATCTTTGTTGGCATAATTAAAGATTACTGCATCTGCATTCGTACCATCGAACTTCCATGTTCCTTCAAAAAGAGATGAATCAACCACTCCTTTTAACAAGGCTGGTGCAGTTTGCGCACCTGCTGTGAAGTTGTATTCTTTTTTCAATTTTTCTACAAAAGAAGCTTGTGTTTGCTGACCTCTCATGTCGCGGTTTACTTTGTTGTATAACTCGCGTTCCATTTCCTCATAAGAAGGAAGTGGCTTCCAACTCACACGTCTTACGATGTGGTAACCAAATTGCGTTTTGAATGGTTTAGAGTATTGTCCGTCTTCTGTTAAAGCAAATGCTTCATCTTCGAAAACAGGTACCATACGTTGTTTCGTTCTAGAACCAAAATCAGGTAATAAACCTCCTTTGTTTCTTGAGCTTTGATCGTCAGAGTATTTTCTTGCTAGTGTAGACCAATCTTCACCTCTTTCTAATTTTGCGTAGATAGAGTCAATTTTATTTTTAGCCGCCTGAAGTTCTTCTTCTTTTTGAGCTAAAACTAAGATGTGTGCTGCAGAAATAGTTCCGCGTGCATCTCTTACGTCAGTAATTTTTAAAATGTGGTAACCAAACTTTGTACGCACAGGCATAGAAACTTCTCCCTCTGGAGTATTGTATGCAGCGTTCTCAAACGGGTACACCATTTGGAAAGCAGTAAAGTAACCTAAGTCTCCATTGTTTTGGGCAACAGATGGATCTTCTGAACCAAATTTAGAATTGGCAACACTTGCGAAATCTTCTCCTGACAATATTCTGCGACGCAGATTTATAATTCTATTGTAAGCTTTTAAAGTATCATGTGGTGAAGCATCTTCTCCTACACGAATTAAAATGTGAGAAGCACGAATTTCTTTTTGCATTCTATCGTAGGCTTCTTTTACCAGAATTTCATTCTGTGCAGAATCTACTAAATAGGGAAGAGCTAATTGTCTTTCATATCCCTGTAATTCCTTAACGAAGGCCGGGATAGTATCGAGTCCCATAGCTTCGGCTTCAGCAACTTTTAATTTAAAATCACTGTAACGTTTTGCGTAAAGCTCTAGAGAGTCTTTCGCATAGCTTGGTGAATCATTATTTTTTAAATAGGATTGGAGAAATTCTGATTTATAAATTTTCTGACCATTAACAGTCATTATTACCGGGTCATTTTGAGCCCAAGTTAATCCTGCTAATAACAAGGAGAAAGATAATCCTACTAATTTCTTCATAATTTATAGTATCGTTTTATTAAGTGCCAAAAGGCCTATGGTTTAAGGTTTACCAAAATTAAATTTTCGATTGATAAATACGAACGAAATCAATATTTATTTTGCAAAAAAAAGACCAATCGTTTGATTGGTCTTTTTTTAATATTATTTGCTGTAGTTTGGAGCTTCTCGTGTGATGGTTACATCGTGAGGGTGAGACTCTTGCATACCTGCGTTGGTGATGCGGACAAAATCAGCACCTTTCAACTTATCTATGCTCGGCGCACCACAGTATCCCATACCTGCTCTCAATCCACCAATGATTTGGTAAACTACTTCTTTTAAGTGTCCTTTGTAAGCTACACGTCCAGAGATTCCTTCTGGAACTAGTTTCTTAACATCGTCTTCAGCATCTTGGAAGTATCTGTCTTTCGAACCTTTTTGCATAGCTTCTAAAGATCCCATACCTCTGTAGGCTTTGAATTTTCTTCCTTGGTAGATGATAGTTTCTCCTGGAGACTCTTCTGTTCCTGCGAACATAGAACCAACCATTACGATATCTGCACCTGCTGCAATAGCTTTAACAATATCTCCTGTGTAACGGATACCACCATCTGCGATAACTGGAACTCCTGTTCCTTCTAATGCTCTGGCTACATCGTTTACTGCAGTTAATTGCGGTACACCTACACCAGCGATGATACGTGTAGTACAAATTGACCCAGGACCAATTCCTACTTTCACTGCGTCAGCTCCTGCTTCAACCAAGAACTTGGCTGCTTCGGCAGTTGCAATGTTTCCTACAATTACTTCTAAGGTTGGGAATTTTGCTTTAACCTCTTTTAATTTGTCTACAACACCCATTGTATGACCGTGAGCTGTATCGATAACGATAGCATCAACTCCTGCCTCTACTAATGCTGTAACTCTTTCCAAAGTATCAGCAGTAACACCTACTGCAGCTGCTACTCTTAATCTTCCAAATTGGTCTTTACAAGAATTAGGGTGTTCTTTAACTTTTATGATGTCTCTGTAAGTAATCAATCCAACTAATTTGTTGTTGTCGTCTACTACAGGTAACTTTTCAATTTTGTGTGCTTGAAGAATTCCTTCAGCTACAGATAAGTCTGTACCATCTTTTGCAGTAATCACATTCTCAGATGTCATTACTTCTGCAACAGGTCTATTCTTTTCTTTTTCGAAACGTAAATCTCTGTTGGTAACAATTCCTTTTAATAAACCTTGATCGTCTACTACAGGAATACCTCCAATTTTATTTTCCTTCATTAAGAAAAGTGCATCTTTTACCAATGCATCTTCTTTTAAGGTAACAGGGTCTAAGATCATTCCGCTTTCAGAACGCTTAACCTTACGAACTTCTAATGCTTGAAGCTCTATGCTCATGTTCTTGTGAACTACACCGATACCTCCAGTTTGTGCAATAGCAATTGCTAGATTAGCCTCTGTTACTGTATCCATTGCTGCGGCAACGATAGGTGTGTTAACAGAAATGTTTCTTGTGATTTTGCTTTCCAACTTTACATCGCGTGGAAGTACTTGTGAAAATGCTGGAGTTAGTAAAACGTCATCGTAGGTTAAACCCTCTCTAACTTTACTGATATCTTGAAGTGACATAAACGAACCTATTTGGTAAATAAATTCCCGCAAAAGTAGGGAATAATTTTTGGAATTATTGGGTTTTTGTTCAATTTTTTAATTTTCGTTACTATACGACAATTGTAGTTGTCCCGAAATTTTATAGATATCTAAATATACGGTCATCCTGTTAAATAAAGCGTCGTTATAGCTTAAGGCTGCGTTAAGAAAATTATTTCTTAAGTTTTGTAGCTCTAAACTATTGATAAGTCCTTGGGCATATTTGGCTTTCCCTAACTCATAAGCTTTCTCCGCGTAAAGCATACTTTGCTCATTTAAATCTACCAATTGATTTTGTACATAATACGCATCGAACAATTGTAAGATATTGTTTTCAACCTGTATTTGCATTTGGTCATAGGTCATCTCACTGATCTCAGCTTCAATTTTAGCCACTTCTACTGCGCGCTTGGTTTTGTAATTGTTGAAGAGGTTATATCTTACGTTAAGTCCTGTTGAGTACACAATGGATTGTGTTCCTATAGATTGGTCTGGACTCCCAGCAAAACGTACATTACCCCACGAAGGACTTGCAGCCGCTTGTAAAGATACCACTGGGTATAAAAAAGAACGCTGATAGTCTATCATTTTCTTCTGCAATTCTATGGCCAAGAACTGGTTGCGTAAATTTTGATTGTTGCTGTTTAAGTTACTTAGCACTTCTTGCCTGTCTATGGCAGACATTGGAGTGCTCAAAGAATCTGTTAAACTGGGAAATTGCTCTAATGACATGGCGTCTTTTACGTTCATTAGTACCAATAGATTACGCTTGGCGTTTTTAATGTTGACCTCTTGTTGAATCACTGTAACCGAGTCGGCAAATAATTGATTTCTGAATTGAAAAGTTTCCAAACTACTGCTCTGACCATATTCTTCTTTGAGCTGGTAATACTCGTATTGTTCACGAGAATACTTCAGTACAGATTGATATACTTTTAGTTTTTGCTCTTCTAATAAGATGGAATTGTATGCTTTTAGAACTTCTAAAGCGATGTTTTCAATTTCCGCCATTAAGTTACCGTTGCTTTGTTGCTCCAGTAAGGCCAATCTTTCCTTCGTGATTTTTATCCCCAAACCAGTAAACAAATTCCAGTTTACGTTCACAGAGGGATTGAAGTTCTGATTGATAATAGATTCCTGAACGAAACTAATAGGGTTGTTGGAGTTGTCCTGCAACGCAAAGTTGGCACCTGCATTTAGCGTTACGGTAGGGAAGAGCCCGGCTTCTGACCACGAGTTGTTTTTCTCGGCAATGTCCACCCTGTTCTCGGCAATTTGTAGAGAGTAGTTGTGTTCTAACGCCAAGAGTACAGCGTCACGAGCGCTTAATGTTTCCTGTGTTATTCCCAACGAAGGAAAAAGGAAAAGTACGAATAGATATCCTATGTATTTCATGTTCTTAAAGATCTTGTGCTTCTATATGTTTGTTCACCTTGTTGGCTGTTTCAATTTCTTCATGACTCACCAATTTACCTCTCCTCAACCAGTGGAAGGTACGTTTTACATCATTCCCAAAGAGTATAGCTACAGGAAAACATAGCAAAATGAAGAAGGTTCCGAATAATACACCGAAGGCGATGGAAACTGCCATGGGGATAAGGAATTGAGCCTGCATACTTTTTTCAGCTATTAAAGGAAGAAGTCCACTAACCGTTGTAATGGTTGTTAACAGAATGGGACGGAATCTAGAAATGGCTGCTTCGTATACAGCTGCTCTCGAGGTGTATCCTTCTGCTATCAATTGGTTGTGTCTGTCTAAGAATACTACGGCATCGTTGATGAGTACTCCAAGTAGGGCAATCATCCCAAACAAACTTAAAATTGAAACAGGGATTCCAACAATTCCGTGCCCTAATATTGCTCCTGCAATCCCTGCTGGTATAACCAACATGATGAGGAAAGATTGATAGAGCGAGGTAAAGTGTAGCATGACAATCATAATCATTACCACTAAAACGATCATGGTCATGTAAGCCATTGAGTTCCCTGTTTTCTGACTTCTCTCGAACTGCCCTAGTTTACTAAAGCTCACAGAAGGGTGTAAAGCTTCAACTTTTGGTATAATGTCTTTGATGATTGCTTGGTTAAATACCGCAACGCTATCAGGGAAGAGACATTTTGCATCTACTTTAACTTGGCGTTGACCATCTCTTCGCTTCAAACTTACAGGTCCACGTCCCATTGAAAAGCTTGCAATACTTGTTAGAGGAACGGCGGTACCATCGGGTAGTTTGATGCGCATTTTTTTCAGGTCAGATAAAGAGCTTCTATCTTGTTGAGGATAACGTACCCAGATTTTAACTTCATCATTACCGATAATTATGCGCTGCGCTTCACGACCAAAGAATCCGTTTCTTATTTGGGCGATGACTTGCGCTTTTCCAATTCCGTAGATTTCAGCTTGTGGTAATAACTCAATGAATACCTCTTGTCTACCTGGAGGCATGTTGTCTTTTACGTTGGCAACCCCTTTTTTATTTTCTAATTCTGACCTGAACATTTCTTTGGCCAACTCTAATTCCATGTTGTCTTGAGAAGAAAGACCAAATTCAATATCAGCTCCAAATCGACCAAAAGAACCCACGAATATTTCGCTGCTTAATTTACCAATATCTGTGGCTTTAACTCGACGAGTGATACGGTTCATTAGCGTGTCCACTGGGTATTTTGCATCTTCACCCTCGTAATAAATACTCAACATTCCTGTGTGGTTTCCGGCTTGACCTATGTTCATGGTAGCACCTATGTTCGTTGTGTAATAGGTTAACATAGTATCACCTGTTTCAGCGATAATACGTTCATTTTCTTCCATGAGTATCTCTGTAGCTTTTTTTAGGAATTTATCCGTTTGTGCTTCGTTGTCCCCAGGAGTAAAGGCTACTTCAACATTAAAGAAATCAGGCGGAATGTTCGGGAAAAAGGTAAATGCAATTTTACCTGATTGAAAAAGCATGATAACACTTATCACAAAGGCGAAAGGAAAGAAAAAACTCAATCTGTAGGCTTTCTTCCAACGCACCCCCATGAACAGCTGTAACATATCTGCAAATGCTTTATCACGAATGAACCTGATGAATAAATTGATTCCTTTACGTACACCATTTTCTGCTGGAGACTTCGTGTAGGCGTAGTAGAAAAGTCCTGCACCCAATATCATGAAGGTGAAAGGTATGAGCCCCGTTGTATAACTTAATTCAGTAGGTAGTAAATGAGCTCCTAGATAAATAAGACCAAAACCTATTAGCATGAGTATTATACCTACAGGCATTTTTATACTCGTTTCATTTTTATCATTTAATACTTTGGGTGAGGCTAAGTGGGAGGGGAGTACTAAGAAGGCTTCTACAAGAGAGAATACAAGACATGAGATTACCACAAAGGCCATTTCACGCATCATTTCTAAACCTTCTACAAAAAGCAAAACAGAAAAAGCTACCATAGTTGTGAGTACAGAGGTAAATACAGAAGGTAAAACTTCCATGGTACCATCTATTGCTGCTTTAGATGCCGATTTTCCTTTTTCGTAGTGACTGTAAATATTTTCGGCAATAACAATTCCATCATCCACTAGAATACCTACAACCAGTATCATACCGAATAAGGAAATCATGTTAATTGTGATTCCATAGGCCATTCCCAGAATGAACATTCCTAAGAAAGAGAAGGGGATACCGAATGCTACCCAAGCACTTAAGCGTACGTTTAAGAAAAGACCTAATGCCAGGAGCACGAGAACCAATCCAAACATTCCATTTTCTGTTAGGAGGTCAATACGCTGTTTTAAAAGTGAATCAAACTCGTAATACACCTCAAAAGAGTAGTCTTTATGTTCTTTATTGAATTTGTCTTTATAGGCATAAACCTCTTCAGAAATCATGGATAAATCCTCATCTAAAGTTTTTTCAATTTGAAAAGAAATAGAAGGAGAACCATTAAAGGTTGAAGTTTGTGAGTTTTCGGAAAAACCTAAGGTAACGTCAGCCAAATCTTTTAAACGAACAGATTCTCCAGAAGGCATTGTCCTGATGATGAATTCACCAATCTCTCTAACTTTTGTTGTTCTACTGTTGTAACGGATAGACATTTCTTCCGCGCCCCCGCGAATCATCCCAGCTGTAATGTCATTGTTCAATGCTCCTACCTTAGCAGCAATTTCTTCCATAGAAATGTTGTAGCGTAACAGGTCATTCTCTCGTATGTTAATGCTGATTTCTTTTTCTGGAAAACCTTGCTTGGTGATTTGTGTAATCACTTTTGTATTCAATAGGTCGCGTTCTATTTTGTTGGCCATTTCTGCCAAATCCGTGCGTTTAATACTAGGGTCTTTGGCTGTAACCCCTACAAAAGCTACAACACTTGACATCCCATTGGTTTTAAGTCGCGTAATTATTGGCTTTTCTGCCCCCGCGGGAAAACTATTAATAGAGTTAACTGCATTTTCAACATCACTCAATAGGTCATCCATGTTAGCATCAGAGTAGGCTTGAATGCTAATGGTTGCAAAGTTTTCTGAAGAACTTGCATCTATGTGCTCAATGTCTTGTAGACCTTTTACTGCTTGTTCAATTTTAATGGTAATACCATCTTCCATTTCCTTAGGAGAGGCCCCAGGGTAAGTAACCGTAATGTTGATTTGGTTGGGATCTAGCTCTGGAAAGAACGAACTGTTCAAGCTGAAGAGAGACCACAGTCCAAACATCAAGACAAGTGCAATTATGGCATTGGCCCAAATTGGCTTTTTGATAAAGAAGTTTATAATGTTTCTCATAACTTATTTTTCTACAGCTTCGTATTTTGTATCAGCTTTCGGGTTTTGGAGGTAGGTACATAACACTTTTGTGTTTTCTGGTATTTCTGCTATTAATAAGCTATCTCCCTTGTATCCAAAGTTTTTAATTTCAAGACTGTGTAAAGTACTGTCTTTTAAATACTGTACTTTATTATTCTCTAATGCTGTATGCGGAAGCGTAACTGTTTCCATTTCCAATTTCTCTGCACACACTAAATTCAAGAAATCACCTTGATATACTTTGTGTCCGTTCACCGGCGAAATAGAAAGGTAAGTATCTATACTCTGCGTTTGTTGGTTTACCACATTTGAGGTACGAATAATTTTACCTAAACCAACTGTATCTTTGTTCGGAGAGATGAACCATAGTTTTTGAGCACTTGTAAAGTGATTTAATTCTTCTTTTTTAATGGGAACCTTTACTTCGTAATCACCTGTCTTAACAATGCGTGCAATGCTTGTTGCAGGAGATACATAAGATCCTTCTTCTGCGAAAGTTTCAACAACTGTCCCGTCAAAGGGTGCTCGGTATACGTATTTATTTAAACGTGTTTCGGCAGATTTAATATTGTAGTATTCTGTGGCAATGTTTCTACTGTTAATGAATCTTTTTTCTTTATCTGAATTGAAAGTTGGTAATTCCGGAAGAGCTTCCTTATCGTTAATAGCGTTGGTAAACCTTTTCCATTTTTCTAACTCACTAGGGAAATCAAGTTCTATATCTGCTAATAAATTAACCAACATGGAGTTGAAGGCTGACCTGCGCGAATAAATGGTGTATAACTCTTCGGATTGATCTACTCGATAAAGTACACTTCCTTTCTTAAAGCTATGTCCAGGTTTTAGTTTTTTATCTCCCTTTAATAATTTTCCTTGAACCTCAAAAACAACATTGATTTCTGTATACGGAGTAACTTGTCCGTAAGCTTCGTATTCAACTTGTGCTAAATAATTTTTCGCAATAATTACCGGGACTATAGTAGCCGTTTTCTTGCTGATTTCTGTTTTTGGACCTTTTCCTTTTGAGATAATTGGTCCATATACCAAACCAATTAATATAATTCCGAGGATGATCAGCACAATGTTTCTTACTTTCATTTCAAGCTATGTTGTGAGTTATTTGTGTTAAAAATAAGTCTTTCGGTGTTGAACTACCTATTATTTTTCTATCAAAGGTGAAATGTGCTTTCGAGAGGTAATCATTTTTTAACGAAAACCGTGTTATAAACGTTTTGGGTTGTTAATAACTTCGTTGATAAAGATGCGGAACCCCTTATTTTAAAGGCTTCATTCTTCTTTAACTTTGTCTTAAACGTAGGTAAACGTAACGCAATGTTAAAAACACTATTCAGAAGAAAACTTTCAGATGAGCAATTAGCAAATGTATTTGTTAATGCTATGCTGGATTGTGTGGATAAAGGTTTTGATGAGGTCGTTGAGCTCATTAAAGAAGACCCAGCATTTGTTACAGTTCCTGATTTAGAGAACTATTCTGACGGTCATTTTACAATGATTGTAATTGTGGCAAACCTTAGCTTTTTAGGAGATCACTTCGACCCACAGCAATGTGCGGATTTAGAGAACTTGATTAAAGAGAAGTTTGCAGACATTTTTGGTATGAGCAAGGATGTTTTTGATACGCATTTAAACAACTATAAGAAGTTTATGGCGCGTGTTAATCACCCTTCAAAAAACATGCACTATGCAATGAGTAAAGGGATGTTTCATAAATACCAATTGAATGAGTACCAGGATGGTTACTTTAAGAAAATGAAATGTCCAAACCCATTGTTCTTGAAAAGAATGGATGAGGTGATGGATAGTTTTGTTTGGAACTGGGACGCTTTCTTTAAGCGTTATAAAATGGTGGGGTAATTTACCCTTCAATCGAATATCGGAACAATAAGTCCTTAGCTTATTGCTTGCTATACTTGTCTCAAATAATGAAACGTCTGTATTTAATGCAGGCGTTTTTTTTGAGTTTTAGATTAGGGCATAAAAAAACCTGATCTGAATACTGTTTATAACAAGATTCAAATCAGGAAAAGCACTTATATGTACTAAAAACCAAAAACAAACGAAAATTACTTACTACAGATATTCGTTGTGTATATCTCAAATATACAGCAGAAGTTTGCTTGATTTTTGAATAAACTCTTAAGGGATATTTTGATTGATTAAACGGTAAGGAATTAGTAACCAAACCTTGGGTTAACTACATCGTTGTATATACTTCCAAAGGTAAAACTTAGTCCAGTGCTTAACCAGTAGTTATAAGCGGTGGCTAACTGCGTTTGTTGTAGTAATACTTCTTCGTAACTCGCTTCCCCACGTTCTAGGTTTACTTGGTCTTTAATAATACGGAAACTTCCGCTCATACGCCAGCTAAGTCCTTTGAAAACACGGATGTTTAAACTTACCCAGTTGTTTAATGAATTGAGTTGAAGATCGTTCATGTAGTTGTTCCAGCTTACAGAGTAGCTAATGTTACCCCATGGCTTTTTGAACTTCATGTCGGTACTTAAAGTTTGTTGCCACAGCAATTCCTCAATTTGGTTATAAACGGTTGTATCTATGTAGTCATTGAAACGTGGTCCAATTTTATACCCCAATCTTATTTGTTTGTTGTTCGATTCTGCGTAATCGTAAATGTTGTATTCCAAAGCACCCTTTAAGGTTCCGTAAAAATCGTAGTTGTTGTATATAGAGGATCCCGCATTTGTAAAAGCACCTGCCGATAAGTTATTGCTCAAGGCGCGTGTGTAGGTTAAATCAACCGCATTCGATTTTTGAATGTTGTAGACCACTGTGTCAGGATCCGATAAAATGTATTTTTTACGCTGGTAATTGTACCATCCGCCCACGTCAATTCTATCTTGCTCTCTCACTCTTTCTGCAGAAACAGAGTTGTTGTTGCTGAAGTTAGTATAGGCTGCCTGACCATCTGTATAAATGCTTGTGTTGATAGAGAAAACCCAGTTTTTCCATTTGTCTTTAGGTTTTTCTGGCTGCACGGCTTGTTGCTGTAACATTACGGCAATATGGTCTGTGGTATTGTTTTTTACCCAAAAACTAACCAGTCCAATTTTAAGATAGTGGAGTTGCTTCTTGCGCAACTCATGGGCTGTTGTATTATTGGGAACAGAAAAGTGAAGTGTATCTACGATACTACTGTATTTATTTAGACCTATAAAGTGAAATTCATATTTAGAGCCTCCAGATCCTGTGCGTTGTGAGAAGAATTGAACGTGACAATCTGCAACATATCTATCGCGCACAAGGGTAGCATAAGGAAGATTACTTCGGAAGTAATTTTTATCACAACCCGGGCAGTCAATAAATACTTTTACCGTTTTCGTACTGTCTTGAACCTGGCCAAAAACAGATTGTAAGGTAACCAACGCGAATACAAGAAGTTGAAGTCTCATTTTAACAGAAAAATGCTTTTATTGTGCAAAAATGCACATAAATACCTGAAGATGGATGGAATATGCAATTAGTTCTTCATACTGAGATGTTTATTTATTTAAACGTAAGGAATTTGACGTGAGCGGAACTTTTGTAATTTGGCCCAAAATTCAAAGCATGAGCAAGATTACAGAAAGCGATAGTTTATATGATGGTTTAGAAAAGATGACTTCTCAAGAATTATTGGAGAATATCAATCGAGAAGATCAAAAGGTAGCCCTAGCTGTTCAGAAAATAGTACCTGAAATTTCAGCTTTTGTAGATGCTTGTGCGGAGAAAATGAAAAAAGGTGGACGTCTTTTTTATATCGGTGCGGGTACGAGCGGTAGGTTAGGCGTTGTAGATGCTTCGGAGTGCCCGCCTACCTTTGGGG
>NZ_JAWWCF010000052.1:0-16519 GCF_033720595.1 Lishizhenia sp. | reverse complement strand
AGGCTTCTTTTAGGCGCCTGTGAGCGCGCATAAAAATATATCCCTCCACGCTGCGGGGTGTCCTTCCTATCAGGGGCAGAAAAACATAAATTTTAAATAATTAAATCTTTAAATAGTCAACCTCAGGTTGAGGTTTAAATCATTAAATATAACTCAAAGTATCTTGAACAATCCATTGAGTACTTTGTGGTTCAACCACAC
Organism: Lishizhenia sp.; assembly: GCF_033720595.1. Classification (GTDB taxonomy): domain Bacteria; phylum Bacteroidota; class Bacteroidia; order Flavobacteriales_D; family Crocinitomicaceae; genus Lishizhenia. The sequence continues at coordinate 16,318 of NZ_JAWWCF010000052.1, read as the reverse complement.
TCTTCTGAAATCATCAAATCAATTGAGAAGCTAGAGAGCTAGATACCTAGAAGGTTGAATTGTTTAAATAATCCCTATAATCCGAGCAAACAAACGATAACAGGTTCTCGAGCGGAGCCGAGAGACAAATCCCTCAAATCATCAAATCTTTGAATTGTTGAATCCTTGAATGTTTGAATCCCTGAATTGGTTCTACCCAAGCTTTGTCTGTGCAACCACCTCTGCCAATAACTCCAATCTTTCTTGGTAATGTGGATTAATTCCACCTTCAGAAGTATACAAATCCGCATATTGCATCGGTACACTCAAAGGCGCCGTCCAAGCACGTAAAGCTTTGGCAACCGTATCCATGGCATTAATACCATTGATAGCTTGTACACCACCGGCCCAACAAGCAAATCCAATTACCTTTCCTTCCAGGTAAATTTGATTTTCAGTTTTTCCGTATTCCAACCAATCCAAGCAATTTTTCATGGCACCTGTCATACCGCCGTGGTACAAAGGTGTAATCCAAATATGGATGTCTGCAGCTCTAAACTGTTTGTTCATCGCTACTACTGGAGCAGGTAAAGTTTCAGGTTCCAATTCGAAAAGAGGAATGTTAGAATCTGTGATGTTGAATACCTCAGTTTCACATGCTAAAGCATCAAATTTGTTCTTTAAAAGACTACTGATCTTTGCAGATGTAGATTGAACAACTGGCTCTATAGCTCCATTAAATATTAGTACTTTCATTTCCTTTTCCATATTACTTTTGCTAACCCTACTGCACCGTACATCAAGGTTTTAACGAGGGGTAAAAGAACTTGGGTGATTTTAGCATATACCTCTGGTGGTATCCCTGGGCGTACTACAATCACAATTCATTCGTCTTTCAGGTGTGCAAAATTAGTCTTTTCCAATTGCTTTAACCAACCTTGAAGCTTTAAGTTTTCCATCTCTCCAAAAGAAAGCTCATTGGCCGCCTTTAAAAAATAGGAAGAAATGCGCATAAAGATCCAAGAAGGTAAGCTTAAATCTTGGTCAACCTGTACAGCAACATCCTTGTCTTTAAACATTTCAAGTTCGAGCTTGTTCAGTGCGGCTTTAAATTCCTTTGCTTTTACAATAAGACTGTTATTCAATAAGCAAGATCAATCAAAATTGACTTACCCTAAAAAAAAGGGAAGTGCATGGTTACACTTCCCTGTATATCTGTTGTTAATTATTTAATTTTCTCCAATGCTTCTTTGTATTTCTTTTCAACCACAGCCCAGTCTAATACAGACCAGAAGGCATTTAAATAATCAGGTCTTCTGTTTTGATAGTTTAAGTAATAAGCGTGCTCCCATACATCAATTCCAACGATAGGGTAACCTTGACTTATAGGATTGGTGTCCATTAATGGATTGTCTTGGTTTGCCGTTGAAGTAACTTCTAATTCACCATTGTATTTAACAATCAACCAAGCCCATCCAGAACCAAATTGAGTAGCTCCAGCATTGTTGAATTGCTCTTGGAAATTCTCGAAACTTCCAAATTTACGTGTAATAGCATCTGCTAATGCTCCAGTTGGTAAGTTTTGAGGTGTTGGTGAAAGAATTTCCCAGAATAAACTGTGGTTATAATGACCACCTCCGTTATTTCTTATGGCTGTACTGTACTTACTAATATTGCGTAAAATGTCTTCTAGATTGTCGTGCTGTGCTGGAGTAGCTTCCAAGGCAGCATTCAATTTTGTTACATATCCATTGTGGTGTTTCCCATGGTGGATTTTCATTGTTTCTTCGTCGATATGTGGAGTTAAAGCGTCGTGTGCATATGGTAATGCGGGTAATGTATATTTCATATTTCTTTGTTTTTGTGATTTTACTTGAGGCAAAAGTAGTGTGGAAGAATAATAAAACAAGTTTTTATTTGTTTTATTAAGGGCTTTATCATTCGTGTGACAATTTTAAAGCCCGCATCATTATGTCAGCTCCATCCTTAATACTAACTTTACATGAAACCAATGGTTCGCCAAAAGGAATAAGCTAAGAACAGAGATAAAGTGGAAAAAAACAGTCTTCTATATAAGGTACTCGAACAAATCAAAAAGCGCGATGCATTAACAGCAGCAGAATTGGCGCTTATCTTGAAAATAACCAAAGAAGGAGCTCGACAGCATTTATTGAAAATAGAAAATGGAGGCTGGATAGAAGGCTTTAGAAATAGTGCTGGAGTAGGGAGGCCTAAACAATACTACAGGTTAACAGAAAAGGGAGAGGCCGAGTTTCCTGATGCACATGCCCAAATAACTGTTGAATTGTTACAATCAGTAAGGGAGTTATTGGGAGAAGATGCCCTGGATCAACTCATTCAGAAACGGGAAAAGGAGAATTACGAGCGCTATGCCGAGAAGCTAGATTCGAAAGAAGAAATTGAGGAGAAGCTTGCTTTATTGTGTCAACTAAGAACCCAAGAAGGGTACATGGCAAATTGGGAAGAGAAGGAAGGAGCTTTTTATTTGACCGAAAACCATTGTCCAATATGCAGTGCAGCGAAAGAATGTCAAGGCTTTTGTTCAGCAGAATTGAATAATTTTAAGCAATTACTGGGAAAAGCTTATAACGTAGAGAGAACAAAGCATATTTTAAGTGAAGGAAAACGTTGCGTGTACAAAATTACACCAAGAACTAACGAGCTCTAATAAATTTAGCATTTGCGCTTGGTGTTAAGTCTCTGTCTTTCAGTGATTAATAAGGTTGTTTAAATTTCTTTTGCTAAAACTATTGACCTAACACTTAAGTAATTCAAAATTATTTGTATATTGTGCTAAAATAATTAGCATGAATACAAAAGCAAAACAGCGGTTCAGAATTGCCTTAGCAGCATTAATCATTGCAGGTTCAGCCTATGTTAGTATTAGGTGGTTATTTAAGACTCCACCTATGATTAAAGTATTCGTGCTGTTGGCAAATATGGCCATCATTTATTTAACTATTGATTTCGTAAAAAAACAAAACAGAAAAGACAATTATGGAGAGTAAAAATTTAGTGAAATACATCGGATTAGGTGTGCTGGCCTTTGTGGCAGTAATCATATTTTTTAATTCTTGGCAGGATGTAGAACCAGGTGAAGAAGGTTTCGTGTATAAGCCCTACACAACAGGTGTAGATACAAATGTGACCTATACGGAAGGAACAAGGTTTATTGCGCCTTGGAACGAAATGATCACCTACAACGTTCGTCAGTTATCTAAATCTTACAACCAAGAGGTAATGGACTTGAACGGTACAGAGGTGAAAGTGGATGTGGCAGTGAACTATTCTGCACAGAAAGGACATTCACCTAACTTACACTTAAAGCATGGTCCTGGATATGTGAGCTTCATTGATGACAAAGCAAAAGGTGCGATAAAAGATGTAATTGGTAGATATACCTATGAGCAGGTGTATTCTTCGAAGCGTGAGGTATTGGAGAATGAGATGGAGGAAATCTTGAAAAAGGATTTCGAAGGAAACTTTATTGAGTTGCACTACGTGGAAATAGCAGATGTAAACTTACCAGACAATATTGCACAGCAAATTACAGTGAAGGAAACGCAAAAGCAGAAAAACCTTACGGCTAAAGAAAAGGAAAAAGAAGAGGAGTACTTGGCCAATGCGAAAATTGAAAAGGCACGTGGTGACTCGGCCTTAGTAGTATCTGCAAGGTTTAAAGCAGAAGCGATTCAATTGGAGGCAGAACAAATTTCTAAAAACCCACAATATATAGAGTTGAAGAAGTGGGAGAAATGGGATGGAACAGGTTCTCCTTACGGACAAAACAACGTGTTCGGAGACAAGAGTATTAGTATTCTTAAATCCAATTAATACGCCCAACGCAACTACCTAAATCACAAAGTCTCTCAATAATTTGGGAGACTTTTTTTCGTATAAGCAATCATCGCAACCTCAAAATTAGTTAAGGAAAGCATCTATCAATTCCCTCCCTCCAAAATTTCTTTAAATCCCTCAAATCAATTAAACCTTAATCTAGGGTTCTCGAGGGAGAGTTGTGAGATAAATCCTTTAGAAATTGAATTGTTGATTTATTGAATCCTTGAATTCACACAATGCTACCTTATCCTGCTATCCAGTTTACTCCTCTCCACAAGCTACTTGGGGATGTGGGTGCCCTTCCTATCAGCGGCAGGGGACAAATTTCGTGTTTAAATCATCAATTATAATGTACCAACAGGAGTGCTTAATTTATCCCACCCTGAATTGTTGAATCCTTAAATTGTTGAGTCCTTGAATAGTTGAATGTTTGAATTTTTTGAATCCTTGAATTTTTAATCCCTCACACCTATAAATGTATGTCTCCATACTACTTTGTGAATATCTCTTGATAATTTTATGGATACAACCCAAAGAATAATTATCTTTGCAAAAGATTTTATAACACTTCTATGGAAAGCACAATAAATCAAGAAGCTACAGTAGAGCAAGCTGTAGAGCTCGGACTTCGTCCAGAAGAATTTGATATGATTAAAGAAATTTTGGGAAGAACCCCAAATTTCACAGAAACAAGTATTTATTCAGTAATGTGGAGTGAACACTGTTCATACAAAAACTCTATACACTGGTTAAAGCAATTACCGAAGGATGGTCCGCACATGTTGGTGAAAGCTGGTGAAGAAAACGCTGGTTTAGTTGATTTAGGTGATGGATTAGGTTGTGTATTTAAAATTGAATCACATAACCACCCGAGTGCATTGGAGCCTTACCAAGGTGCTGCAACAGGTGTTGGAGGTATCAACCGTGATATCTTTACAATGGGTGCACGTCCGGTAGCGCAATTGAACTCTTTACGTTTTGGATCTATCGAAGAAGATAGAACAAAATGGTTAGTAAAAGGTGTGGTTAAAGGTATTGGTGACTACGGTAACTCTTTCGGTATTCCTATCGTTGGTGGAGAAGTATTCTTCGATGAGTCGTACAACCAAAACCCATTGGTAAATGCATTCTCTGCAGGTATCATGGATCCTTCTAAAGTAATTTCTGCAACTTCTGCAGGACCAGGTAACCCAGTTTACATCGTAGGTTCTTCTACAGGTAAAGATGGTATTGCTGGAGCAGCGTTCGCATCGAAAGATATTACTGAGGAGTCAGCAGACGATTTACCATCTGTACAGGTGGGTGACCCTTTCCAAGAGAAATTGTTATTAGAAGCTACAATGGAATTGGCAGAAACTGACGCTATCGTTGGTATGCAGGATATGGGAGCAGCAGGTATTACTTGTTCTTCTTGTGAAATGTCTGCAGCTGGAGATAACGTAGGTATGGATATCTGGTTAGATAAGGTACCAACACGTCAGGAAAACATGTTGCCTTACGAAATCCTTTTATCAGAATCTCAAGAACGTATGTTAGTTGTGGTTCAGAAAGGACAAGAGCAAGTAGTAAAAGATATCTTCGACAAGTGGGATTTACACGCAGAGCAAATCGGTGTAGTTACTGAAGGTGGAAGAATTAATTATTATATGAATGATGAGTTGGTAGCAGATGTACCAGCAGAGTCATTAGTATTAGGAGGTGGAGCACCGGTTTACATCAGAGAATACTCTGAGCCAGCTTACTACCAAGAATACAAGAAGTTTAACATCAATGACGTTAAACAACCAGAAGATTTAAAAGAAGTTGCTGTACACTTATTAAAGAATCCTAACATTGCAAGTAAGCGTTGGGTTTACGAACAATACGATTCTATGGTAGGTACAAAAACAATGACAACTAACCGTCCGGCAGATGCAGGTATTGTGAACATTAAAGGTTCTGATAAAGCATTGGCAATGACAGTTGATTGTAATTCAAGATACGTACACGCTGATCCACACGTAGGTACTGCAATTGCAGTTTCTGAGGCAGCGCGTAACATCGTTTGTTCTGGAGGTGAGCCTTCAGCAATTACAAACTGTTTGAACTTTGGTAACCCATACAACCCAGAATCTTACTGGCAGTTTGTTGGAGCCATCAAAGGTATGTCTGAAGCATGTGAGAAATTCAAAACACCGGTAACAGGTGGTAACGTTTCTTTCTACAACCAGACAGTATTAGACGGTAAAGAAGAGCCTGTTTTCCCAACACCAACTATCGGTATGATTGGTTTGGTACACGATAAGAGCAAAGTAATGAGCCTTGACTTTAAACAAAAAGGTGATTTGATCTTTATCTTGGGTGAAACTCCAGAAGATATTGCTTCTTCTGAGTACTTGGCTTCTTACCACGGTGTGAAAGCTTCTCCAGCTCCTCACTTTGATATCGAGAAAGAATTCCAATTACAAGAAACTGTAAAAGGATTGATCCAAAACCAAATGATTAACGCAGCACACGACGTTGCTGACGGTGGATTGTTTATCGCCTTGACTGAAATGGCTATGCCAAATGAGTTAGGATTCGATATCGTTACAGATAGTGAAGTGAGAGAAGATGCATTCTTATTCGGTGAAGCTGCTTCTAGAGTAGTGGTTACAGTAAACGAAGACAACGAAGATGCATTCATCGAATTTATGATGAACTCAGGAATCAACTACACACTTTTAGGACACGTAACTAAAGGAAAAATGGTAATTGATGATGAGCACTACGGATTTGTTCAAGAAGCAAAAGATATTTACGACAACGCTTTAGGTCAACACATGGAGGCTTAAGCAGCGCTTAAATAAAAATATCCAAAGAGGCTATTCGAAAGAGTAGCCTCTTTCTTTTTGTGAAAAACTGTTGCTTATGTAGCCTTTGTTAAATGTTAAAATTAGAGCGTTGTGTAACAAAGCCATTTTTTAAATGTTTTAACCTATAAATACTTAAATCATGAAAAAATATATTGCAGTTGCCCTCGCTATTATGAGTTTAGCTTTAAGCCTTAACGCACAGGAAGTAGGAAGAGTTCACACTATATACGGAGAGGCTTTCGGGCAAGGATTCGTATATGGGAGCCTACATTACGAACAAAAAATGAAGGATAGTTATAATGGTTATCAGACCGCCGGTGCAAATCTTGTTTACATGCCTAAAATTGCAGAATTCGGTAATGGAACCTATTATGGTTTTGGACTCAATTGGAATTGGATATACGGGAAGGAAAACCATCATTTTACAACAGGAATTGGAAGTTCTATCATGTTGAGTGATGGAGCAGATATTTACTCAATGGGAATGGATTGGTATGTTACTCCGAATATTGGTTACCGTTACCAACCGAGAAACGGAGGTTTGTTCCTAAGTGCAAGAATCAATGCAATGATTGGTTTAGCACAGGGAAATGTTCAATCAAGTACTTTGCGTATGAACAATTTTGAAACCTTGGATATCGCAAGAATTTTCCCCTGGCCGGGACTTGCCTTAGGTTGGAGTTTTTAAATCCTCTTTACTCTTGCTCAAATAGGGGGATAAGCGGCTAGCTAGGGCGCGCGTAACGTAAAAAATACAAAAAGAAAAAGGGCGACCCAAGAAGCCGTTTTGCTTGCTGTATTTTAAGGTAAAGCGAGGGCGTACTAATAGCGTTGACCCGGCCACCTCGGGTGGATTTGCCAAGAATCCAAGGAAACTTAAAGAATGTAAGCTAGAGTATGCTTTGCATTCATAAATAATGACCTATCTTTGCGGCATGAAAACGAAGACGCTCAAAAAGAATAAGGTAAATGTTGTTACCTTGGGATGTTCTAAAAATATTTTCGATTCTGAAGTGATGATGGCCCAACTGAAAGCTAACAAGTTTGAGGTAGAGCACGAGGCAAAGCAGGATGATTCAGAAATCGTAATTATTAACACTTGTGGATTTATTGATAATGCAAAGCAGGAATCTATTGATACTATTTTGCGTTATGCAGATGCCAAAAAAGAAGGTCAAGTAGACAAAGTTTACGTGACAGGGTGTTTGTCTGAACGTTACAGAGATGAATTAACAGAGGAAATTCCAGAAGTTGATGCGTTTTTTGGTACACGTGAATTACCGCGTTTACTAAAAACATTAAAAGCCGATTACAAGCACGAGTTGGTAGGAGAGCGTTTGTTAACAACACCTTCTCACTTCTCTTACTTTAAAATTGCAGAAGGATGTGATAGACCTTGTTCTTTCTGTGCCATTCCATTGATGCGTGGAAAACACGTTTCAACGCCTATAGAGCAGTTGGTGAGCAATGCAAAATCTTTGGCTTCGCAAGGAGTGAAAGAATTGATGTTGATTGCACAGGATTTGACGTATTACGGGTTGGACTTGTACAAGAAAAGAAACTTGGCAGAGTTGGTAGATCGTTTATCTGATGTTGAAGGAATAGAGTGGATTAGAATGCACTACGCTTTCCCATCTGGTTTCCCAATGGATGTATTGGATGTAATGAACAATAGAAGTAACGTTTGTAATTACCTAGATATGCCATTGCAGCACGGTTCAACGAACATGTTGAAAGCGATGCGTAGAGGGATTACACGTGAAAAGACAGAAGAATTAGTAGATAAAATCAGAAACAAAGTTCCGGATATTGCTTTGAGAACAACCTTGATTTCTGGTTATCCAGGAGAAACAGAAGCTGATTTCCAAGAAATGTACGACTGGGTAGAGAAAACAAGATTTGATAGATTAGGAATCTTTACTTATTCGCACGAAGAAAATACACACGCATTTAACTTTACAGATGATGTTCCAGATCAAGTGAAGCGTGAAAGAGCAGATGCGATCATGGAATTACAAAGTGGTATTTCTTACGAGTTGAACCAGAAGAAAATTGGACAAGAATTTAAAGTATTGTTTGATAGGGCTGAAGGAGATTACTTCATCGGTAGAACGGAGTTCGATTCACCAGAGGTAGACAATGAAGTATTGGTGAAGAAAGCGGATGCTTATGTACGAATTGGAGATTTCGCGAAGGTGAAAATCAATTCTGCAGATCACTATGATTTATACGGTACTGTTATAGATTAAACCCAAAGGATAAAAGAATTAGTAAGCGCCAGGATGAAAGTCTTGGCGTTTTTTTTAATTTAGGTGAATACCTAAATTAAAATTATGGAAAATCAAGAAAAAAGAAAGACAGGAACGATTCTTATTGTTCTTTTAGTTCTAATTATGTTGACGATTGGTACTGTTTCAACGTTATTTTATTTAGACAGGCCTTCAGGTAATTCAGGATTGAATGGTGCATTAATGGCATTTTCAACATTTGTTCCTATGTCAATTTTAGTATTTACTTTGGTTTATAGAGAAAAGAATTAATTTCTATACCCTTATTAAGTTAAAAGATTGGATACTTGTTCCATCTTTTTTTAAGGGAAGGGATTAATACGAAAGAAAAAACCGAAGCTTAAAAACTTCGGTTTAAATTCCCAAAAAAGATTCTGTTATCTTCTTCTCTTAATGAGCATAAGATTGTACGTGCGCTCAATTACAACGGCATATAACGCTGCATTTAAGATTAAGAAAAGAAAATACAAGAATACACCACTTCCCTGTGTTAAATCAATAAATGGATTTAACAGCGCGTGCAAAGGGTAGCGCAATAAATCATAACTCTCCGCAAAGAAAAGTGAAATTGCGCTTACATTGTTCAACTGTGCTTCTACATTCCAAGCTTGTAAAAAACTAAAGAATATTAATCCTGAAATAACCAGAAAGGTGACTAGTAAAAAGGTTTTGTTGAAAGGTTTTTTAGTTTGTTTTACAATTTTTTTCATTCTTGTATGATTTAGGACTGTGACAAAAATACGCACCGATACCGGAATAGTTGTTTCTTATGAGCGTATAATATTTAAACGGCAGCTTTTAATTTTTTATCGGTATAATTGGTTAATTCTATTGTGAATTTGTTAATATCATCGATAAACCGTCAGATTTTATCTTTTAATAGCTGTATAACTTTTGCAATGCGTTCGGTTACAAAAGCATAGAGGATATTGTTGAGTATAAAGGATAGAAAATAGATATTTACTGAAGGGGGAAGCTTATTTTTTTGAATCAATTCTCTGTAAAAATCAGGAAGGGGAAAACTCAGTATGTCGTATAAGCTATAAACTATATAGTCAAGAGAACTGGGAGAAGTAATCTCTTGAGCTTCCAGGTGCCAAGTGTATAGTATGATGACAAGAGAGAAACTTCCGAGTACCAGAAAGCACCAGATGAGTAAAGCTTTATTTACTTCAAGTAGCATGCGACGTCTTGTTATTGAAAGGTTTTCAATACCTACGTCTGAACTTTAGGTTTGGATTTTAAGTAATCTTATTTTGACTGATGGATCGTTGTCTAGAACATTTAAAGCGCTGTACATCGTCACTTCTCAAAGCCCTATGTTTCAGGCGTCCTCTTTGTTGAGCTCTGCGTCTCCAGCGTTTAAAACTTTTTTCTTTTAATTCTGTACGCATGAGTTGAATTACTTCTTTTTCGGGGAGCCCAAATTGATACTCTATAGCTTCGAAAGGAGTTCTATCTTCCCAAGCCATTTCTATAATTCTATCTATACTTCTTTCACTTAAATTCATTTACCTCAACGTTGAAATTCCACCATCTACGCGGTGTACTTGACCTGTAATCCATTTGGCTTTGTCACTTAACAGAAAAGTTGCCAAATGTGCGATGTCTTCACTTTTTCCAATTGATTTAAGCGGGTGTCGTTCCGCATTGGCTTCTATCTTCTTGTCAGAGTTGAGCATGGATGCTGCCAAAGGTGTATGCGTGAGGGAAGGAGCAATTACATTTACGCGAACTTTGGGAGCCAATTCAGCGGCTAAGGCTTTTGCCAAACCTTCAATAGCTCCTTTCGAGGTAGAAACTTGTGCGTGAAAATTGAAACCAGTTTGTGCGGCAACACTTGAAAAAAGTATAATACTCGCTTGCTCTGATTTTTGTAGGCGTGGTAAACACTTCTGAATAATATCAACAGCTCCGGCTACTTGCAGTTTGAAATCATCCATGAAGTCTTGCGTGTTAAAGCGCTTGAACGGTTTTAGGTTGATACTTCCAGGGCAATACACCAAACCATCCAATTGCTCAGGGAGAAAACTCAAGTCTTTCTCCTCACTCATTACATCTAAATAATGGTAATGAATGTTATGGGCAATATCTACAGCTGTATTTCTGTACGTTCCGAAAATTTGATGCTCTTTTGCCAGTTGTTCTGCAATGTTTTTCCCTATTCCAGAAGATGCTCCTATTATCAAGTAATTTTTCACGCTGTTGTTTTCTTTTTACAACACGTGAAAGCTTAATTTGTTCTCCCTTTTTTGTTTAAATTTATCAAGACTATGGAAATCAGGATGATGAGTACTCCCACCCATTGGAAGGTATTTAGACTTTCATCTAACAGATAATAAGCACAGGCCAAGGAAACAGGTATCTCAAAAGAGGAAACAATTCCGCCCAATCCTGTTCCGATTTTAGGCATACCTATGGTAAAAAGAATAGGAGGTATGATGGTTCCAAATAGTGCAAGAGGGATTCCCCAGTATAAAAAATGCTTCCACTCAAAATGTTGAAGGAGGTCTAGATTCCAATAAGCACTAACTGCAATACTACCCCCTAAAATAAAGTAAAAACTTCGGGTTAAGTTTCCCGTATTTGTAGCAACTCTGTTTGAGGCATACATATTACAGGTGTAACTCATGGCAGCCAACAGTCCAAAGAGTATTCCTTGTGGATGTATGCGCGTATTAACATTAAAGATGTCAGCAGCGAAAAGGGTTCCTAGTATTGCTAATGCTGCACCCAATACTTTTTTGATTTGAACTTTTTTTGTTTGTATAATTTCTAAAACAACCCCCATCCAAATGGCTTGCATTAAAAGTATAATGGCAAAGGATACGGGGATGTAAAGTAGAGATAAATAATAGAAAATACTGGTCCCACCAAAAGAGAGTCCGTACAATAACATGCTTTTTCTATCGTGGATATTTGGTCTTTTTTTCTCACGAATCTGAAGTACTCCCAAGATGAGTAGGCCAAAGAAAAACTGTCCTCCCGTAAGTAAGCTAATATGAACACCTTGCAGGTTGGCATACTTTACAATACTGGCCAAAACACCATAGCTGGCGGCTGCTAGTGCAACATATAGAGATCCTTTTAATTTTTCCACCTCACAAAAGTGAAGATTTTAGATGTGAAAACAAATACTTTTTACCGTTGTTAATTATCTGTTAGTAAGGTAATGCGCTTTACGCAAGCAGGTCTTTACAAAATGGCTTTAAAACCCTATATTTGCCACACCAATAACGATACAAACTATGGAAAAAATAGCTCCTTATAAACCGCAAAACAAAGTACGTATAGTTACAGCAGCGTCTTTGTTCGACGGTCATGATGCAGCCATCAATATAATGAGAAGAATCATCCAATCTACAGGTTGTGAGGTGATTCATTTAGGTCACGATAGAAGTGTGGAAGAAGTAGTTGATTGTGCTATCCAAGAAGATGCACAAGCAATTGCTATGACTTCTTACCAAGGGGGACATACAGAATACTTTAAGTACATGTACGACCTTTTGCAAGAGAAAGGTGCACCACACATCAAGATCTTTGGTGGAGGTGGAGGAACCATTCTTCCTTCAGAAATAGAAGAATTACAAGCCTACGGTATTACAAGAATATACCACCCAGATGATGGGCGTGAACTTGGTTTACAAGGAATGATCAATGATTTGATTCAGAAAAGTGATTTCCCTGTAGGTGATCAAGTAAACGGTGCTTTAGCAAAAATTACCTCAAAAGATGCGCACAGCATTGCACGTGTAATCTCTGCAGCTGAAAACTTCCCAGAAGAATCTAAAGAAATTTTAGAGGAAGTACATGCCATGGCAGATAAGTTAGAAACACCCGTATTAGGTATTACAGGTACTGGTGGAGCTGGTAAATCTTCATTGGTAGATGAGTTGGTAAGAAGATTTTTAATTGACTTCCCAGAGAAAAACATCGCTGTAATTTCTGTTGATCCATCTAAGCGTAAAACAGGAGGAGCTTTATTGGGAGATAGAATTCGTATGAACTCTATTAAAAACCCAAGAGTTTACATGCGTTCTTTGGCAACACGTCAGTCTAACTTGGCGTTATCTAAGCACGTAGCAGAGGCGATTCAAGTTGTGAAGGCAGCAGAATACGATTTAATTATTTTGGAAACTTCTGGTATTGGTCAGTCGGATACAGAAATTTTAGATCACTCTGATGTTTCTCTTTACGTAATGACACCAGAATACGGTGCAGCTACACAGTTAGAGAAAATTGATATGTTAGATTTCGCCGATGTAATTGCATTGAACAAATTTGACAAGCGTGGTGCTTTGGATGCTTTGCGTGATGTACGTAAGCAATACCAACGTAACCACCAATTATGGGATGCAGATGTAGATAGCATGCCAGTACATGGAACCATCGCTTCTCAGTTCAACGATCCTGGAATGAATACACTTTATACAGTGTTAATGGATACATTGAAAGAGAAGGCAGGATTTAAATTAGAGTCTACTTTCGAGATTACGAAAGAGATGTCTGAGAAGATCTTTGTAATTCCACCAGAGCGTACACGTTACCTATCAGAGATTTCTGAGAACAACAGAGCTTACGATAAGTGGGTAGAGCAACAAGTGGAAACTGCGGATAGATTATACAGTATCCAACGTTCTATTGATACAATTTCTGAGTCTGATATTGAGGACAAAGACAGATTGATCAAAGGATTGCAAGAGTCTTTCGAAAAAGAAAAATTGAACTTAGATCCACACAATTGGGAAGCGTTGCAGACGTGGGGAGATAAGGTGAAAAAATACACAGAGCCAGTATTTAAATTTAAGGTAAGAGATAGAGAATTGAGCATAGAGACACACACAGAGTCACTTTCTCACTCTCAAATTCCAAAAGTAGCTTTACCGAAATTTAGATCTTGGGGAGATATTTTGAAATGGTCATTACAAGAAAATGTACCCGGAGAATTCCCTTACACTGCAGGTTTATTCCCCTTCAAACGTGAAGGAGAAGATCCAACACGTATGTTCGCCGGAGAAGGTGGACCGGAGCGTACAAATAAACGTTTCCACTACGTAAGTTTGGGGATGCCAGCAAAACGTTTGTCTACGGCATTTGACTCTGTTACTTTATATGGTAATGATCCAGCTATTCGTCCGGATATTTACGGTAAAATTGGTAACGCCGGAGTTTCTATTTGTTGTTTAGATGATGCGAAGAAATTATACTCAGGTTTTGATTTAGCGGATCCTAAAACATCTGTTTCTATGACAATCAACGGGCCTGCGCCTATGTTGTTAGGTTTCTTCATGAATGCTGCTATTGATCAGCAATGTGAGAAATACATCAAAGAAAATGGTTTGGAAGCTGAGGTTGAAGCTAAAATCAAAGCGATCTACAAAGGAAAAGAGGATCAACGTCCAACTTACCAAGGAGACTTACCAGAAGGAAACGACGGTTTAGGATTGATGTTGTTAGGTGTTACTGGAGATCAAGTATTGCCAGCTGACGTTTACGCAAAAATCAAAGCAGAGACTTTAACGAAAGTAAGGGGTACAGTTCAAGCAGATATCTTGAAAGAAGATCAAGCACAGAACACGTGTATTTTCTCTACAGAATTTGCCTTGCGTTTAATGGGAGATGTTCAGCAGTACTTTATTGATAAAGGAGTGAGAAACTTCTATTCAGTATCTATTTCTGGTTACCACATTGCAGAAGCAGGAGCTAACCCAATTACGCAGTTGGCCTTTACTTTAGCGAATGGATTTACGTATGTAGAATACTACTTAAGTAGAGGGATGGACATCAATGCTTTCGGACCGAACTTATCGTTCTTCTTCTCGAATGGTATTGATCCTGAATACGCGGTAATTGGTAGAGTAGCACGTAGAATTTGGGCCAAAGCCTTGGCGAAGAAATACGGAGCTAACCCAAGAGCACAGATGTTGAAATACCACATCCAAACTTCTGGACGTTCGTTACACGCACAAGAGATAGACTTTAACGATATCCGTACTACGCTACAAGCATTGTACGCGATTTACGATAACTGTAACTCATTACATACCAATGCTTACGATGAGGCGATTACAACGCCAACTGAAGAATCAGTGCGTAGAGCAATGGCTATTCAGTTAATCATTAACCGTGAGTTAGGATTAGCGAAGAATGAAAACCCATTACAAGGTTCATTCATCATTGAAGAGTTAACAGACTTAGTAGAAGAAGCAGTATTGACTGAATTTGATAGAATCACTGAAAGAGGTGGTGTATTAGGAGCGATGGAAACAATGTACCAACGTTCAAAAATTCAAGAAGAAAGCTTGTACTACGAAACATTGAAGCACACAGGTGAGTTCCCTATCATTGGGGTAAATACTTTCTTATCTTCTAAAGGTTCGCCAACTGTATTGCCAAAAGAGGTAATTAGAGCAACGAAAGAAGAGAAAGACTACCAAATTGATATGTTGTCTGCATTGCACAATGTAAAAGAAGAAAAGATAGAAGAAGGAATTGCAAGAATCCAAAATGCAGCCATCTCTAATGAAAATATCTTCGAACAATTGATGGAAGTTTGTAAACACGCTTCTTTAGGACAGATTACAGAAGCCTTATTTGAGGTAGGTGGTCAGTACAGAAGAAACATGTAAGCAATTCACATAACTGATTTTAAAAGGCTGTCCGAAAGGATGGCCTTTTTGTTTTTAAAGGATTGAGATGGTGCTTTGAATGAAAATAGAAAGCGGTTATGATTCCCTTTTCATGTAAAAGAAGGAGGGATTTTCAAAAAGAGGATTGAATTTATATCCAATATGTGATTAACCTTATGTAGGTTTTGGAATTATAAGAACTTATTGATGCAGAAGGAGATGGTTGTACCTTGGTTCACCTCTCCATTAATATCAATGGTACCTCTGTGGAGTTCTGCTATTTTCTTACAATGTGCCAATCCTATTCCTGTTCCCTTGTACTCCTCTTGTCCATGTAAACGTTGGAACATGGCAAAAACCTTCTCTTTATACTTTGGGTTCACTCCAATACCATTGTCTTTAATTTCTACGATGTAGTAGTTGTCATTTTCTGTGTAGGAAATAGAAATATTGGGAATCCTTTCTTTAGATCTAAATTTTATCGCATTTGAAAAGATGTTCTGAAATAATAGGTGTAATTCAACAGGGTATCCTTTAATTACAGGAAGTTTTTCAGATTGAAACTGGGTAAAAGTTTGTTGAATAGAAAAACTTAAGTCCATTTTAACATCTTCTACTACTTTGTTTAAATCAACTTCTCCAAGCTTACTATGGTGTCCTAGTTTACTGTGTTCCATTAAACCATTCACCATTGCACTCATACGTTGTGTAGAGGTGTTGATATATT
>NZ_JAWWCF010000051.1:0-16944 GCF_033720595.1 Lishizhenia sp. | reverse complement strand
ATTGTATGACGATGTTTGGCAAGCAGGTGCTATCTTCCTACCAATTCAATCTGTAGGGGTTATGGGAGACGAAAGAACGTATGAAAATGCGGTTGCTTTAAGAGCTGTAACATCAACGGATGGTATGACGGCAGATTGGTGTCACTTACCTTACGAATTCTTGGCGAAAGTATCGAACAAGATCATTAATCAGGTGAAAGGTATTAATAGAGTTACTTACGACATTAGCTCTAAACCACCAGCAACCATTGAATGGGAATAATTGAATGAAATTAATTGGAATTGTAGTTATGATGTTGTTGGCAACATCGCTTTTTGCACAAAGAGGAGATGCCGACAAAAAGGATAAAATAGAAACAACAATGGTGAACGGGAAGAAATGTCTCGTTCATGTTGTGGAAAGTGGTAACACACTCTATAGTTTACATAGACAATATGAGGTGACTATTGCAGAAATAGTTGCTGTTAATCCTAACGCTGAGGCAGGGCTTCAGGTGGGGCAGGTTGTTTATATCCCTATCGAAAATTCCAATATTCAAACCTATAAAATTCACATCGTAGAGGCGAAGCAGACCCTATATGGGATATCTCGTCTTTACGATGTTTCTGTTGCAGATATTGTAGCATTGAACCCCGGTTCAGATCAAGGACTACAAATTGGGCAGCAATTAAAAATACCAAGCTTAGAGCTTTCTACCCCTACAAATAATCAGGTAGAAAAAGAAGATCCACAACCCGAATTAAATAATCAACCCTTAGTTCCGAATACCTTAGTTGTACAATGGCCGGATAGTGTTGAAACACACACGGTTCAAAAGGGAGAAACTTTGTATAGAATTGCTTTGGCTCACAAAGTAACCATGTTAGATATCGTGAGAGAAAATGATATTGAAAATGGAGAAATCAAAGTTGGTCAAGTACTGGTTATCCCAAGAAAGGAAGAGGCTCCTGTGTTTAAGGAGAATACAATTCCATTTATTTCAGACTCTAATTATGTTGCTCCTAAGTTTGAGCAAAAATCAAAATATAAGGTAGCAGTAATACTACCCTTCCACATTACAAAAAATCCTGAAGTATTATCAGGTATGATTACTCCTGCAACAGAATTGAATAAATTAACGGATCTGTCGGTTGACTTCTATATGGGAGCAAAGATGGCTTTGGACTCATTGGCGAAGTTAGGTCTTACCGCAGAAGTGAAATTCTATGATTCTAAAGCGAGTGCTACAGAGGTCGCAAATATTCTCAAGTCTTATGAGTTTAAGAATACAGATATCATCATAGGACCATTATTTAACCAAACTATTACACCTGTTGCAAATTGGGCAAAACTAAATAACGCAAGGCTGATTGTTCCATTTAATGCTAATACTTCTGTGCTTAAGAGTAATCCTTACGTAAGCTTTGCAATACCTTCTGATTTAACATTGATTAAATCTTTAGCACATTACTATGCCTTAGAACATGGAGATGATAATGTTGTTCTCGTGAAGAGTGGTTTAGCCAAAGATAATGATGCTTATAGAGTGTTTAGAGAGGAATTTAATAGATTAACAACTCCACAATCTTACAGGGCTATCTTAAAGGAAGTGCAACTTAGTGATGCTGGTAAAGAATTGTCAGCAGCAATAATAAACGATACCTTAACCGTGTTTGTAGATTTATCTTCGGACAAAGCACATGCAATGCGTTTCTTAACAACACTTAATAGAGTGAAGAATCAACGTATTCATGAGGATGCCAGAGTAGCGGTTGTTGGTATAAATGATTGGATGAAGTTTGATGATTTAAGTAATTATTATAAGAACAGATTCCAGTTGCACTATGCATCTCCCAATCACTTGGATTATTCAACGCCGTCTATGCAGAAATTTGTGTTAGACTATAGAGAAGCATACAATGCAGACCCATCGAAATATGCTGTTCAAGGATTTGATGTTACGTACGCGTACTTAAGTCAATACCTTTTAATGCGCAACGTAAACGAAGGGTTAATGAATGATATTCGACTAGAGTCAAGAGGAGTAGGGAACGGAACTGAAAACGGAACTTGTTTTATATTGAAACAAGAGAATTTTGAAATCAAGAGAGTTGGAAAAGTCATTAACCAAAGAGTATATTAAAGAACAGTTCAAGCTGTTGCAAGACAGAATTTGTAGCAGGTTAGAAGAACTAGACGGAAAATCAAAATTTCATCAAGACCTCTGGGAAAGAGCAGAGGGAGGAGGAGGGAGAACCCGAATCATTCAAGATGGAAATGTACTCGAAAAAGGTGGTGTCAACTTCTCAGCAGTTCATGGACCTGTAAGTGAGATGATGAAAAAGCAATTGAAACTCGATGGAAAAGAGTTCTTTGCCACGGGCGTCTCTATTGTACTTCACCCCCACAATCCACATGTTCCTATCATGCATATGAATGTACGTTATTTTGAAATGGATAACGGTGTTCATTGGTTTGGTGGTGGAATTGACATGACCCCTCACTATGTTATTCCAGAGCAGGCAGCAATGTTTCACCAAGGGCTAAAAGATATTTGCGATCGCTACAACCCAAACTTTTATCCAGATTATAAAAAATGGGCGGATGAGTACTTTTACATTCCTCACCGTGAAGAAACAAGGGGTGTAGGAGGTATCTTTTATGATCATATAAAAACCAATTCTGAAGAAGAGAAGCAAAGCATGTTAGATTTTGCAATCGATTTAGGAGATGCTTTTGCTGCCTTGTATAAAGAGCAAAATGATTTAGGAAAAGATAAGGAAGTATTGCCCGAACATGAGCAATGGCGAAATATTCGAAGAGGACGCTACGTAGAATTTAATTTGGTACACGACAGAGGAACAGCCTTTGGTTTAAAAACAGGTGGAAGAATTGAATCTATTCTCATGTCATTACCAAAAATTGCAGGTTGGGAGTATGACTTCAAGGTTGAAGAGAACTCACAGGAGGCGAAAACGCTATCTCTGCTCAAGAAAGATTTAGATTGGATCATTAAATCTTGATTTTTTTCTTTGAAAAGAGCAACCGATATAATCTATTATCGTTTTACTAACGAAAGGCAAATAATTCTATCAACCCTGTTAATATTTACACAGGAGTAGTAGGATTTGTGAATCAAATAAGAGGAGACGTATTCTAGTTAGAGAATTGTGTTTTATTCTTTTTTGTTAACTTATTTTTAAGCCTATTTGAAATAATTTTAACTGTATAATAATGAAAGTTTTATTACTATTTGCGGCAGTCTTGTCTTTATCCTTTGCGGGAGTTGATATGAGTGCTGTACAAACAACTGAAGTTCAAACGAGTTTTAATCCAACCAGTGATTGGCAGGTTTTCGGAAACTACGAAGGAATTACAGTAGAGTATAAACAAGAGAAGATTGTTCATTCAGGAAGAAATGCGTTGTTCGTATTTTTTAAAGTAACAAACACGAATACAGAAACAAAGACTTTCAATTTCACACGAGCGTTTTACAGAAACGATGTATGTTGGAACTGTAAAAGGCTAGACCACCAAGAAAATAATTTTAGTTTGACTTTAGCACCGAATGAAAGTGTTGAAGGATCAGCAACAAATAAAGAGAACGCATTAATGTTGTTCGATAGGTTTACAAAATTGGTACCTGGAATGACAGATGATGAGTTAACAAACGTTGTGTTTAGTAATGTTACCGTGCAATAAAACCACTCTTAGAATGAAAAAGATATTCGTATTACTTCTGCTATTAGTTACTGGATCACAATGGGTGAGTGCACAGACTCAGCCTTGTCAGTTATCCGTAGACCCGATATCCCCAATTACAATATTTTGTGGAGATACCTTAGAATTAACAGCTGTAGGGTTAGCTGGTTCGCCAGTTCTTTCTACCGATTTTAACGGAAATCAAATTGGTGCAGGATGGTCTACTTCGGCGACTGTTCAGTTTAACAACCCGTGTGGGCCTTCTTTAGATGGTACTTCTTCAGCTTGGTTTGGAAATGTACCTTTCCCTAGAACATTAGCTACAAACTCTTTTGATTTATCATGTGGAGGTCAAGTTTGTTTTGACTTAGACTTTGCAGGTGATGATGTACCCGGAGGAGATTGTGAAGACCCTGATTTACCAGATGAAGGTGTGTACTTTGTTGCTTCACACGATGGAGGTACAACATGGGATGATACCATTTTTTACTTTCAACCGACAAGTAATATATCAGGACCTTATTACAGTTGGGCAACTTATTGTTTTTCGTTTCCTGCAAATCCAGCAGATACAACAGTTAGTTTTCAATGGTCTCAACCACAAGCGTCATCTACAGTGAATGATCACTGGGGTATAGATAATGTAGAAATTTTACAAGGTAATTGTAATTATCACTACGATTGGTTGCATTTACCGTCGAATCCAGATACTAACGTTGTAAGCGTTGCTCCTCAAACAGATGAAACGTATACCGTTTACTTTACAGATGATGCTGATTCATGTCAAGTGGATGTCAATGTAATTGTAACAGAAATGACTGCTACAGCGACTGCCAGTCCAGACAGTGTTGGTTGTTTTGATTGTACAACTTTAGATATCCAACCTGCTAACTTAGGACCACAAGGAGTTGAAGATGACTTTGACCCTTCAACGAACACTACGATGTGGGATCAAATTACGGGAGGAGCGATAGGTTCAGGTTGTTCTAGTTACTACCAAAACTCATTGTTCTTTAACGGTACCGGAGATAGAGAAGCTGTTACAAATGCCGTGAATACGCAATCATGTACTGTGATTTCTTTCTGTTTGTATATGGGGAATCAATTTAGTACAGGTGGTTGTGGTAATGCCGGAGCGGGTGAAGATGTTCTTCTTCAATACAGTGCAAATGGAGGTCCATGGACAACAATTGCCGTATATGATGAATCTATTTGGGATGTTTCACCAAGTTGGAAATGTTATAATGTAAACTTACCGGCGGGTGCTCAAGGTGCATCTGTTCAGTTTAAATGGACACAACCGCAGCACACTGCATCAGCAGTTGCTGATAACTGGAGTTTGGATCAAATATCTATGACATGTGCCCCACCAGCATACACATATGTATGGGAGCCAGCAGCACAAATGAATGATAATACATTAGCCAACCCTCAGGCATGTATGGGAGATACTTCTCAAAACTTTATTGGTACATTAACTAATACTGCAACTGGATGTTCAGCTACAGATACTACGAGAGTTTACATCACAAACTGTGGATGTGAAATCATGAGTTTCAATGCTGCAATTGATACATGTCAAGGTAATGGAACGTTCAATGTAGAAGGAGATGTTCTTTTCTTGGATAATCCAGCTACAGGTGACTTGGTATTCCAAGCAACAAATGGATCTGGGGTGTATACAGATAATATTTCTGGTCCATTTACGGAAGATTCAACATACACCTACTTAATTACCGGTATACCTTCTGATGGTACACCTTTAGAAGTAATGGTATTCTTTGTGGATGAAGACACATGTGCAGATACATTGTACTTTACTTCTCCGATTGCACCAGTTTACCTAGGAGGTTCTGGTACGGGAACATATTGTGCCGGAGATAGTGTGGCAGATATTGTATTTGATGTTACAGGAACAGGACCATTCGAAGTACATTATACTATCGATGGTACACCTACAGTAGCAACATCTAACACTACAGATTTCAATTTAGGAAATGCAGAGGGACTTTATATCATCGATACTTTGTTTGATGCTACGTGTTATTATGTTGTCAACGATACGTTTGAAATTGTTGTAAATCCGTTGCCAAACGTTTACGCAGGTACAGATCAGCTAATTTGTGAAAATGATAATGTAACGCTAGCAGGTCAAGGAGCCCAAACTTACCTTTGGGATAACAATGTACAAGATGCCGTGGCTTTTGCTCCTCCTGTAGGAGTGGTAACTTACACAGTAGAGGGTACGGATGCTAATGGTTGTGTTAATACAGACTCAGTAGTGGTTACTGTTGAAGCATTACCAGACGTTTCATTTACTTCTGATGTTTCAGATGGATGTATGCCATTAACAGTTACTTTCTCTAATACAACCCAAGGAAATATTGGGACGTGTGAGTGGTTTATTAATGGTGAAGTAATTACAAACACGGGTGAAGATGTAGTATATACTTTTGATAATTCAGGTTCTTATGACATAGAGTTAACCGTGACAAGTACAAATGGATGTACGAGTACGCTTTTAGAACCAGGTTTCATCACTGTATACCCATTGCCTGATGCTGCGTTTGACGCTTCTACTTTCTTAATTGATAATATAGAAAGTACGGTAGAATTCTACAATGAATCTACAGGAGCAACGAATTACTATTGGAGTTTTGGTGATGGTACAGATTCTATTACTGATGAAAACCCAATTTATGAGTTTGATGGAATTACTAGTGCTAGTTTCAATGTTGAACTAACGGCTGTATCTCAATATGGATGTATCGATAAAATTATTCATCCAGTTATTTTATCAGGACAAACAATTTATTATATACCAAATACATTTACACCGAACGGAGATCCATTTAACAACATTTTCCAACCGGTATTTACGAGTGGTTTCGATCCGTACGATTTCCAAATGGTAATTTATAACAGATGGGGAGAACAGATATTTATCTCCAATGATGCCAAAGGTTATTGGGATGGTACATATAATGGTAAAATTGTTGAAGATGGTATTTATACTTGGAGAATAGAATACAAGTCTCTGGGTAATGATGAAAGAACCGTTATTACAGGAAATGTTACTGTGATTAGATAAAGAAAACTTGATTAATGAATAGGGAAGGACAATTGTGTTCTTCCCTTTTTTTGTTTCAGTGATAGTGTTATATTTACAATCGTTTAAATTTATTTAGGTTAAATATTAAACAGTTGCGTTCAGTATTATCGTATTGTTGTCAGCATCTTAGTTATTCCAATTTATTATTGTGTTATTCATGGTTAAATTGGCAACTATCAGGATATATTGTCGTTTCAAAATTGAACCAAGTGTAAGTGAACTTGTTAAGAATTTAAAGGAGGCCCATAATACAGTTGTTGTACAATTTGTTGGGGTATTTAAACCGAAAGCAAGTTTATCGAGAAAACTATAAACAGAATGAAAAAACTAGTATCAATCATTTTTATGTTTACCAGCATCGTTGTTTTTGGACAACAGTCCTCAACGGTTATGAATGCTGCTGCAAACAACACCACTGTAAGTACATGTGATGAATTTATTATTGATTCAGGTGGTCAAGGAGGATCAGGTTACGGAAATAATGAGAATGTAACAGTTACCTTTTGTCCTTCGACTCTAAATGATACGATTTATTTACAATTTAATTTATTCGATTTAGATTTAACTCCAGACGCTACTGGTGCTGTAGATTCAATGATAATTTATGATGGAAATAGTACAGCTGCACCGGTAATTGGATCTTATACAGGAAATAGTGTTTCTTCGAATACAGTATTCCAAGCAAGTGCAACCAATACTTCAGGTTGTATTACCATACAATTTATTTCAAACGCAGTTGGACCTGCTGGTATGTATACAGCTGCAGTAACCTGTACGGCACCTTGTGCTGATCCTTATGCTGCGGGTATAATTTCAAATGGGGATACTGCAGATAGTATTGCTGCATGTGTGGGCGAAGTAATCAATTTTGCCGATAATGGTTCTATTGCACAGGCAGGTTTTTCATTGGTTGATTATGAATGGGATTTCATGGATGGAACAAATGCCAACGGACAAAATGTTGGTCATGCTTATGATAGTCCAGGAGAATACCGTGTACAACTTTATGTAACCGATGATAATGGATGTACGAATCCTAACCTGATAGATTTAAAAGTTTATGTGGCTACAGAACCTACGTTTACAGGTTTCCCTGCCGATACAACTTTGTGTTTAGGAGAACAAATAAGTTTGGTGGCTACGCCTCAATCTTATCCCGTACAATGGTCTGGATTCCCAGGTTCAAACTCTGTAACAGATGGTTGTTTATACGATAATATGACAGGACAGGCCCAAACCATTGATTTAATTCAGACTGGTTTTGCTGCTGGAGCTACCTTGTCTACTATTTCTGATTTACAAAGTATATGTTTAGACATAGAGCACTCGTTTATGGGTGACCTTGTAATTTCTATCGAATGTCCTAATGGTCAGTCAGTAATCATGCACCAACAAGGTGGAGGGGGTACAAACTTGGGTATTCCAGTACAGGCTACTAATATTGATTGTAATGATCCAGCAACACAAGGAACACCGTGGACCTACTGTTTTACACCAACGGCTACTACAACTTGGATTGCAGCTCCAACCGTAGGAGGAGCATTGCCAGCTGGTAATTATGCTTCTGTAAATCCTTTGTCAGGATTAATCGGTTGTCCTTTAAATGGTACATGGTCCATAAATGTGGTGGATAACTGGGGAATTGATGATGGTATGATTACTACATTTGCTGTGAATTTTGATCCAAGTTTATATCCTCCAGTGACGACATTTGAACCTGGGATAGGAAATAATTCAGATTCATCTTACTGGGATCCTGCTTCGGCAATGATTGGTTCAATTACACCAGATGGAAATACATTAACAACGAATATTACGCAAGCAGGAGCTTATACGTATGACTACTATGTGGTAGATGATTTTGGATGTACGAATGATTCGTCTGTAGTTGTAACAGTGGAGGATAACCCTCAAGCTGATGCAGGTATGGATACAACAATTTGTTTATCGGCAAATAACCAAGTTCAACTTGAAGGTGGTATAGCAGGTGTTTCTACTTGTGACTATGTCTTAAGGTTAGATGATACATGGGGAGATGGATGGCAAGGAAATTCAATCAATGTCAACATTAACGGTACGATAACAAACTATACGTTAACGAATGCGCAAAATGGAGGTGACTGGGTTGAGTATACTTTATCTATACCCCATGGTGCAACATACAGTTTATCGTTCATAGGTACAGGAGGAAATACGAATGAGTGTGAGATCATACTTTATGATCCTACGGGTGGAGTTGTGGTTCAATATGGACAAAATGGTCAAACTCCAACTTCTCAAACATTTACATTCGTAGGAGATTGTTTAGGAGATCTAGATTTTGAATGGACACCTTCTGCAATATTGAATGATGCAACGATTAGTGATCCGATTGCAACGGTTTCGCAACAGGTAACTATGTATTTAAACATGTATCCTACAGGTCACCCGCTTTGTAATACAACTGATTCGATGGTGATTTCTATAGAAACTACAGCGAATCCTGGAAATGATACCAGCATCTTATTCTGTTCTTACGATGCACCAGAAGATTTATTTACTTACTTGGGGCCAAATGCAGAACAAACAAATGAGCAATGGTTGGATACAGCATTGAATGTTATTCAAATGCCATTTGATCCGGCAACTATGCCTTCAGGAACTTATGCGCACGTTGTGGGTACTTCTTGTACTGACACTGCATTCATTGATGTAACGGTTGTAGATTTTGATATTCAAATTACCCCAACAGATATTACCTGTAACTCGGCCAACGATGGACAAGTTACGATTACAGATCCTAATGGAGTTACGTATACAATTAATGGACCTGGTGGTGCTCAGTTTAACCAAACGGGCCAATTTACAAACTTAGCACCTGGAACTTATAATGTTACGGTTGAGAGTTTAAATGGATGTACAAAAGATACGATGTTTGCTCTGGTAGAACCAGCTCCTTTGCAGTTAACTGCATGGCCAAACGATACTATTATTTGTGATGGATTTACTTTGCCTGTAAGTGCTCAAGGTACTGGAGGTAGTTCTCAGTTAGTATATACTTGGTATGCAAATGGAACTCAGGATCAAGTAGGGCAAAATGTTTCTTTAACACCAACCACTTCTCCAACGCAATACTGTGTGGAATTGAGTGAGACGTGTGGTTCGCCAACAGTTACTGAGTGTTTCACAATTGAATTCCCAGAAGATATCGTTGCAGATATTCAACCGGATGTGAACAGTGGATGTTATCCTGTTCCAGTTACCTTCTCCAACAACACACCATCTTCTGATGTTGCTTCGGTAACTTATGATTTTGGTGATGGAAACATTGTTACTGAAGATAACTTGTTAGATGTAAGTAATGTGTTTGAAAACCCTGGGGTATACACCGTTACGGTTACTACAACCTCTATTTATGGTTGTACATACACAGAGGTGTTTACAGATATGATAGAAGTATTCGATTATCCTTTGGCTAATATCTCTGTATCTCCTTCTGAAGCTTCTATGTTCGATCCTAACTTTAGCTTCACAGCGAATGGTTCGGTAGATGCTACAAACTTATGGTGGACGTTTACAGGAGCTTTAGATGGTTCTTCTACACAATGGGATCCACAAGTAAGTTACCCTGATTTAGAAATAGGAGAGTACCAAGTAATGTTGGTAGTTGAAAATGATTTTGGATGTCAGGATACAGCTTACACGACGGTTAGTGTAGTTAGTGATGTTGTGATATATGCGCCCAACGCCTTTACTCCGGATGGTGATGAATACAACCAAACGTTTAAGGTTCAAATTATGGGTATAGATCCTTATGATTTCACGTTAGAAATATACAACCGTTGGGGAGAGTTGATTTTCGTATCACATGATCCAGACAAAGGATGGGATCGTACCTACCAAGGTAAAGTTGTAAAAGATGGAGCTTATGCATGGACAATTCGAACGAAAGATAGAATTGACGATAATAAGTATACTTGGACCGGGACAATCTCTGTCATTAAATAATTAAAATAACAACAATGAAAAAGGCATCTTCGGATGCCTTTTTTTGTTTTATGTCTGGTGTCTGTTATTTTTGCAAAAAAGATTCGTATGAAGTGGATAGGCAAAAGAACCAGTGTAGTAGATCAAAAGGATTCCCTTTCTTTTGTTATTTATCCAGAACCTATAGGATGGAAAAAGCACTTAATTGGATTTTGGTTTATCCTGTGGTTAGCCATTGGTGCATATGTTACTTCTGAATTGTTTAGAGGATACGAAGAAAACCAACAAATTGTGCTGTTCATCTTTATGGCTTTTTGGTTGTATTTTGCTGTACGTGTTGGCAAGACTACCTTGTATCAATACTTCGGTAAGGAGCTTATAAAAATTAATGATCACGAATTAATCTTAAAGAAAGCTACAGGATCATACGGTAAATCCAATCGTTTGTTTTTAGAGAATATCAGCAAAATGCGCGAGGTAGAATTGAAAGACAATAGCTTTCAAAACATTTTTGAGAATTCACCTTGGGTAGCAGGTACGCCGCGTATTGAATTTGAACACTTGGGTAAAACCTATAGTTTTGGGAGAAAGCTTAATCCTAGCGATAGACGTTTAATCTATAACTACATTACAAAGCGAATTACTAAGAATGTGAAACAGGCGAAAAAGGCTTAGGATTCTTTCGTTTTAAAGGAGATGCTGGAAACACGACGTGTCAATTTTCCTTCTATCTCTTCTTCTCTTATCATTTCTTGGGCCAGTGGGTTTTCAAATACTTCTTTTAGGTTACGAATAATGCCTGCAGGTATGTTTTGTGATAAACAGTAATCCATAACATCTGCTGAATCTACGCACGAAACCTTTTCAGCAAGGATGGTTGCTAATTCCTTACGATGGGCAATACGGTTTACATTGTTTGAGAATTTTTCATCCAAAGGAAGTTTTTCTAGACCTAGAAAGGCACAAAGCTTTTGAAATTGATTATCGTTACCTATGGCAAAAGTCAAATCTTTCTGATCTTTGGTTGTGAAGATTTCACCGTATGGTGCTATGTTAGGATGTAAAGAACCTATGCGTTGCGGTATGTGATCATTCATTAAATAATTAGAAGCCTGATTCATCAATGAAGCAACAGCAGTTTCATATAAACTAACCGTTACAACACTTCCTTTTTGAGTAATAGTTCTGTTTAATAATGCATTTAATAATCCTTCTTTCAATTGATGTCCAGCCAATACATCTATGAGGGCAACGGGCATTTTTATAGGGCCACTGTTTGGTTTTCCATTCATAGACATAAAACCACTTTCGGCTTGAAGAATTAAGTCGTAAGCCACCCTGTCACTTTCACTTCCATAGCCATTGATTTTTCCAATAATCAACTTTGGGTTTAAGCTTTGTAAAACATCATCTGTGATTCCAAATTTTTCTTGATCACCTTTTTTGAAATTCATTAAAAGTAAATCGGCCTCTTTTATTAAGGCTTTAAGATTATTTACATCGTCTGATGATTTAAGGTTTAAGGCCTGGTATTTCTTTTTGTAATTGATAGCAGAAAAATAAGCGGAGACATTACTTTCTTTATCCTCATTGGCCAGTTTCCAAGATCTTGTGACATCCTTATGAATTGGGTGTTCTATTTTTATAACGTCAGCTCCCATTTCAGCAAAAAACATCCCAACAGATGGTCCGGCTAAAACACTTGATAGATCTATAACTTTGAGTTGTTCGATAAAATTTTTCATGGCTTATTTTTCTGGGAGTAAAATTAAAAATTATTAAGGGGGAGAGGGGATATCCGTATACCATTTTGCCGCTACTTTCATCACTTATCTTATTTTTATCCGCACAATTCGGAGTATATGTTGAAAGTTGATTTTATTGTAGAGAAACTGGGGTTGAATAACAAGCAAATCGAACAAACCTTGCAGTTGTTTGAAGAGGGGGCTACAGTTCCTTTTATTGCGCGTTACCGAAAGGAAATGACCCAAGGTTTAGACGAGGTTCAAATCACTGGTATTCGTGATGAATCAACAAAGTATGATGAAATTACAGCAAGACAGTCAACCATACTCAAACGAATTAAAGAATTGGGTAAGCTCAATGAGGAATTAAAGCTCAAAGTTGAAAGTACTTTTGATTTAGGTAGTCTGGAGGATATATACCTTCCTTTTAAACAAAAGCGTGTTACCCTTGCAGAAAAGGCGAGGAAGAATGGACTGGAGCCTTTGGCGAAAATTATCATGAGTCAGAATGCCAATAATCCAGAAGGTATTGCACAGAAATACGTAAAAGGTGAAATAGATAGCATTGATGCTGCCTTAACAGGGGCGAAGCAAATCATTGCTGAGTGGATAAATGAAAACATCGGGTTGAGAAATACCTTGCGTAAAATGTACGCCTCAAAGGGTGTTTTGGTGAGTAAAGTGGTGAAAACTAAAATGGAAGAAGCCGCGAAGTATAAAGATTATTTCACTTTTGAAGAAAGTTTAAAGCGTTGTGCTTCTCACAGGTTTATGGCGATTACACGTGGACAGAACGAAGGTTTTTTACGCGTGAAATTACAGATTGATAAAGAAGACGTGCAACATTTGCTACGTCGATTTTTTGTAAAGGGAAATAATGCCTCAAGTGACTTGGTTTTAGAGGCCGCAGAGGATGCTTATTCACGTTTGTTAGCACCGAGTATAGAGAATGAATTTCTTGCGCGTAAGAAGGAAGAAGCAGACGAAGGAGCAATAAAGGTCTTTACAAAAAATTTAAGACAACTTTTATTGGCACCTCCCTTAGGAGAAAAAAGAATATTGGCCATTGATCCTGGTTTCAGAACAGGTTGTAAAGTTGTTTGTTTGGACGAGAATGGAAAGTTGTTGACCAATACCACTATTTACCCTCATCCACCGCAAAAAGATCAGGCTAAAGCGAAGAGTAAAATCGCCCAGTTGGTGCAAGCTTATAAAATTGAAGCTATAGCTATAGGTGATGGAACGGCAGGGAGAGAAACAGAACACTTAGTAAAACGCATACATTTTGATAGAGATGTTCAAGTTTTCTCTGTAAATGAAGACGGTGCTTCTATCTATTCAGCGAGTCCAATTGCCAGAAAAGAGTTTCCAGAATATGATGTAACCGTAAGAGGGGCTGTTTCGATAGGAAGACGCTTAATGGATCCATTGTCTGAATTGGTAAAGATAGATCCTAAATCTTTAGGGGTAGGACAATATCAACACGACGTTAATCAAAACAAACTTAAGCTGGCCCTAGATGACGTGGTTGTTTCTTGTGTAAACAGTGTTGGGATTGACTTAAATACAGCATCTCCATACCTTTTGCAGCATGTTTCAGGTTTGGGGCTTGGATTAGCTGAGAATATCGTTGCTTATAGAAATCAAGAAGGTAGATTTGAAAATAGGAAGGATCTTCTTAAAGTGAAAAGGTTAGGGGCGAAGGCCTATGAACAAGCTGCTGGCTTTTTGCGCATTCGAGAGGGTGAAAATCCATTGGATAATACAGCTTTGCATCCAGAACAGTATGCGTTAGTGGAAGAGATTGCAAAGCGCAAGAAAATGAAAGTAGCCGATGTTCTCGGTGATAAAGAAATGCTATCGAAATTGAACCATGAGGATTTTAATTACGTGGGAGCGTATACCTTTAACGATGTGATTCAGGAACTCCAAAAACCAGGTCGAGATCCAAGAAATAAAGTGAAAGTCTTGGAGTTTGACCAAAGCATAAATTCAATAGCAGATTTAAGTGTAGGAAGAAAGCTGAGAGGAATAGTGACCAATGTAACCAACTTTGGAGCTTTTGTGAATATTGGAATCAAAGAAAACGGACTTATTCATAAATCACAATTGGCGGATACATTTGTGGAAGATCCGAGTGATTATATTCGACTTAATGAGCATGTGAATGTGGAAGTGGTGAGTTTGGATGTTGAACGTAAAAGAATTGGTCTCAAGCGTCTTTAAATTTGTACAAGGGGTTGTCTTTTTAAAGGAATATTGATTTTTAATCCTAGCTCAAGATAGCGTGTAGTTCTCGGGAGTTGATTGAATACTCCATTCACCCCATAATTCATGTAAATATTGAGATAGCCAACTTGTTTGTTGTATCCTATATAAAGTCTTTGAAATGCTGACCATTCTTCATTTATTTTACCCGCAAAATATTCGGTTCCGAGATATAATTGAGTATAGGTCAGGGGTTGTATCTTTTTTAAGGTGAAGTAGTCATAGTAACTTGCGTTATAGGAGTATCTTAAGTGATTATAATTTCTTTTGTTGACAAGGTAAAATTGATATTGTAGGCGAGGGGTTATCAGATGGCTTGATGAGTACTGAAGTGAAAGGTTTAGAGATTGTCTGTTGAAACGTTTATGGTAGCCGAGAGAAACAAACTGACTTTGGATATGAGGAATGAAACCCATGTCCATTTTTAATCCAGAGAAATAGTTTCCTACGGACCTATCTGGATTTACGTTAAAGGTAGGAGGCGACGGTTTTGGTTCGTATGGGCAGTGAATTTGTTCTTTGTATACAATTGGACCTACTTTCGTACCTAGGTTGTTTCTAGTAACTGGAATTAGCGCATAATAATACCCTTTTTCTCGCCACCGAGGTTCTTTCCATTTTACCTTTTCTAATTTTAAACTATCCTCAAAATAGAGCTCGGGATGTGGTATAAACTGCTTATTTATTTTAATAAGCAAATAATTCGGTTTCAGTAGCGGATGTTTATAGAAGGCATTGTTGAAAATAATAGGATCTCTTTTAACGGTTTTAGGAACAGGTTCGTCCAGATAAAGAATTTTTTCTTCATCGGCACAAAGGTCACATTGCTTCTTTTTTTCTTTGTAATAAAGTGTATAGTTATCGTAATCTTTTGCTAAAATCAGTGTATAATATTTCCCAATAATACTATCTCTGCGCAAGGCTCTTTTCCAATATACTCTGCGGTGACTTAAGCTTGAGTCAGCATTCACCCGCGCATAATACAGTCTGTGTTTTTTTTTCAAAACGCTATGTCTAAGATGTCCGAGGTAATACAGTTTAACGTAGCTCTTGTTTCTATAAATTACTCTTTGTTCTATGCAATTGTTTACGAAATCATAGGCTGGTTCTATACATGTTTTTACACGTTGTATAACAATTGAAGGTCCTTGTCCCATGCTATGGGAAAACAAAAGGAGTGTAAGTAGTATAGTGGTGTAAATTTTAAGCATAAAAAAATCCCGTTATCTAAATAACGGGATTTTTTGTTTTCGTAACAATATTATTTATTCATCTTGTAATTAGAGATTGCCAATTTCAAGAAGTTTTTAAAGTTTTCTACGTCAGTATCGTATGCAACCGGACTTGCTAACAAGTCACCGCTTTGGTCTAAAGTTACATATAGAGGTTGAGCGTTATTATCAAAGTTACAAATCTGGAAGTCTAAGTTTTGATCTCCAATCGTCTTTTTCATTTTACCATCAACCTTAGATTCATACCATTGATCTTCTGGTAAAACAGTTTTATCATCACAGTAAAGTGCTACTACAACGAACTCTTCTTTCAATAATTTCAACACTTCTGGATCACTCCAAACTTTGGCTTCCATTTCTCTACAGTTTACACAACCGTGACCTGTAAAGTCAATGAAAACAGGTTTGTCTTGTGCCTTCGCACATGCTTTGGCTTGATCTAAATCAAAGTAACCTGCAATACCATGCGGAAGGTGTAAGAAGTCGCTGTACAACACATCTCCTTCACACTGATATTCGTCTGTACCGTTAACGGCTCCCATTAAATCAAAGTCATGCGTAGACATTGGTGGTAAATATCCTGATAAAGCTTTTAATGGGTGGCCAATTAATCCAGGAGTTAAGTACACTACAAATGAGAATACAGCTATACCCATGAATAATCTTGGAACCTTAACATATGGCATGTCAGAATCATGCGAGAACTTGATTTTTCCAATTAAGTAGAAGCCCATTAAAGTAAATACAACAATCCAAAGAGCGATGTATACTTCTCTGTCTAAGATTCCCCAGTGGTAAGTTTGGTCGGCAACGCTTAAGAACTTTAATCCTAACGCAATTTCAACAAAACCTAAAACTACTTTTACTGAGTTTAACCACCCACCTGATTGTGGTAATTTACTTAACCAGTTCGGGAAAATAGCAAACAAAGTGAAGGGT